>JBKOYY010000129.1:0-7031 GCA_046725615.1 Pseudomonadota bacterium
GTCCCGCCCCCGGCGGTGGCCATGGCGCCCCCGGCGGTCGACGCCGCGAGCCGGCGCTCCCGCGGGCCGGCCGCCACCTACACGGTGCGCAAGGGCGACACCCTGGCCGAGATCGCCGACAAGCTCGGGACCGATATCCCGACCCTGGCCAAGGCCAACGGGCTGAAGAAGCCGTACCGCCTGCAGCCGGGCGACGTGCTCAAGAATCCCAAGGCCCCGGCGCCGGCCAAGAAGGCCGCGAGTTCATCTCGCAGCGGCCGGGCTGAGGCCGCCCGCGATGAGGACGGGCGCACCTACAAGGTCCAGGGCGGGGACACGCTGTTCTCGATCTCCAAGAAGTTCGGCGTGAGCATGGACGCCCTGCGCGAAGCCAACGGCCTGCGGGGGTCGAGCCTGATGCGCGGACAGACGCTGAAGATCCCGGGCGACCAGGCCGAGGCCGCGCCGGCCGCGGATGAACCCGAGACCGCGCCCGAGCCCCGGCCGCAGTCGCGCCGGCCCGAGCCCGCGCCGGAACCTGCAGCCGACGAACCTACGGACAGCCGCACGGTCACGACCCGCCAGGTGACCGGCCGCGTCGTCGAGGTCTCGATCCCGGGCAAGGCGTACAAGGTCAAGAAGGGCGACAACCTCGACCGCATCTCGCGTCAGCTCGACAGCGACATCGAGGAACTGGCCAAGCTCAACAAGCTGAAGAAGCCCTACCGCTTGCAGCCCGGCCAGACGATCCGTGGGCCCGGCAGCTCGGCCAAGGCCTATGTGGTCGGCCGGGGCGACACCCTGGCGCTGATCGCCCGCCGCTTCGACGTGACGGTGGATCAGCTCCGCGCCGCCAACGGCCTGCGCCGCGGGGCGAGCGTGGCGCCCGGTCGCAAGTTGACCCTGCCCGCCGGCTACCGCGACCGCGGGGCGATCGTCACCCGGTCGACCGCTCCGGCCGAGCGCGTCCCCGCGCCGGAGACGACGCCCGCGCCGACCCCGCCGAAGCCGTCGTCGTTCGACACGCCGCCGCCGGTGGGCCAGCGCCTTCCGCCGCCGCGCTCGGCGCCGCGTCCGCCGGTGGTCGAGGACAGCCAGCTTCCGTCGCGGCCGCAGCCGTACCGTCCGTCAGGTCCCGTGCCCGGCGCGCCGGTGGCGAGCCCGCCGGTCAGCGACGCCCAGATCATGGAGATGGGGCGCGGGCGCTTCGCCTGGCCGATCCGGGGCGAACTGCTCTCGACCTACGGTGCGCGGGGTCCCGGACAGCGCAATGACGGCGTCAACATCCGCGCGAACGCCGGCGATCCCGTGCGGGCGGCGGCGTCCGGCGACGTGGTCTATGCCGGCGACCAGGTGCCCGGCTTCGGCAACCTCGTGCTGATCAAGCACGCTGACGGCTGGGTCACGGCCTACGGCCACCTGGGCCGGGTCAATGTGCGGATGCAGCAGCGCGTGGAGCAGGGCCAGGAGATCGGCCAGGCCGGCTCGACCGGCGGGGTCTCCGAGCCGCAGCTGCACTTCGAGGTCCGCTACGCCCCGACCCCGCAGGAACGCGCGCGCCCGATCGACCCGGCGCTGGTCCTGCCGCGCTGACGCCTGTTCCTCCGCTTCGGGGGAGGGCCCGGCTCAGAGGGGCAGGGGCTTGCCCAGCTCGCCGGCGAGGTCGCGGATGAACTGCCAGGCCACGCGCCCCGACCGCGCGCCGCGGAGCTGGGCCCATTGCAGGGCGCGGCGGTCCAGGTCCGGCGCCTGCAGCCCGTAGCGCTCGGCGTAGGCCGCGACGGCCGCCAGGTACGTCGGCTGGTCCATGGGCGGGAAGCCGATCCAGAGGCCGAAGCGGTCCGAGACGCTGACCTCCTCCTCGGCGTCCTCGGCGGCGGCCACGAGGCCGCGGTCCTCCTGGTGGCCGCGGGGCATCAGGTGGCGGCGGTTCGAGGTGGCGACGAACAGGACGTTGGCGGGCGGGCCCGAGACGCCGCCCTCCAGCGCCGACTTCAGGGCCTTGGCGGCGGCCGCGCCTTCCTCGAACGAGAGGTCGTCGCAGAGCACAACGAACCGTTCGGGCCGGCTCCGCAACACGTCGAACAGGGCGGGCAGGGCGGTGACCTCGTCGCGGTCGACCTCCACCAGCTTCAGCGCCGCGTTCCGGGCGGCGACGGACATGAAGGCGGCCTTGGCGAGCGAGCTCTTGCCCGTGCCGCGCACGCCCCAGAGCAGGGCGTGGTTGAACGGCAGCCCGCCGGCGAAGCGCTCGAGGTTCTCCAGAAACCGCGCCTTCTGCCGGTCGACGCCCATCAGGCTGTCGAGGGGGAGCGGATAGTCGGGCGCCGGATGAAACGCGCTGGTGGCCGGCTCGTGCCGGAACAGGCGGGCGGTTTCGAAGACCGGCGTCGCGCGAGCCGGCGGCGCCAGCCGCTCCAGCGCCTCGGCGATGCGGGTGAGGAGGGGCGAAAGGTCGTTCTGCATCGCCACCGCCTTACACGACGGTCCCGTTCCATTGCAAAAGCGGGTCGGCGCGCATAGCTTCCGCCGACCCAATTCTAAGGCCTGTTCGGCCCCCGCCCACCGGAGCTGTGATGAACGACCCCAATGCCCTGATCCAGGTGATCGGGATGCCGATCCTCCTGATCGTGCTGTTCTACTTCCTGATGATCCGCCCGCAGCAGAAGCGGATGAAGGAGCACCAGAACATGCTGGGCGCCCTGAAGCGGGGCGACCAGGTGGTGCTGTCCTCGGGCATGATCGGCAAGGTGGTCCGCGTCGAGGACAAGGAAGTCGGGCTCGAGATCGCCACCGGCGTCACCGTGAAGGTGGTGAAGAGCATGATCGCCGACGTCCGCGCCAAGGGTGAGCCCGCGGCCGCGAACGACGCCAAGGCCTAAGCCAGAAAAGACGCCTTCCGATGCTGACCCTTTCGCGCTGGAAGGTTCTCCTCGTCGTCCTGTCGGTCGTGTTCGGGGTGATCTTCGCCCTGCCTAACGCCCTGCCCAAGGACGCCCGCGAGAACCTTCCGGGCTTCCTGCCCAAGCAGACCCTCAACCTCGGCCTCGACCTGCAGGGGGGCTCGTACCTCCTGCTCGAGGTGGACATCAAGGCGCTCAAGTCCGAGCGCCTGAACAACACCCTCGAGGATGTGCGGACCCAGCTGCGCGAGGAACAGATCGCCTTCGGCGACCTCGGCGTCGTCGGCGACACCATCAGCCTGCGGATCACCGATCCGGCGCAGTACGAGGCCGCCACGCGGCTGCTGCGCGAGAACATCGGCACGGCCCTTCCGGGCGCCGTGGGCGGCAAGGACATCCGCGTCACCACCGAGCCGGACCAGCGCCTGCGCCTGGCCTTCGCCCCCGAGGCGATGGACGCCGAGGCGCGCCGGGCCGTCGAGCAGTCGCAGGAGATCATCCGGCGGCGGATCGACGAACTGGGCACCCGCGAACCGTCGATCACCCGCCAGGGCGCCAACCGCATCGTGGTGGCCGCGCCGGGCGAGAGCGACCCCGAGAAGCTGAAGTCGATCCTGGGCCAGACCGCCAAGCTGACCTTCCAGATGGTCGACGAGACGGCCGACATCGCCGCCGCCCAGCAGGGCCGCGTGCCCCCGGGTTCGGTCCTGCTGCCGGGCGACCAGTACCAGCCGTTCTACGTGGTCAAGCGCCGGGCCCTGGTGACGGGCGAGATGCTGACCAACGCGACAGCCGGCTTCGACCAGCAGACCGGGCGGCCGGTGGTGAACTTCCGCTTCAACGGCGAGGGGGCCCGCCGCTTCGCCGCGGCCACCACGGCCAACGTCGGCAAGCGCTTCGCCATCGTGCTCGACGACAAGGTGATCTCCGCGCCGAACATCAACGAGCCCATCACGGGCGGTTCGGGCCAGATCAGCGGCAACTTCACCGTCGAGAGCGCCAACGACCTTGCGATCCTGTTGCGCGCCGGCGCCCTGCCGACCCGGCTGAACGTCGAGGAACAGCGCACCGTGGGCGCCGAACTGGGCGCCGACGCCATCAAGGCCGGCCAGATATCCACCGTGATCGGCTTCACCGCGATCCTGGTCTTCATGCTGCTGGCCTACGGCCTGCTGTTTGGAGGGATCTCGATCATCGCCCTGCTGGTGAACGGCCTGCTGATCATCGCCGCCATGAGCTTCACCCAGGCGACCCTGACCCTGCCCGGCATCGCGGGCCTGATCCTCACCCTGGCGGTGGCGGTCGACGCGAACGTGCTGATCTACGAGCGGATGCGCGACGAGGTCCGGGCGGGACGCACCATCGCCACGGCCATGGACGCCGGCTTCTCTCGCGCCATGAGCACGATCATCGACGCGAACCTGACGACGCTGCTGGCGGCGCTGATGATGTTCCAGTTCGGCGCGGGCCCCGTGAAGGGCTTCGCCTGGACGCTCTCCATCGGCGTGGCCACCTCTGTGTTCTCCGCCGTCCTCATTACGCAGGTGCTTCTGGCCTGGTGGTATCGCGCCGCCCGTCCGAAGACCCTGCCGATCGCGTAAGGGAGAGCCCCGCCATGTGGCCTCTGATCAAGCTTCTCCCCGTCAAGACGAACTTCCAGTTCGTGCGGTTCGCCCGGTTCGCGGCGATCCTGTCGGCCATCGCGGTGATCGCCTCGCTGGCGCGCGCCTTGATCCCGTTCGAGCCGCCCTGCGGCGGCCTGAGCTGCGGCATCGACTTCAAGGGCGGCACCGTCCTCGAGCTGTCGACCGCGCCGAAGGCCGTCGACCTCGGCGCCGCCCGCGCCGCGCTCGAGGCCATGGAGCTGGGCGACGTCCAGGTCCAGGCCTTCGGCACGCCGCAGCAGGCCATGGTCCGCTTCCAGACGCCGGCCGGGGCGAGCCCGGCGCAGACCGTCGACCGGGTGAAGGCGACCCTCACCAGGACCCTCGGGAAGGTCACCTTCGTCCGCACCGACGTCGTCGGCCCGAAGGTCTCGGGCGAGCTGTTCAACGCCGGCCTCCTGGCGCTGCTGCTCTCGATCGGCCTGATGCTGGTCTACATCTGGTTCCGGTTCGAGCTGCAGTTCGGCATCGGCGCGGTCGTGGCGCTGTTCCACGACGTGATCCTGACGTTCGGCATCATCGCCTTCGCCCGGCTGGAGTTTAGCCTGACCACGGTCGCGGCGATCCTGACCGTCGTCGGCTATTCGATGAACGACACCGTCGTGGTCTTCGACCGCCTGCGGGAGAACCTGCGCAAGTACAAGCGCCTGCCGCTGCGCGAGGTGATCGACCTGTCGATCAACGAGACGCTGTCGCGGACGGTCATCACCGGGGTGACCGCCATCCTGGCCCTGGCGGGCCTGGCGGTGTTCGGCGGGCCGACGCTGTTCGGCATGTCCATCGTGCTGATGTTCGGCATCATCATCGGCACCTACTCGTCGATCTATGTCGCCGCGCCGGTGATCCTGCTCTGGGGCGTCAAGCGCCAGGACGAGCCGGCCGAACCGCTGAAGCCGGCCGTCCCGCGGCCCTGAGCCGATGGCCCGGAACGCCCCCTCGATCGACGCCTACGGCGAGGGCGGCTTCCGCCTGGCCGGGGGGCTCCGGCACGAGGGATCGCTGCTGATCCTGGCGGACGAACCCCGCGCCTGGCCGGTGGCGTCGATGGCCGAGCTGACCCTGGCCGCGCTGGAGCCGGTGCTGGCCGCCGGCCCGGCGGAGGTCGAGCTGCTGCTGCTGGGCGCCGGCGCGCGCAACGCCCTGCCGCCGCGCGAGGTGCGCGACGGCCTGCGCGCGGCGGGCATCGGCTTCGAGTTCATGGACACCCCGGCCGCGGCCAAGCTGTACAACCTGCTGACCTACGAGGGCCGCAGGCTGGCCGCCGCGCTCATCGCTGTCTGAGCGTCACCTTTCAGCCCACGACGAAACGCCCTATACCTCGCCGCCAGGGCAGGGACTCACGAGGGCACGTTAAATGGCTGGATTGCTCGCCAATTTCCGCAACACCGTAATCGTCAGCGTCATCCTGGCGCTGATCATGATCGGCGCCTATTCGCAGGGGCCGCACGGCGCCGACGGCGCGTTCTGGCAGGCGGTGTTCCGCTGGCTGCACACCTTCTTCGGCATCCTGTGGATCGGGCTGCTGTACTACTTCAACTTCGTCCAGATCCGGAAAATGCCGGAGATCCCGGCCGAGCTGAAGCCGGCGGTCTCCAAGTACATCGCCCCCGAGGCGCTGTTCTGGTTCCGCTGGGCGGCGCTGTTCACGGTGCTGATGGGCCTCATCATCGCCTACCTGCGCGGCGTGGATTACGCCCACGAGGCGCTGACGCTGGGCCTGTTCAACGGCTACTCGGCCAGCGACACCGGCTTCACGCTGCTGGGCCTGGCCATGTGGCTGGCGATCATCATGTTCATCAACGTCTGGGTCTTCATCTGGCCGAACCAGAAGATCGCCCTGGGCATCGTGGAGGCGGACGCCGACGCCAAGGCCAAGGCCGGCCGCACGGCGATGCTGTTCTCGCGCACGAACCTGCTGCTCTCCATCCCCATGCTGACGGGGATGACCATGACGCAGACGCTGTTCGGCTGATAAGGGACGACAAATCCCCGGAAGGCCCGCCTCACCGGCGGGCCTTTTTCGTTGAGGCGCCATGGACGACGATCTTGATGCCCTGATCCGGCGCGTGGATCCGGACCGCTGGCTTTCCAGCCGGTTCATCGGCGATGCGGAAAGGCGCGCCGACGTGGTCGCGATCTACGCCTACGACCACGAGCTGGCGCGCGCCCCGAAGGTCACCTCGAACGCCCTGCTCGGCGAGATCCGCCTGACCTGGTGGCGCGAGATGCTGGACGAGGCGTACGAGGGGCGGCCGGTGCGCCGCCACCCGACCGCCCAGGCGCTGGCCGCGGCCATCGCCCGCCGCGACCTGCCGCGCGAGCCGCTGGAGGCGATGATCGACGCCCGCTACCGCGAGCTCGACGCCACGCCGATGAAGCCCAACGAGGCGCTGGAGTGGGCCCGCGACACCGGCGGCCGGGCGGCGGAGCTGGCGGCGATGATCCTGGCGCCCGGCTCGGACACGGGCCCGGCGCGGGCGGGGGG
>JBKOYY010000033.1:0-46513 GCA_046725615.1 Pseudomonadota bacterium
GATGAAGGTGATGCAGGAGGAGATCTTCGGCCCGGTCCTGCCGGTGAAGAGCTACCGCACCCTCGACGAGGCCGTGGCCTATGTGAACGCCCACGACCGGCCGCTCGGCCTCTACTACTTCGGCGACGACGCGGGCGAGCAGGAGAAGGTGCTGAACGCCACCACCTCAGGCGGCGTCACCGTCAACGACGTGATCTTCCACGTGGCGCAGGAGGAGCTGCCGTTCGGCGGCGTCGGCCCGGCCGGCATGGGCAGCTACCACGGCCACGACGGCTTCAAGGAGTTCAGCCACAAGAAGGCGGTGTTCAGCCAGCTGAAGAAGGACATCGGCCCGCTGCAGGCCATGCGTCCGCCCTACGGCGAGGCGATCCGGAAGTATCTCAGCGGGGCCATCAAGGCCTGAGACGGGAGGCGGGCCCTCCCGGGGGCCCGCACAGTCGCGGCGTCGTCATGGCCGGGCGCGTCCCGGCCAGTTGAGTCGGGGAACCTAGTTCCCCGCCTTCACGCTCTCGCGGGCCTGGGCCAGCAGCTCGGCCATCTTCATGCGGACTTCGCCCTCGGACACGGCCACGCCGGCGCCCTTGAGGTCCTCGAACACCTTGCGCAGCACGTCCTCGTCGCCCGGCAGCTCGAAGTCGGACTTCACCACCGCCTTGGCGTATTCCTCGATGTGCTGGCCTTCCAGCCCCATCAGGCCGGCGGCCCATTGGCCCAGGGTCCGGTTCCGACGCGCGTGGGCCTTGAATTCCTGCTCCTGGTCGAGGGCGAACTTGCGCTCGAAGCCTTGTTCGCGTTCGTCGAAGGTCGTCATCGGGTCCTAGCGGTAAACATCGTAAAGCGGGCGTTCCCATATCGCGCGCCGACCGGACCCGCAATGGAAAGCGGCGTCGCGTCCCCAGTTTGCGGAACCGGCCCACATTCGCTATTTTCAGCTTGCCTGAATGGGGCGAGAGGTCGAGTCGGAACCCGCGCGCGAGAGATCAGTCGCGCGCTTTTTTCGTTTCCCCGACGCGAATAAGTCCTCGCCCATGGAGAAGGCGCCGAGATGACCCGCCGGAAGAAGATCTACGAGGGGAAGGCCAAGATCCTCTACGAAGGTCCCGAGCCTGGAACGCTGATCCAGTATTTCAAGGACGACACCACGGCTTTCGACGCCACCAAGAAGGCGGTGCTCGAGGGCAAGGGCGTCATCAACAATCGCATCAGCGAATACATCATGACGAAGCTGAACTCGATCGGGGTTCAGAACCACTTCATCAAGCGGCTGAACCTGCGCGAACAGCTCATCAAGGAGGTGGAGATCATCCCCCTCGAGGTGGTGTGCCGGAACGTCGCGGCCGGCTCGCTGTCGACCCGCTACGGGATACCCGAGGGCCAGCCCCTGCCCCGCTCGATCATCGAGTTCTACCTGAAGGACGACAAGCTCCACGACCCGATGGTCTCGGAGGAGCACATCACCGCCTTCAACTGGGCCTCGACCCAGGAGATCGACGACATGATGGCGCTCACCCTGCGGGTGAACGACTTCCTGACCGGCCTGTTCTCCGGCGTCGGCATCACCCTGGTGGACTTCAAGATCGAGTTCGGTCGCGTGTGGGAGAACGACTTCGCCCGGGTGATCCTGGCCGACGAGATCAGCCCCGACTCGTGCCGCCTCTGGGACAGCCAGACGAACGAGAAGCTCGACAAGGACCGCTTCCGCCGCGACCTCGGCAACGTGATCGAGAGCTACACCGAGGTTGCGCGCCGGCTCGGCATCATGAAGGAGATGCCCACCGTGATTCAGGGGGGGCTCCACTAGTGCCAAAGACCACCGCTTTGGCGGACGCCACAGGGATCGCGGTCGAAGCTCGGCAACGGGGTAGCGTATGAAAGCCAAGGTTCATGTGTTCCTGAAACCCGGCGTCCTCGACGTGCAGGGCAAGGCGGTCGAGCAGGCGCTGCACGGCCTCGGCTGGGGCGGCGTCGAGCACGTCCGCGTCGGCAAGACCATCGAGTTCGACCTCCAGTCCGCCGACAAGGCCGCCGCCGAGGCCGAGGTGAAGGCCATGTGCGAGAAGCTGCTCGCGAACACGGTGATCGAAAGCTACCGGGTGGAGCTGGCGTGAAGAGCTGGGCGGCTATCCCCGCCCTGCTCACGCTCGGAGCCTGCGCGAAGGACGCCGCGGCGCCGGTGACCTATCTCGGGCTCGACTGCGCCAGGCCCTTCGAGGCCCAGGCCGCGGCCATCGTCGCCCAGCCGGCGCTGGTCCCTGCCCCGGAAGACCCGGCCGAGCCCTACCGCTTCTTCTCCAGCGCCGACGGCAAGACCTCGTACCTGATCACCAAGCCGGGCGCCCCGGGCCATCCGGCGATCATGATCCAGACGGCGAAGGGCTCGGACGTCGTGACCGCCGGCTGCCCCTACGGCGACCGCAAGGGCTACGACGAGCTCCACGCCTACCTCGACAGTCTCAAGCACTGGACGCGCAAGCGACCCGCTTGACGTTCGGCCTCTCCTCGACCACGTGAGCGCACCATGAAAGCCGCCGTCATCGTCTTCCCGGGCTCCAACTGCGACCGCGACTGCAAGGTGGCCGTCGAGCGCTCCACCGGCGCCAGCGTCGACATGGTCTGGCACGGCGACACGGCCCTGCCGGCGGGCGTGGACCTGATCGTCCTGCCGGGCGGGTTCTCGTACGGCGACTACCTGCGCTGCGGCGCCATGGCGGCCCTGTCGCCGATCATGGCCGAGGTGAAGGCCGCCGCCGAGCGCGGCGTCGCCACCGTCGGCATCTGCAACGGCTTCCAGGTGCTGTGCGAAGCCGGGCTGCTGCCCGGCGCCCTGCTCCGCAACGAGAAGCTGAAGTACGTCTGCAAGCCGGTCGAACTCGAGGTCACCAACAGCCAGACCCGCTTCACGGCCGGCTACGCGGGGCGCCGGCAGGTGACCATGACCGTGGGCAACGGCGAGGGGAACTACTTCGCCGACGAGGCCACGCTCGACCGCCTGGAGGGCGAGGGCCAGGTGGTCTTCCGCTACCGCGAGAATCCCAACGGCTCGGCCCGTGACATCGCCGGCATCGTCAATGCCCGCGGCAATGTGCTCGGGCTGATGCCCCACCCCGACCGCGCCTTCGAGCCCGAGCTGGGCTCGGCCGATGGGGCGATCCTGTTCCAGAGCGCGCTGGCCAGCGCCTAAGGCGTCGCCTTCGCCTTCTGGAAGGCGACCGGCATCGGGTCCTTCCCGCCCTCGGCGATGAACTGATCGATGCGGGCCTGCAGCACCGGCAGCGGCACGCTGCCCAGGCTGAGCACCGTGTCGTGGAAGGCCCGGATGTCGAACTTCGGCCCCAGCGCCGCCTCGGCCTTCGCCCGGGCGTCCTTGATGGCCAGCATGCCGAGGTAATAGCTCACCGCCTGGCCCGGCCAGGAGATGTAGCGGTCCACCTCGATCTCGATGTCGTGGTCCGACAGCGCCGTGTTGTCGTGCAGGAACCGGATCGCCTGGTCGCGGGTCCAGCCCTTGTGGTGGATGCCGGTGTCCACGACCAGCCGCGCCGCCCGCCACATCTGGAACGTCAGGTAGCCGAACCGGTCGTAGGGGGTGTCGTACATCCCCATCTCCAGGCCCAGGTACTCGCAGTAGAGCGCCCAGCCCTCGCCGAAGGCCGAGATGTAGACGTAGCGGCGGAAGTCCGGCAGCCCCTCCTGCTCCTCCGCCAGGGCGCCCTGGAACGAGTGGCCCGGCGCCGACTCGTGCAGCGTCAGCGCCGTCATGTTGTAGAGCGGCCGCGAGGGCAGGTTGTAGGTGTTGATGAGATAGGCCGTCTTGCCGCCGCGGGCCGAGGTGTAGAACGGCGCCATGTCGGCCGGCACCGGAATGATGGTGAAGCGGCTGCGCGGCAGCCAGCCGAAGTAGGCGCCCAGCTTGCCGTCCACCCGCTTGGCGATCCAGGCGCCGGTGTTCAGCAGCTCCTGCTCGGTCTTGGGATAGAACTTCGGATCGGTCCGCAGGTAGGCGAGGAACGCCGGCAGGTCGCCCGCGAACCCGGTCTCCTGGCGCACCGCCTCCATCTGCGCCCGGATCTTCGCCACCTCGGACAGGCCCAGCTGGTGGATCTGCTCGGGCGTCATGTCGACGGTGGCGAACTCCTTGATCTGCGCCTGGTAGTAGGCCTTGCCGTCCGGCAGCGCCTCGGCCGCCAGGGTCTGCGTCGTCTTCGGGATGTAGTCCTCGCGCAGGAACTTCAGCAGGGTGGCGTAGGCCGGCTTCACCTGCCCTTCGATCACCGACTTGGCTTCGGCCTTGAGCGCCGCCTGTTCCACGGCCGGAATCGAGGCCGGCATCTGCCGGAAGGGCTGCCAGAACAGCGTGTCCTCGGCGGTCTTCGCGTCGACCGTCGCCGAGACGGAGACCTCGCGGCCGACCAGCGTCGCCCTCGGCGGCGTGAACCCGCGCTTCAGGCCGGCCCGCATGTTCACCTGCTGCTCGCCGAAGTAGCGCGGGATGTCGCGGAGCTGCGAGATGTAGTTCCGGTAGTCGGCCGCATCGATGAAGGTGCGACGGGCCTTGTAGTTGAAGCTCGACCAGAACGAGGAGTCCGAGTTGAAGGGCTTCTCGTACTCGCGGAAGCGCTGCTGGTTGATCAGCACGTCGATCTGGTCGCGGTAGACCTGGAAGTTGACCCGCTGCTCGGCCGACAGGTCGGCCTGCGGGATCGCGTCGAGCTGGCGGCGCACGTCCTGCCAGTAGGCGAGGCGCTTCTGCTGGCTGGCGGCGTCCACCTTCGGCAGGCGCGGATCCAGCCGGTCTTCCTCCGGGCCGTCACTGCGGGCGAGCTCGTCTTGCCGCCAGGCCCATTCCGTCTCGTAGATCGCCTTGAAGCGCCCGTCGGCGTCGCCCGGCGCGGCCAGGGCCGTTCCCGAGAGCGCCATC
Organism: Pseudomonadota bacterium; assembly: GCA_046725615.1. Taxonomy (GTDB): domain Bacteria; phylum Pseudomonadota; class Alphaproteobacteria; order Caulobacterales; family Caulobacteraceae; genus Phenylobacterium. Next base: position 4,919 of record JBKOYY010000033.1, read on the forward strand.
GCCGCCAGCACGCCCGCCGCCCAAACCTTCATCATCGACGCCAAAGCCTCCGCCACCGGTCGCGCACTCAATCGCAGCTTGCTACGCTCGGAGCATGAATCTCCGTCTTCCGCTAGCGGCCGCGCTCGCCGCCCTCGCCTTCGCCGCCGCGCCTGCCCAGGCCCAGCCCGCGACGCCCACCATGACGCCCGACATCGCCACCAAGTTCGAGTGGCCCACCGCGTCGTACGACTACGAGAAGCGCGTCGAGATGATCCCCATGCGCGACGGGGTGAAGCTCTACACGGTGATGATCATCCCCAAGGGGGCAAAGGACGCGCCGATCCTCCTGACCCGCACGCCCTACAACGCCAAGCGGGCCGCCGAGCGTTCGCTGTCGCCCCACGCCGCCGCCACCGGCCAGATGGTGGACGAGCCCTTCCTCGCCGACGGCTACATCCGGGTCTACCAGGACGTCCGCGGCAAGTACGGCTCTGAGGGCGACTATGTCCTGAACCGCCCGATCCGCGGCCCGCTGAACGACACGGCGGTCGACCACACCACCGACGCCTACGACACCATCGACTGGCTGGTGAAGCACGTGAAGGAGTCCAACGGCCGGGTCGGGATCACCGGCTCGTCCTATCCGGGCTTCACCTCGGCCATGGCGCTGATCAATCCGCACCCAGCGCTCAAGGCGGCCGTGCCGCAGAGCCCGATGGTCGATGGCTGGATGGGCGACGACTGGTTCCAGAACGGCGCCTTCCGGATGATCAACTTCGACTGGTTCACCAGCCAGATGACCGCCAAGGGCGCGGGCGACGACATCCCGCGCCGGGCGTTCGACGACTACGACAACTTCCTGCGCGCCGGCTCGGCGGGCGACTACGCCAAGGCTGCGGGCCTCGACCAGATTCCGGCCTGGCGAAAGATCAGCGAGCACCCGTCCTACGACGCCTGGTGGCAGGGCCAGGCCCTGGACAAGCTGCTCGCCAAGGAGCCTCTCAAGGTGCCCACGCTGTGGGTCGGGGCCCTCTGGGACCAGGAGGACATCTACGGCGCGATCAAGGCCTATGAAGCCACCGAAGCCAAGGACACCAACAACGACATGAACTTCCTGGCGCTGGGGCCCTGGCGGCATTCCGGCGTCAACTACGAGCAGCGCCAGCTCGGCCAGAATCTCAAGCTGCCCGGCGACACCGCGACCGAGTTCCGCCTGACGGTGATGAAGCCCTTCCTTGACCAGCACCTCAAGACCAACGGCCCCAAGGCCAACATCCCGCCGGTGTTCATCTTCGACAGCGGCCGCATGGCCTGGGACCGGCTGCAGAAGTATCCGCAGACCACCGAGCTGAAGCCCCTGTACCTCAACCCGGGGCTGGGCCTGTCGTTCGACAAGGCCATGGCCAAGGGCGGGCCGATGTTCGAGGAATACGTCTCCGACCCCGCGAAGCCCGTGCCCTACGTCCGCCGCCCGGTGCGCTGGGACGACCAGGACCAGTGGCGGTTCTGGCTCTCGTCCGACCAGCGGCACGTGGACGGCCGCCCCGACGTGCTCACCTTCGTGACCGAGCCGCTCAAGGCGCCGCTGAAGATCTCGGGCGAGCCGATGGTGAACCTGTTCGCCTCCACCAGCGGCACCGACTCGGACTGGGTCGTGAAGGTGATCGACGTCTATCCCGACATGGTCCCGTCCGACCCGCAGATGGGCGGCTACGAGCTGGGCGTCGCCATGGAGATCTTCCGCGGCCGCTATCGCGAGAGCCTGGAGAAGCCGACGCCGATCCCGGCCGGCAAGGTGCAGAAGTACCGTTTCGAACTGCCGCCCACGAACCACGTGTTCAAGCCGGGCCACCGGATCATGGTCCAGATCCAGTCCAGCTGGTTCCCGCTCTACGACCGGAATCCGCAGACGTTCGTCCCGAACATCTTCTTCGCCAAGCCGGAGGACTACCGGAAGGCGACCCAGCGGATCTACCTGTCGGGCGACACGGCCTCTTCGATCGAACTGCCGGTCGTCCCGCTCCAGTAGCCCACCGGATCGAGGCCGTCGGACGACGTTCCGGCGGCCTCAACGGTTGAATGCCGTGGCGGCAGGGTTCTCACTGTCATCCCATGACCGTGACCAGCACCGATCCGCCCGTCCGCGACGTCGTCGAGAAGCACCGCTTTGACGAGGCCAAACTCCACGCCTGGCTGCGCGAGCGCGTGCCGGAAGTCGGCGCCCGGCTCGACGTGAAGCAGTTCCAGGGCGGGGCCTCGAACCCCACGTTCCTGCTCACCGGGGAAGACGGCGCCCGCTATGTCCTGCGCAAGAAGCCTCCGGGGCAGCTCCTGTCGAGCGCCCACCAGGTCGACCGCGAGTACCGCGCGATGAAGGCGCTGGAGGGCCACATCCCGGTCCCGAAGATGCGCGCCCTCTGCGACGACGCCGACGTCATCGGCACCGCCTTCTACGTCATGGACTACCTGCAGGGTCGCATCTTCCGCGACGCCAGCCTGCCGGGGATGACGCCGGCCGAGCGCGGCGCGATCTATGACGACCTCAACGCCACCCTGGCCAAGCTGCACAAGGTGGACTTCGAGGCCGTGGGCCTCGGCGACTATGGCCGCCCCGGCAACTATTTCGAGCGCCAGGTGGCTCGCTGGACCCGCCAGTACCGCGATGCGGCGACCGATCCGATCCCGGCCATGGACGCCCTGATCGAGAAGCTGCCGGCCCGCATTCCGTCGGACCAGTCGGTCTCGATCGCCCACGGCGACTACCGGCTCGAGAACGTCATGTACCACCCGACCGAGCCGCGCATCGTCGCGGTCCTCGACTGGGAACTGTCGACCATCGGCCACCCGCTGGCCGACATCGCCTACAACGCCTTCATCTGGCGCTCGCACTCGCCCAGCTGGGGCAGCCTGGACGGCGTCGACCTGAAGGCGGCCGGCATCCCGACCGAGGCGGAGTACGTGGCCAAGTATTGCGAACGCACCGGCCGGCAGGAGATCGAGGACTGGCCGTTCCTGATGGCCTTCTCGATCTTCCGGCTGGCCTCCATCTCGCAGGGCGTCTACGCCCGCACCCTGGCCGGCGTGCTCGCCAGCGAGCGCGAGGCGATCAACGGCTGCCCGCCGCTCGCCGAGCAGGCGTTGGCGATCCTTGAAGGACGGGAATAGCCATGCATCTGCAACTCGACGGCAAGGTGATCTTCGTCGCCGGCGCCAGCCGGGGAATCGGGCTGGGCATCGTCGAGGCGTGCCTCGCCGAAGGTGCGAAGCTGGCGATCACCGCCCGCGGCGCCGAAGCGCTGGAGGCCACGCGCGCACGACTGGCCGAGGCCTATGGCGAGGATCGCCTGCTCGCCATCGCCGGCGACATGCGGGACACACAGGTCATCGAGGACGCGGTCGCCCGCACCGAGGATACCTTCGGTCCGATCTTCGGCGCCGTGGCCAATGTCGGCCTGCATCCCTGTCCGCCCGGCTTCGAGGTGGATGACGAGACCTGGGACTCCGGCTTCACCCAGAACCTGGACAGCGCCTGGCGCCTCGCCCGCGCGGCCCTGCGCCGCATGACCCCGCGCGGCGATGGCTCGGTTCTGCTGATCAGCTCGATCGCCGGCCTGGGCGCGCTGGGCACGCCGCTCACCTACGGCACGGCCAAGGCGGGAATGAACCACCTGACCAAGGAGCTCGCCCGGATCGCAGGCCCCAAGAATGTGCGGGTCAACGCCATCGCGCCGGGCAACATCATCTTCCCAGGCGGCTCCTGGGAGGCCAACGCCACCGGCCCCCGCGCCGAGGCCTGGACCCGTTGGATCAAACGCGAAGTGCCGCTCAACCGGTTCGGACGCCCGGAAGAGATCGGCGCGGTGGCGGCCTTCCTGATGAGCCCGCTGGCCAGCTTCGTCACTGGCGCGGTCGTCCCCGTCGACGGCGGCCAGACCCGCTGAGGCTATTTCACCCGGCACTGCAGGGGCGTCATCCGGCCGATCGTATAGGTCACGTCGTCGCCCTTTCCGCGCAGGGTGTGGGTGGCCGTGCCGTAGGCGAACCCCGACCCGCTCCTCTGCTGCGGCAGGACCAGCGGAGGGCCGTCACCCGACTCGATCCGCGCCGTCTCCCGCACGTAGACCACCACCAGGTCGGGGCCACGATCGCAGGCGTAGGTGACGCGAAGGCCGTCGGCGGCTCCATCTGTGGCGCAGGCGGCCGGGACGGTCGCCACGGCGCCAAGGGCAAGGATCACAGGCAGGCGTAGTCTCATGGGGCGCTCCGATCCCCCCGTCCGATAAGCCTCCCACGACCGGCCGGGCGGCTCAAGGCGACCGAGTCCCGCGGCCGATTGAGCGATCGGTCGGCGCATTCCGAAAGCCACGCGCCCATGCATTGCGCGCGAATCGAAGACTGAGTACGGTCCGCGCCTCTTGATCTGGGGGTGCGCAAGATGACTGCCGGTAGCCCATCGCACGGTGCGGATGGCCATATCCATGGTTTCGGCACGAAGGGGTATCGCAGCTACGTCCTGACGGCGCTGCTGGTTGTCTACATCCTGAACTTCGTCGACCGCGGCCTGCTGTCGGTCGTCGCCCCGCAGATGAAGCCCGAACTGGGAATCTCTGACACGGCGTTCGGCCTGCTCACCGGCTTCGGCTTCGCCCTGCTCTATACCTTCGTGGGCATCCCCCTGGCCCAGTTCGCCGAGACCCGGCACCGGGTCTGGATCATGACCGTCTGCGTAGCGCTCTGGTCGCTGATGACCGCCCTTTGCGGCCTGGCGACGGAGGTCACCATCGGCTCGCTCACCGTCGGGGCCTTCTGGATCCTGCTGGCCTGCCGCGTCGGGGTGGGAATCGGCGAGGCAGGCTGCACCCCGCCCGCCAACTCGCTGATCGCCGACTATTACCCCCCGAAGAGCCGCTCGACCGCGCTCGGCTACTACGCCATGGGTGTGACGCTGGGCGGCCTGCTCGCCAACCTGATCGGCGGCCCGATCACCGACGCCTTCGGCTGGCGCGCCGCCTTTTTCGTGTTGGGCGTCCCAGGCGTGATCGTCGCCGTGGTCCTCAAGCTGACGGTCAAGGAGGCGCCGCGGGGCTACACGGACCCGCCCGGCACGGTGAGGAGCGCCCGGCCGAAGTTCTCGGACGGCCTGAAGGAACTGGCCTCCAAGCCCTCGTTCTGGACCATGACGGTGGCCGCCACCATCGCCGCCTTCTGCGGCTATGGCATCGCCTCGTTCCAGTCGCTGTTCCTGAACCGCAGCTTCGGCCTGACCGCCGGCGAGGCCGCGCTGATGATCAACGTGCCCGTGGCGCTGGCTTCGGCGATCGGCACCGTCGCCACCGGCTGGCTCGCCGAGAAGCTGGGCGCCAAGCACCCCAACGCCATCGCCTGGCTGCCGGGCATCGGCCTCACCGCCTCGGTCCCGTTCTACGGCCTGGCCTTCACGACGCATAACCTGGCGCTCTGCCTGTTCGGCCTCTGCGTCGGAGGCGGCATCAAGTATGGCTACCTCGCTGCGCAATACACGATCGGCCAAGGCGTGGTCTCCGCCCAGGTCCGCGCGGTCTCGACCGCCATCCTGCTCTTTGTGGTCAACCTCCTGGGCTATGGCCTCGGGCCGCTGTTCATCGGCGCGCTGAGCGACGTGCTGTTCAACCTGCAGGTCGCCGACCTCGGCGCCGCGGACCTCACCCGCAAGGCCTGCGAGGGCGCCGCCCGCGCCGCCCTGGCCAGCGCCCAGCAGGACGTCTGCGCCGTGGCCCACCCGCAGAGCCTGCAGCGCTCGCTGCTGATCACGGCGGCGCTCTACGCCGTCGGCGGGGCCTTCTTCTTCCTCACGTGTCGCTGGCTGAAGCGCGACATGGTGGCGAAGTAGGCGGAGCCTATCGCGTGCGGCGGAGAGTCCCGCTAGAAGGCGCGCCATGAGCGCCGCCCCTGCCAAGACCATGGCCGAAAAGGCCGCCGAATACGGCCTGAAGCCCGACGAGTACGCCCTGATCGTCAAGCGGCTGAACCGCGAGCCGAACGACGTCGAACTCGGCGTCTTCTCGGTGATGTGGTCCGAGCACTGCTCGTACAAGTCCAGCCGCAAGCACCTCGGCAAGTTCCCCACCAAGGGGCCGAAGGTGATCTGCGGCCCGGGCGAGAACGCCGGGGTCATCGACATCGGCGACGGCCAGGCCTGCATCTTCAAGATGGAGAGCCACAACCACCCGTCCTACATCGAGCCCTATCAGGGCGCGGCGACGGGCGTCGGCGGCATCATGCGCGACGTCTTCACCATGGGCGCGCGCCCGGTGGCGCTGCTGAACGCCCTGCGCTTCGGCGATCCCAGCCACCCGAAGACCAAGCGACTGGTCTCGGGCGTGGTCGCGGGCATCGGCGGCTATGGCAACTGCGTGGGCGTGCCCACCGTGGCGGGCGAGACCAACTTCCACCGCGGCTACGACGGCAACATCCTCGTCAACGCCATGTGCGTGGGCCTGGCCGACGCCGACAAGATCTTCTACTCGGCGGCCCCGGCGCCGGGCCTCTCGGTGGTCTATTTCGGCTCGAAGACGGGCCGCGACGGCATCCACGGCGCAACGATGGCCTCGGCCGAGTTCAGCGAGGACGCCGAGGAGAAGCGCCCGACCGTGCAGGTCGGCGATCCCTTCGCCGAGAAGCTGCTGATCGAAGCCACCCTCGAGCTGATGGCCTCCGGCGCGGTCGCCGCGATCCAGGACATGGGCGCGGCCGGCCTCACCTCCTCGTCGGTCGAGATGGCCGGTAAGGGCGGCGTCGGCATCGAACTCGACCTCGACAACGTGCCCCAGCGCGAAGACGGCATGACGGCCTACGAGATGATGCTGTCGGAGAGCCAGGAGCGCATGCTGGCGATCCTGAAGCCCGGCCGTGAGCGCGACGGCCACGCCATCTTTGAGAAGTGGGGTCTCGACGCCGCCATCATCGGCAAGACCACCGACACCGGCCACCTCGTGCTGAAGCACCATGGCGAGACGGTCGCCGACGTGCCGCTCGCACCGCTGTTCGACGACGCGCCGCTATACGACCGGCCGTGGACGGCCCCGGCGCCGCAGCCGCGCCTGGGCATCGCCGACGTGAACACGCCCGGCGACCTCAAGGCCGCGGTGCTGAAGCTGATGTCCGCCCCCGACATGGCGTCCAAGCGCTGGATCTGGGAGCAGTACGACCGTCACGTGATGGCCGACACTCTGGAGGACTCGGCCACCGGCGCCGACGCCGGGATCGTGCGCGTCCACGGCGCCCGCAAGGCGCTGGCGGTGACCTCCGACGTCACGCCGCGCTACGTCCAGAACGATCCCTACGAAGGCGGCAAGCAGGCCGTGGCCGAGGCCTGGCGCAACTTGACCGCCGTGGGCGCCGAGCCCATCGCCATTACCGACAACCTCAACTTCGGCAATCCCGAGCGGCCCGAGATCATGGGCCAGATCGTCCGCGCCATCGAAGGCATGGCAGAGGCCTGCGGCGCGCTCGACTTCCCCGTCGTGTCGGGGAACGTCAGCCTCTACAACGAGACCAACGGCGCGGCCATTCCGCCGACGCCAACGGTCGGTGGCGTCGGCCTGATCGCCGACTACGCCCGGCGCGCGGACTTCTCCTCGATGAAGGCCGGCGACACCCTGGTCCTGATCGGCGAGACCCGGGGCGAGCTGGGCGCCTCCATGTACCTGCGCGAGATCGCGGGCCGCGAGGACGGCGCGCCGCCGCCGGTGGACCTGGCGCTGGAGAAAAAGACCGGCGACCTTGTGCGCGGCCTGATCCAGTCCGGAACTCTCAAGACGGTTCACGACCTGTCGGACGGCGGCCTCATCGCCGCGCTCTGCGAGATGGCGATGGCGTCCAATGTCGGCGCCAGGGTGCGCGTCGCGGGCCCGGCGTTCGTGAAGCTCTTCGCCGAGGATCAGGCGCGCTACCTGGTCGCCCTGCCCGACCCGACGCCGGTGCTGGAGGCCGCCAGGGCCGCTGGGCTGCCTGCCGCCATCCTCGGCGAGGCTGGCGGCGACGCCATCGTCGTGGAGGGCGAATTCGACCTGCCGCTGGCCGAGCTCCGCACTGCCCACGAGGGCTGGATGCCGGCCTTCATGGGCGAGCCTGCGTGAGCGCCCTGCGCCCGGCCGAAGCCGTTGCGCTGGAGCTGGGCGCGCTGGCCGGGCGGCCGCATGTCGCTCTCGCCCTGTCGATCCTGGGACAGCAGGGCTCCCGGGACCGCATCCCCACGCCGGCTGCGGTGATCGACCTCGACGCGTTCGACCGCAACGTCGCCCGAATGGCGGCGCGCGCGGCCCAGGCCGGGCTCGCGTTGCGCCCGCACGCCAAGTCCCACAAGTGCGCCACCCTGGCACGCCGCCAGATCGCCGCCGGCGCCGTGGGGGTGTGCTGCGCCAAGCTGGCCGAGGCCGAGGCGCTGGCGGCCGCGGGCGTGGGCCAGATCCTGGTCACCTCGCCCATTGCGGGCGCCACGAGCGCGGCGCGCGCGGCGCGGCTCGCGGCCGAGTTGCCCGACTTCCGGATCGTGGTGGACCATCCGGACGCCGCGGCCGAGCTGGCGGCCGCCGCCACCTCCCCGATCCAGGTGATCGTCGACATCGACGTCGGCATGGGCCGCACGGGCTGCCATGACGCGACCCAGGCCGCCGACGTCGCCCGCGCCGTCCTCGCCCAGCCCAGCCTTCGCCTGCTCGGCGTCCAGGGCTACGGTGGAAGCTGGCAGCACATGAGCGGCGCCAATGCCCGCGCCGCGTCGGTGGCCGAGGGCATGAAGGCGCTCACCGCCGCCATTTCGGCGATCAGGGCGGTCGGCGGCGACGTCGCGGTCGTGACCGGCGGCGGCACCGGCACCTTCGCAGCCGACGCGGCGCAGGGTGTGCTGAACGAGGTCCAGCCGGGCTCCTACGCCTTCATGGACACCGAGTACCGCGACGCCCTGGGAGACGATCCGGACGGGGCCTTCGAGCAATCGGTGTCGATCACGTCGACGGTGATCAGCGCCAACCACCCGCGATGGGTGACCCTCGACGCGGGGCTGAAGGCCTTCTCCACGGAAGGGCCGATGCCCCGCCCGCTGGACCCCGCGCTCGCCGGATCCACCTTCCGGTTCTTCGGCGACGAGCATGGCATGCTGACGCGCCAGGCAGGCGTGACGCTTGCCCGCGGTCAGCGGGTCGCGCTGGCGCCGGGGCACATAGATCCGACCCTCGACCGCTACGATCTGGTCCATCTCGTGCAGGGTGACGTCCTCGTCGACATCGTCCGCCTGGAAGCGCGCGGCGCCTCGCAGTAGGCGCGCGGAGCCATAGGCTCGCCCTATGGTCTACGATGGGCAAAATCGATTTTTCTTTTGCCGCGGGAATCCCTACATCACCCCCCGACCTCAATCGGGAGTGCTTACATGTCTCTGATCAACACCACCGTCCTGCCGTTCACCGCTCAGGCCTACAAGGACGGCAAGTTCGTCACCGTCTCCGACGCGGACCTCAAGGGGAAGTGGTCGGTGGTCTTCTTCTACCCGGCCGACTTCACCTTCGTGTGCCCGACCGAGCTCGAGGACCTGGCTGACAACTACGCCGAGTTCCAGAAGCTGGGCGTCGAGATCTACTCGGTCTCCACGGACACCCACTTCTCGCACAAGGCCTGGGCCGACACCTCGCCGGCGATCGGCAAGATCAAGTACACGATGATCGGTGACCCGGCCGGCGTCGTGACCAACAACTTCGGCGTGATGCGCGCGGGCCAGGGCCTGGCCGACCGCGGCACCTTCCTGGTCGACCCGGACGGCGTGATCCAGTTCACCGAAGTGACCGCCGAGGGCGTCGGCCGCAACGCCGCCGAGCTGCTGCGCAAGGTCAAGGCCGCCCAGTACGTCCGCAACCATCCGGGCGAAGTCTGCCCCGCGAAGTGGGAAGAGGGTGAAAAGACCCTGGCCCCGTCGCTCGACCTGGTCGGCAAGATCTAAGCCGACGCACGACCCGATCCGGCGCCGCCCCCGCGGCGGCGCCGGTTTTCCTCAGGGCCCCTCCCCAGGGCCGACCAGTTCTCCTCCCCGCTTTCCCCGGAGCCGTTCCATGCTGGACGCCAGCCTCAAGGCCCAACTGAAGGGCTATCTCGCGAACATCACCCAGCCGGTCGAGCTGGTGGCCTCGCTCGACGACGGCCCGAAGTCGCGGGAACTCGGCGAGCTCCTCGCGGAAATCGCGGAGGTTTCCGACGGCAAGGTCACCGTGACCTCGGGCGCCGACGCCCGCGTCCCGTCGTTCGCCATCGTCCGCAAGGGCACGGACATCTCGGTCAGCTTCGCCGGCATTCCGCTTGGCCACGAGTTCACCTCGCTGGTCCTGGCCCTGCTGCAGGTCGGCGGGCACCCGCCGCGCGTGGAGCCCGAGGTGATCGAGCAGATCCGGGCGCTGGACGGCGATTTCCGGTTCGAAACCTACTTCTCGCTCTCGTGCCAGAACTGCCCCGACGTGGTGCAGGCGCTGAACCTGATGAGCGTCATCAACCCGCGCATCCGCCACGTCGCCATCGACGGCGCCCTGTTCCAGGACGAGGTCGAGCAGCGCAAGGTCATGGCCGTGCCGACCGTCCTGCTGAACGGCGAGCCCTTTGCCCAGGGCCGGATGACGGTCGAGCAGATCCTCGCCAAGCTGGACACCGGCGCCGCGGATCGCGCGGCCGAGAAGATCAAGGGCAAGGACGCCTTCGACGTGCTGGTGATCGGCGGGGGCCCGGCCGGCGCGGCCGCAGCCATCTACGCCGCGCGCAAGGGCATCCGCACGGGCCTCGCGGCCGAGCGCTTCGGCGGTCAGGTGCTGGACACCATGGCCATCGAGAACTTCATCTCGGTGCCGCACACCGAGGGCCCCAAGCTGGTCACGGGCCTCGAGCAGCACGTCAAGGACTACGACGTCGACGTGATGAACCTGCAGAAGGCCTCGAAGCTGATCCCGGCCGCCACCCAGGGTGGGCTGATCGAAGTGCAGCTCGAGAACGGCGCCAGCCTGAAGTCGAAGACGGTCATCCTCGCCACCGGCGCCCGCTGGCGGCAGATGAACGTCCCGGGCGAGGACGAGTATCGCAATCGCGGCGTGGCCTACTGCCCGCACTGCGACGGGCCCCTGTTCAAGGGCAAGCGCGTGGCCGTGATCGGCGGCGGCAACTCGGGCGTCGAGGCGGCTATCGACCTGGCGGGCATCGTCACCCACGTCACCCTGATCGAGTTCGACGCCCAGCTCCGCGCCGACGCGGTGCTGCAGCGCAAGCTGGCCAGCCTGCCGAACGTGACCATCGTCACGTCGGCGCTCACCACCGAGGTCCATGGCGACGGCGAGAAGGTCACCGGACTGACCTACAAGGACCGTACGACCGAAGCGCTGCATCGCGTGGACCTGGAAGGCGTGTTCGTCCAGATCGGCCTCGTGCCGAACACCGAGTGGCTGAAGGGCTCGGTGGCGCTCTCGCCGCGCGGCGAGATCGAGACCGACCAGCGCGGCGCGACCTCGGTCCCCGGCGTCTTCGCCGGCGGCGACGCCACGACCACGCCGTACAAGCAGATCGTGATCGCCATGGGCGAAGGCTCCAAGGCGGCGCTCTCGGCCTTCGACTACCTGATCCGACTGCCGGCCGCCGAACTGACCCAGGCCGCCGCCTGAGACGTCTGGCCGTCGCCGGGTCACCCTAGCTATCCTCCCCGGGCGACCGGGGAGGATGCATGACCGTCAATCGATACTGGACCCTGGCCAAGCGGCCGCCGCCGCCCTGGCCCGACGCCGGGACGTTCGAGGTCCGTGAGGCGCCGGTTCCCACGCCAGGCCCCGGCCAGGCGCTCACGCGCACGATCTACGTCAGCCTCGATCCCTACCAGTGGGGATACAAGCGCCGGGGCGTGGAGCCCGAGGGCGCGCCCTGTCACGCCCGCACGGTCGCCCAGGTGGTGGAGAGCCGGATCGACGGCCTGGCTCCCGGCGACTTCGTCTTCTGCACCAACGGGTGGGCCGAGTACGGCCTCATGGGCGCAGGCGTTCCGCGGCCGGGCTACATGGTCCCGCGCAAGCTGGACCCGTCGCAGGGCCGGATCTCGCAGGCCGTCGGGGTGCTCGGGATGCTCGGGCTGACGGCCTACGCCGGCATGATCCTGCAGTGCGCGCCAAAGGCAGGCGAGACGGTCGTGGTGTCGGCGGCGTCAGGTGGCGTCGGCCAGATCGCCGGCCAGCTCGCCCGGATGCGCGGCGCCCGCGTCGTCGGGATCGCCGGCCATGCCGACAAGTGCCGCTACGTCGTCGAGGACCTTGGCTTCGACGCCTGCGTCTCGCACCTGTCGCCCACCTTTGCGGACGATCTCAAGGCCGCCTGCCCGAATGGCGTCGACGTCTACTTCGAGAACGTCGGCGGCGCGGTCTTCCAGGCCGTCCTGCCGCTGTTCAACCCCGGCGCCCGGATGACGATCTGCGGCCTGATCTCCCACTACGGCGACGAGGGCGGCGATGCGGGGGCCGCCGAGCGGGCGGCCGCGGAGGCCCGCGACGTCCACGTCCAGAACCTGTTCGTCGGCGACTATGTTGAGAGCCATCACGACGCCTTCCTCGGGGAGGTCGCGCCGTGGGTCGCGTCCGGCGAGGTCCGATACCGCGAGGACATCCGCGAAGGGTTCGAGGCCATCCCGGCCGCCTTCGCCGACATGCTCAAGGGCGCGAACTTCGGGAAGACGCTGGTCCGGATCGCGCCGGACCCGACGCTCTAGGCCCCCGCCAAGGCCCGCCGGAACAGGTCCAGCGCCGCAGCCGCGAACGCCCGCATGTTGGCGCTGCGATCGTCCGAGCCCGTCTCGATGGTGAGGACGGCCTCGACGGGTCCCGAGATCGCGACGCAGGTATGGCCGGGGGCGTCGCCGTAAGGGTTGCCCGTCGGCCCGGCCGCGCCGGTCTCGGAGACGCCCCAGGTCGCCCCGTAACGCTCGACGGCGTTGCGCGCCAGCAGCAGGGCGTAGGGCTCGCTGGACGAGCGCATGCCGGTCAGCGCCTCCTTCGGAATGTCGGTGAGCAGGACACGGGCCTTCGGCGTGTAGACCACCGCTCCGCCCAGGTAGTAGGCGCTGGCGCCCGGGACGCTGAGCAGGGCCGCGGAGATCAGCCCGCCGGCGGAGCTCTCGTTCACGGCCACCTTCTCGCCGCGCGCCTTCAGCGCCTCGCCGATCTCGGCCGCCAGGGCCTCCAGCTCGTCCATACCGTTCCTTCCACTTGGCGCCACGCCCGTTCGGCGTCCATCATGCCGACATTCGAGCCAAGAACCATACTGCGGGAGGAATTGAATGGACGCCCAGTCCCAGTGGACCGGCCTCGACGCCGGGCGCCTGGAGCGCATCACCGACCACCTGGAGCGCCACTACATCGCCTCCGGCAGGATCCCCGGCTGCCAGGTGGCGGTCGCCCGCCATGGGCACATGGCCTATTTCAGGTCGTTCGGCCTGATGGATCGCGAGCGCGGCAAGCCCACGCGCGACGATACGATCTACCGCATCTATTCCATGACCAAGCCGATCGCCTCGGTCGCGCTGATGACCCTGTTCGAGCAGGGCCATTTCCAGCTCAATGACCCGGTGCACCGGTTCGTCCCGTCCTGGCGGAACCACCGGGTGTGGATCTCCGGCGAGGGCGAGGCGATGGAGACCGAGCGCCCGCAGAGGCCTGTCACTTTCCGCGACGTGCTCAGCCACACCGCCGGCTTCACCTACGGCGGGGGTCTGCCGGGCGTCGGCATCCAGCATCCGATCGACAAGGTCTACCGCGCGCTGAAGGTCCGCTCGGTCGGCGGATCCGACACCATGATGGAATTCATGGACAAGATGGGCCAGGTGCCGCTGCGCTACCAGCCGGGCCAGGCCTGGATGTACTCCCTGGCGACCGACGTCGTGGGCGCGCTGGTCGAGATCATCTCGGGCAAGCCGCTGGCCCAGTACCTCTCCGAGACCATCTTCGAGCCGCTGGGCATGAAGGACACCGCCTTCTGGGTGGCGCCGGAGAAGAAGGACCGGTTCGCCGCCAACTACCAGCGCGGCCCGGACAAGCAGCTCAAGCTGATCGACGACCCCGAGACCTCGGACTTCACGCGCGAGCCCGGCTTCAAGTCCGGCGGCGGCGGCCTGACCGGCACCAGCGCGGACTACATGCGCTTCTGCGAGATGCTGCGCCGCGGCGGCGAACTGGACGGCCACCGGGTGCTGGGGCCCCGCACCATCGAACTGATGCACATGAACCACCTGCCCGGCGGCAAGACCCTGACGGAGCTGGCCATCGGCGCGTTTTCAGAGACCGCCTACGACGGCGTCGGCTTCGGCCTGGGCTTCGCCTCGACACTCGGACAGGTGGAATCCGGCGGTTACGGCCAGGGCGACTACTACTGGGGCGGCGCGGCCTCGACGATCTTCTGGGTCGATCCGAAGGAGGACCTGTCAGTGGTGTTCATGACCCAGCTCATGCCGTCGGCGACGTTCAACTTCCGCGGCCAGCTCAAGAACATCATCTACTCCGCGATCATCGACTGACCGCTGCTGCCAAGCCGCTGTCAGCAGGCTGACGCTAGACCTGTCCCCCGATACCGGAGGGACAGGTCATGGCGTATGACGCCGAGCACGACGACGGACGACGCGACTTCCATTTCCTCTACGGCCGCTGGGCCGTGCGCCATCGGCGCCTGAAGATCCGCGGCGCCGGCTGCGACGAGTGGGAGGTCTTCGCCGGAACCAGCTTCACGCAGGGGCTGATGGGCGGCCTGGTCAATGTCGAGGACAACGACTTCCCTGACCTCGGCGCTCAGGGGCTCGCCTTCCGCACCTTCGACATCGCGAACCGCCGCTGGTCCATCTACTGGGTCAGCAGCGCCTCAGGCCTGCTCCAGGCGCCCGTGCATGGGCGGTTCGACGGTGGAATTGGCCTGTTCGACGGGGACGATATGGACGGCGACCGGCCGGTGAAGGTCGTCTATCGCTGGGACGGAATCACAGGTTCGACCGCGCGCTGGAGCCAGGCCTTCTCATACGACGGCGGCGAGACGTGGGAGACCAACTGGACCATGGAATTCACGCGAACCGCATGACCGAGCATGTCCTGTCCCTGGCGTCGCTGTTCCTGCTGACGCTCGCCACCTCCATCGTCCCGGGTCCCAGCAACTTCCTGACGATGCGGATCGCCATGCGCCGGGGCCGCGGGCCGGCGCTGGCCTCGGCCCTGGGCGCCACGCTCGGCTGCCTGATCTGGTGCGTGGCCGCCCTCGTGGGCCTGGCGGCGCTGCTGGCCGCCGCGCCGTGGCTCTACAAGGCGATGCGCGTCGCCGGCGGCCTCTACCTCGTGTGGTTCGCCATCGGCCTCTGGCGCGCCCGGCCGGAACCCCTCAGCGCGGAGCCCCCGGCTGGCGCGTCCGGAACGGCCTTCGCCCAGGGGCTGCTGATCTGTCTGACCAATCCCAAGTCCGTGCTGTTCTTCGCCAGCGTGTTCTCGGCCTATGTGGGTCCCGACACGCCCGACTGGGTCCACTACGCCGCCGTCGCCGTGGTGACGCTCACTTGTCTGGTCTGGCAGGCCGGGGTCGGCGTGGCCTTCTCCGCCGTGCGGGCGGCCCAGGCCTATGCGCGGGCGCAGAAGCCGCTGGATCGCGGCGCGGCGGGCCTGATGGGCCTGTTCGGCCTCAGCCTGCTCTGGACCTCGGGCTGACGGACGCCTAAGTCGGCGGCATGCCGATGTCACAGCCCGACCTGGAAGCCGCCCTCCGCGAGGGCTTTCCCGACGCCGAGATCGAAATCCAGGACCTCGCCGGTGACGGCGACCACTACAAGGCCCGCATCGTGTCGGCTGCCTTCAAGGGCCTGCCGCGCGTGCGCCAGCATCAGCTCGTCTATGCCGCCCTGAAAGGCAGGATGGGCGGCGAGCTGCATGCCCTGGCCCTGGAAACGTCCGCGCCAGCCTGACGCGCCTCACCCCGCGACGCTTGACCCTGGGGACCGCCGTCCCTAGCTCTTGCCCGACCCATCCGCGCCGAAAGGGCGACCCCGATGTCCGAAGCCGCCGCCAACCCCGTCCACGACTGGATCGCCAAGTCCGTCGCCGAAAACCCGGTCATCCTCTTCATGAAGGGTGAGCCGGAACAGCCGCGCTGCGGCTTCTCCGCCGTGACCGTGCAGATCCTCGATCACCTGGGCGTGGAATTCGTCGGCGTCGACGTGCTGCAGAGCGATGCGCTGCGCGAAGGCATCAAGTCGTTCTCCGACTGGCCGACCATCCCGCAGCTCTACGTCCAGGGCGAATTCGTGGGCGGCTGTGACATCGTCCGCGAGATGTTCCAGTCGGGCGAACTCAAGACCCTGCTGGCGGACAAGGGCCTGATCGAGGCGTGAGTCGCCTGCTCGAACCGCCGGAAGGCCGGCAGGTCTTCCGCCTGACGTTCGAGCCCACGCCGGCCGACATCGACGAGAACGGCCACGTGAACAACGTGGTCTACCTGCGCTGGGCGCAGGACCTGGGCGTCGCCCACTGGCGAAGCCGCGCGCCGGCTGACGCCCAGGCGACCTGGGCCTGGGTCGCCCTGCGGCACGAGATCGACTACCGCCGGGAACTCAAGCTGGGCGAACTGGCCCACGGCCGCACCTGGGTGGCCGACGCGCCGCAGGGACCGCGCTTCGACCGCTTCATCCGAATCGACGGCCCCGACGGCGCCATGTGCGCCCAGGTCCACACCACCTGGGTGCTGATCGAACAGGCCACCGGCCGCCCGCGTCGGGTGCCCGACTGGATCCCCGCGCTCTTCGCCTGAGGCCGGATTGAACCATCGACCGCCCGGCCGGTTTTGACAGCGGGGCCATTCACCAACCACAAGGCGTCATGGTTTTCGACGATCTCGTTCGCTCCTTCGGCGCGCGCCTCGACTGGGCGCCGCCCTGGGTCTTCAGCCTGGTCCTCATCGCGGTTGCGCTCGCCTTCGCGCTGGCGGCCTACGGGGGGGTCGTCTCGTTCCTCCGCAAGCGCCTGACGTCCGAGCATTCGTTCTGGCGTCCGCTGTTGCTGCGGACCCGGCGTCCCGTCCGCCTGGCGTTCTGTGTCGGCGCCATCAGCTGGGCGGTCAACGTGGCCCCCCTGCCCGCGCGCGAGTCGGGGATCGTCCAGCACGCCCTGCTGATCGCCTTCATCGTCCTGGTGGGCATGGCCGCGATGTCGGCCATCGACATCGGTTCGGCGCTCTACCTGCGCAGCCACCGCACCGACGTCCCCGACAACCTGCACGCCCGCAAGCTGCTCACCCAGACGCGTATTCTGCGACGCCTGCTGAACGTGGTGGTCATCATCCTCACGGCGGCCTTCGCCCTGATGACCATCCCGGGCGTGAAGCAGGTCGGCGTCAGCCTGCTGGCGGCCGGCGGCGCCGCCGGCATCATCGTCGGCCTGGCGCTGCAGCCGGTGCTCTCGAACCTGTTCGCCGGCATCCAGATCGCCTTCACCCAGCCCATCCGGATCGACGACCAGGTCACGATCAACGGCGAGTTCGGCAACATCGAGGAGATCAAGGCCACCTACGTCGTGGTCCGCCTCTGGGACCTCCGCCGGCTGATCGTCCCGCTCAAGTTCTTCCTGGAGCAGCCGTTCGCCAACTGGACGCGGGAATCGTCGAACCTGATCGGGGCCGTCTCGTTCTTCGTCGACCCCCGGATGCCCGTGGATCCGATCCGCGCGAAGGTCGAGGAGATCGTCCGGCCGTCGCCCCTCTGGAACGGCATGCTGGTGAAGACCCAGGTGAACGACATCCGCGAGGCGTCCATGGAGGTGCGGGCCCTCGTCAGCGCCCGTAACGCCGGCGACGCCGGCGACCTGCGCGCCGAGGTCCGGGAGAAGGTCCTCGCCTGGCTGGCCGAGACCCACCCCGAACACATGCTTCCGCGCCGCCCCGAACTGGACGTCGCCCTGGCGGCGGCCGTCACGGCGGCGGAGTCGGCCTCAGCGACCGGGCCCGGTCCAGGCGACGAGCGGGTTAAGTAGGAACACCGGAGTCCGCGGAGGAACCCCGAGTTCCTCCCAGCTGAAGCTCAAGTCCGTCCGCCCCATGGCGAAGGACTTGCAGGTGTCGAGCCGACGCCGCCCGAGCGCCACCGTCGTCGCCCCGCCCTTGAGTTCCACAAAGACGGCGAAATCCGCCTTGGCCGTGCAACCGTTGGACGCCACGCTGACCGTCAGTCCGTCGCGCCCCGCCTCCGCGCGGTAGAGGGGCTCCAGCTCGGCCAGCGGCCCGCCGGGCGGCGCCGTCACGCGCACGCCACCGGCGCAGCCCGACAACGCCAGCGTCGCGACGAGGAAGAGCCTGCGATTCATCCCGCCACTCCGCCACAGCCCCCGCCCAGGGAAAAGACCCGGCCCAAAGCAAAAGGCCCCGGATCGCTCCGGGGCCTTCGCAGTCTTCTCGGTGTCCGGCGTCGGATTACGACGCGTAGAACTCGACCACCAGGTTCGGTTCCATCTTCACCGGGTACGGCACTTCGGCCAGCTCGGGCGCGCGCACGAAGGTGGCGGCCATGCTCTTGGCTTCGACCGTGATGTAGTCGGGGGTGTCACGCTCGGCCGAGCTCAGGGCTTCGAGCACCAGAGCCATGTTGCGCGAACGCTCGCGGACCTGGACGACGTCGCCCGGCTTCACGCGGTAGCTGGCGATGTTCACGCGCTTGCCGTTCACCAGCACGTGGCCGTGGTTGACGAACTGGCGGGCGGCGAACGGGGTCGGCACGAACTTGGCGCGGTAGACCACCGCATCCAGGCGCGACTCCAGCAGGGCGATCAGGTTCTCGGAGGTGTTGCCCTTGCGGCGGGCGGCTTCCTCGTAGATCCGGACGAACTGCTTCTCGGTGATGTTGCCGTAGTAGCCCTTCAGCTTCTGCTTGGCGCGGAGCTGCAGGCCGAAGTCCGAAACCTTCGACTTGCGGCGCTGGCCGTGCTGGCCGGGGCCGTAGGCGCGGGTGTTGATCGGAGACTTCGGACGACCCCAGACGTTTTCGCCCATCCGGCGGTCGAGTTTGTACTTGGCGCTATGGCGCTTGGACATATTCCACTCTCTATCGACGCTGGCCGGCGACCTCTCGGAGCGGAGATCGCGATTTCAACGGCGGCCCAGTGTCAGCCCGTCATAGGTTTCCGGCCACGCGGGCGGGCCCGGCGGCTGGAAGGCGCGGTGTATGACGGCCGGGCGCTCGAGAGTCAAGGCGGCGGGAGACGTCAGATGTCGCCGAACAGGCCGAGGACCCGGGATGGGCTCTTTACGTTCGCCTGCATTTCGCAGACCAGCCCGCTGGGGAGATAGCGCATCGTCGCCTTGCCCCGCAGCTCTCCCTTGAAGCCGCGCTCGATGAGCCGGGAGCCGAACCCCTTCCGGCGGGGCGGCTGGGCGGGCGGGCCACCGGTCTCCGTCCAGCTCAGGGTCAGCGCGCCGCTCTCGGTGTCGTGGGCCCAGGCGATCTCCAGGCGCCCCTCCTCGCCCGAGAGCGCGCCGTACTTCACGGCGTTGGTCGCCAGTTCGTGGAACACGAGCGCCAGGGCCAGGGCCGCGCCGGGCGGTAGCCAAACGTCCGCGCCGTCCAGACGGACGCGCGTCGGTTGATCGCCGCAGAAGGGCCGCAGAGCGCGTTCCGCCACCTCGCGCAGGAGCGCCCCATGCCAGCGCTCACGGGTGAGCACCTCATGCGCGGCCGACAGTCCCAGCAGCCGGCCCTCGAACGACTGGTAGGCCGAGGCGGCGTCGCCATCGCTGCGCAGGGTCTGGGCGGCCATCGACTGGACCGTGGCCAGGGTGTTCTTCACCCGATGGTTCAGTTCATTGATGAGCAGCCTGAGCTGGCTCTGATAGCGCTGCTGCGCCGCCTCGGCGCGCTTGCGCTCGCTGATGTCCTCTACCGTCGAGATGAAATAGTCTGGCGCGCCCTCGGCGGTCCGCACCAGTGCCACCATCAGGTGGATCCACACGATGTCGCCGGACCGCGTCAGATAGCGCTTCTCGAGGGTGTAGGTGTCGCGCAGGCCCTCCAGCACCTCCCGCACCAGGAGGAGATCCGCATCGAGATCCTCCGGGTGGGTGATGTCCACGAACGTCCGGGCCATCAGCTCGTCGCGCGAGTAGCCGGTGATCGCGCAGATCCGCTCGTTCACCTCCAGGAACCGTCCGTCGGGCGCCACGCGCGCCACACCGACCGGCGTGTAGTCGAACACGGCGCGGTAGCGCGCCTCGGCGGCCTGTAGGGCGAGGCGCGCCTCCACCGCCGCGGTCACGACCTCCGTGTAGAGCACGAGGCCGCCGATCTCCCCCGCATCGGTGCGCCAGGGCGCGACCGACCAGCGGATCCACTCCACGCCGCCTGACGCGCGCTCGAACGCCTCGCCCTCATGGCTGAGCTCCACGCCTTCGGCGATGACGCGGTCGTGCAGGTCCCGCCAGCGCTGGGGAATGTCGGGAAACACCTCGTAGTGGAGCCGCCCGACCAGCGGCGTGTCGCCCGGCAGGCCCTGGTCGGTCAGGAACTGCCGGGAGGCGGCCAGATACCGCATCGCGCGATCGAAGATGGCGATGCCGATCGGGGCCTGGGTCAGCGCGGTGAGCGCCCCCGACGGCGCAGGCGACGCCGCTTCCCGGCCAGGAGTGGCCGGCGCTCCCGTCGCTTCGGTCGCCGTTTCGGAACCCATGAGCACGCCATGTCGCAGTCAAGTCTGCCGACAAAACGGCCCCGGCGCGCCCAGGTCAACCGGGCCTGAGCGCCGGCAGGCGATAGCGGCCGTCGCGCATCTCGTCCTTGGGCAGGTACGCCCGAAGGCTCAGGCTGAACGGACCGGCCGGGGGCGCGGGTAGCCAGTTTGCCGTCCGGTCGCCGCCGGGATCGGCCCGGGCGATCCAGATCGTGAGCGATCCATCGGGGTTGGATCTCAAACCTGGCGTCCGGTCGCCGATCGAATAGCGTCCGATCGGGTTGTCCACGAGGAAGAACTGCCCCTCGGGCGTGGCCTCGTACATGGTCAGCGACCAGAAGGCGTCCACCGCGGGCAACTGGCCGGCCGGAAAATGCAGCTTCCACGGCCCGGCGCCGTCCAGCATCCGCCCGCCATCGCCCATCGCCGGCTGCAGGTACATCGCCTCGGCCGGCGGCAGCGCGGCAAGTCCCGACAACGCCACGGCCGCCCGGAACGGATAGTCCTGATTGTAGAAGCCGAGCGACGCGCGGGGATAGGTCCAGCCGTCGACCGCCCCGCCGGGCCGCATGGCCCTCAGCGCCTGGCGCGCGTCGGCCACGCCCGCCTCGATCGCGGCGCGGGCGGCGGCGTCGAAACGGCCGGCGTCGAACGCGCCCGCCGCCGTCAGGCCCAGCACGGCCGTGCGGGCGAACAGGGCGCCGTCGGTCGCGGGCGGCGGATCGGCCTTCAGCAGGGCGGCCACGGAGGCGAAGTATTCGAGCGGCGGCGACTGGCGCGTGGCGTAGGCCGGCGGCGCGTCCAGTCCGCCGGGCCCTTCCAGCCAAAGGCCGTCCTGTAGGACGTGGACCGCGGGCAGGTCGGCCTCGCCGTCCACGAGGATACGCGCGAGGAGCCAGCCATGCGGCGTGGTCAGCCGCACGACGCCCGGCCCCGAGCCGGTCTGGCCCGGGCCGACGATGGTGAAGCGGCCGCCCGCGCCGCCGCTGGTCCGCGTGCCCAGGATGAAATCGTTGTCGGTGAACATGCTCATGCCCGCCACCGAGATGTAGCGGTCGCCGGTGGGCGGCAGGGTGAGGGTCACCGGCCCCTTGGTCAGGTCCAGCCAGGCGCTCGAATAGAGCGTGTCGTTGTTCGGCGCGGTGACGGCGCGCGACTGCGGCCCCGCCAGCGCACGGGTATGGCCGAAGCGGTTCAGGCCGGCGGGCTGGCCGCCGCGCCCGGAGAGCGCGCGGGCCCGGGTGGCCGCCATCTCGATCAGCGGCAAGCCGTAGAGCCAGGCTTCGCGGGCCGCGCTGCGCAGGTCGCCGGCCGCGGCGAACGCCCGCGCCGCCGGGATCATGCCGAACGCGGCCGCCGCCGCGAGCACCTGACGTCTGTTCACCTGTCGCACCCTCCCTGATCCCGGCGGACCCTGGCGGCGACGGGCGCCTCAGACAAGCTGGACGGGAGGCATACGGTAATAGCCGCGAAGCAACTCGGGCCTGGGCAGGTAGGCGCGCATGAACAGCGCGAAGGGGCCCGCCGGCGCCGGCAGCCAGTTGCCCTCGCGCTTCGCGCCCGGGGTCTCGCGACCGATCCAGATATCGAGCGAGCCGTCCGGATTGTGTGTCAGTCCCGGCGTCCGGTCGCCGATGGCGTATCGGTTCAGCGGGTTGTCGCAGAAGAAGAACTGCCCGTCCGGCATGGCCTCGTACAGGCTGAGCGACCAGAACGAGTCCACCGGCAGGTGACGATCGGCCGGGAAATGCAGCCGCCAGGTCTGCGTCCCGTCGAAGAGGCGGCGCGGGCCCGGGCCTTCCGCCTGCATGTACATGGCCTCGGCCGGCGGCAGGGCGGCCAGCCCGCCCAGGGCGACGGCGGCGCGCAGGTCGTAGTCCTGGTCGAAATCGCCCAGGCGCGCGTCCGGATAGGTCCAGCCCTCTATGAATTGCGTGCCGCCCAGTCCGCCGCCGCCTCGGACCGCCTCGCGCGCCTCGGCGACCCCGGCCTCGATCTCGGCCTGCTCCGCCGGCGTGAACCTGTCCGGGTCGAACCCTTCGAGGAGGCCGAGAGGGGCGATCCGTCGGAGGATCGCCAGGTCCGTAGGCGGCGGCGGATTGGCGGCGATCAGAGCGGCCGCGCTGGCGAAGAACTCCCGCCACCCGGCGTCACGGCCCGCATAGGGTCCCGGCGCCTCGCATGGCGGCCCTTGCATCGAGACGCCCGCCTGGACGCTTCGCGCGACCTCCAGATCGTGCGGACCTTCGACGAGGATGCGGGCCAGGGCCCAGACGTGATCCGTCGGCGACCGGATGACGTTCCACCCTTCGGCCGCCTCGCGCGGTCCGACAAGGCGGAACGTGCCGCCGTCCGGACCGGTCGTCCGCGTGCCCAGGATGGCGAAGTTGTTGGTGTAGGCGTCCATGAGCGCCACGGACAGATAGCGCTCACCCGCTGGCGGCAGGGTGATGGTCACCGGTCCCGCCGAGAGGTCCACCTGGGCGGTGGAATAGAGCGTGTCCGTATTGGGCGTGGTGACCGCGCGATGCTTGTGATTGGCCAGGTTCCGGACATGGGCGAAAACGCCCATCCGCTGGCCCAGCGCCTGCCCCCGCTGGCGCGTGGTCGCCACCTCGATCAGCGGCAGGGCGTAGGCGTAGGCCTCGCGCGCCGCAGTCCTCAAATCGCTCACTCGGTCTCCCTTCGGGCGGTGCGCTCCGTCACCGCCGCGGCGGCCTCGCGCGCCTCGGCCCACCAGCGACGGAGCATGTCCCCCGCCGACCCCGTCCGCGCGAGCGCCACGCCCTGCCCGGCCCAGAGCGAGATAACCTCGGGCTCGTCGGCCTGGGTCGCGGCGGCGCGCAGCGGCTGGGTCAGCCGGTTCTGCACAGGATAGGCCGGGACGTCGTCCTGGACCCCATGCATCAGACGCATGAACCTGTTCTCGACACCGCGGGCGTAGCGGCCGGTGAAGGCGCGCGTGAGCCGCGTGGAGTCGTCGCCGGATTGCGCCACCGCCCGTTTCCAAGGCCGGGACGTCACCGCTTCGTCCGCCAGCAGGAACGCGGTCCCCATCTGCACGGCGGACGCGCCGAGGGCGAGCGCCGCCGCCACCCCACGCCCATCCATGACGCCGCCCGCCGCGATCACTGGCAGGTCCACGGCGGCGCGGATGGTGGTCACCAGCGCCATCGTCCCCACCAGGCTCGCCTCGGGATCGGCCAGGAAGTGCCCACGGTGCCCGCCAGCCTCGAACCCCTGCGCGCAGATCCCATCGGCGCCGACGGCCGCCCAGGCCCGCGCCTCGGCCACCGTGGTGGCCGTGCCGACCACCAGCGTGCCCGCCGCGTGCAGGGCGTCCACCTGCGCGGCGCTGAGCAGTCCGAAGGTGAAGGAGGCGAGCGGCGGCGCGGCCACGGTGAGCGCCGAGAGCTGGGCGGCGAAGTCGGGCGCGAACTGGTTCGGGATCGCGGGCATGGGCTGGCCCAGTTCGTCGTACCAAGGGGCGAGGCGCCTCAGCGCCGCCTCGATCTCGCCCGCGCCGGGCTCCGCGCGCGGCGCCATCAGCAGGTTCACGCCGAACGGCGCGCCCTGCGCACCCTTCCGCATCGCCTCGACGGCGGGGCCGATGTCCTCCGGCGCCATGGCCCCGGCGGCGAGCGATCCCAGCCCGCCCGCGCCACTCACCGCCGACGCCAGTTCCGCACCCGAGGCGCCCACCATCGGCGCCTGCAGGATCGGGATTGGCAGGCCGTCGAGCAGCGCCCGCAGGCTCATTCGCCCCCCTCGCCCTTCTTCCTGGCGATCTTCTCCAGCACCTTCCCGCGGCCGCGGCTCAAGGCGGTGATCACCCCGCGGAGGGTGCGCACCTCCTGGTCGGTGAACCGCGCCTTGCCCAGCGCGGATCGCAGGTTCTGGACCATGTTCGGCGTCTTCTCCGGCGGGTGGAAGAAGCCGGCGGTCTCCAGCTCTCGCTCCAGGTGTTCGTAGAGCCCCAGCAGCGCCTCGCCGGTAGCGGGGCCCGGCCCGGGCCGGAAGTTCGGCGGGGCGGCGTCCAGCAGGGTCGCGCGCCACTCGTAGGCGTTGATGGCCACGGCCTGTCCCAGGTTCAGCGACCGGAAGCGCGGATCGATCGGGATGGTGACGATGCCCTGGCACAGCGCGATGTCCGCGGTCTCCAGCCCCGCCCGTTCGCCGCCGAACAGCAGGCCGATCCGCTCCCCGCGCTGCGAGGCCTGCAACAGCTCGGACGCCGCCGCGCGGGGCGTGAGCACCGGCAGGGTCAGCTCGCGCGGCCGCGCCGTGGTGGCGAACACGAGCTGCAGGTCCGCGATGGCCTCGGCGACGGTGTCGAACACGCGCGCGGCGTTCAGCGGCCATTCCGCGCCCGAAGCCAGCGCCCAGGCGCGCTCCTGGGGCCAGCCGTCACGGGGATTTACGAGCCGGAGGTCGGACAGGCCGAAGTTCGCCATGACTCGCGCGACGGCCCCGATGTTCTCGGCGAGCTGGGGGGCGTTCAGGATGATGACGGGAGGAAGGGAAGCGGCGTCGGCCATGGCGCGTTTAGAGAAGGCCGCCTGCCGGAAGGCAACCCTCCTTGGCCGAATCCGCCGGTCGGCAGAGGCGCAATTTGCCGCCCCCTTCGGCCGTTCGAGGCGCCAGAATCCCGCGCCGACGCCCTCTTTGAGAGAGCAGTGTCGGATTCTGAGGCCCCTGACGCAGCGGCTAGCCTTTGCGTCGGCGCTCCTGACCGCTATACGGCCCCAAACGAAAATTCCGCCCGGAGCGTCCGCCCCTCATGGCCAAGATCAAAGTCGCCAACCCTGTCGTGGATCTCGACGGGGACGAGATGACCCGCATCATCTGGAAGCTGATCAAGGACAAGCTGATCTTCCCCTTCCTGGACCTCGAGATCGACTACTACGACCTGGGGATGGAGCACCGCGACGCCACCGACGACAAGGTGACCGTCGAGGCGGCCGAGGCGATCAAGCGCCATGGCGTCGGCATCAAGTGCGCCACCATCACGCCGGACGAAGCCCGGGTGAAGGAATTCAATCTCAAGAAGATGTGGAAGTCGCCGAACGGCACCATCCGCAACATCCTCGGCGGGGTGGTCTTCCGCGAGCCGATCATCTGCAAGAACGTGCCGCGCCTGATCCCGGGCTGGACCCAACCGATCATCGTCGGCCGCCACGCCTTCGGCGACCAGTACAAGGCCACCGACTTCAAGGTCCCCGGCAAGGGCAAGCTGACCATCAAGTGGGTCGGCGAGAACGGCGAGACGATCGAGCACGAAGTGTTCGACTTCCCCAGCAGCGGCGTCGCCATGGGGATGTACAACCTCGACGAGTCGATCCGCGAGTTCGCCCGGGCCAGCCTGGCCTACGGCCTCGCCCGCAACTATCCGGTCTACCTGTCGACCAAGAACACGATCCTCAAGGCCTACGACGGGCGCTTCAAGGACATCTTCGCCGAGGTCTACGAGGCCGAGTTCGCCGCCCAGTTCAAGGAAGCGGGCCTCGTCTACGAGCATCGCCTGATCGACGACATGGTGGCCTCGGCCCTGAAGTGGTCCGGCGGCTTCATCTGGGCCTGCAAGAACTATGACGGCGACGTGCAGTCGGACCAGGTCGCCCAGGGCTTCGGCTCGCTGGGCCTGATGACCTCGGTCCTGATCACGCCGGACGGCAAGATCATGGAGGCCGAGGCCGCCCACGGCACCGTGACCCGCCACTTCCGCCAGCATCAGCGCGGCGAGTCGACCTCGACCAACTCGATCGCCTCGATCTTCGCCTGGACCCAGGGCCTGAAGCACCGCGCCAAGCTCGACGGCAACGCCGAGCTGGCCCACTTCTGCGACACGCTGGAGAAGGTCTGCGTGGCCACGGTGGAAAGCGGCTCGATGACCAAGGACCTGGCGCTGCTGGTCGGCGACACCCAGGGCTGGCTCACCACCGAGGGCTTCATCGACAAGGTGGCCGCCAACCTCGAGAAGGCGCTGGCCGCCTGAGGCCACGCCCTATCGGTTGAGACATGGCGCCGTCCGCGGACCCCGCGGGCGGCGCTTTCCGTTTCAGCGCCCCTCGGTCGACGTTGGGATCAGCGCCCCTGCGCCCAGACGTCGAGCGGCTGTTTTTCCTCGTGTCGGATCAGGATCTGATAGCCCAGCACGAACGCCACGATGGCGATCAGCGTCCCGCCGAGGAATCCGGCCGGGGAGGCGAACCAGAGCGTCAGCCACAGGATGAGGTCGCCCAGCACCAGCATCGCCCAGCGCGTCAGCAGGCTGAACGCGTGATAGGTGCGCTCGTGGACGAGGACGTCTGGGGTCTGGTCGCCGAAGTGCTCGCGAGTGTCCATCTCAGGTCTCCGAAAAACTGGCGTTCGATGACGGGACACCCGCAGCGCCTCCGCGCCAACAATGTTCTTGCTTCGTTCGCATCCCTCTCCTAGCGTCACCGGACAATGGGAGAAATGACGATGACCATCGGATATGTGACGATCGGCGCGCCCGACGTGGACGCTGCCCTGCCCTTCTTCGACGCCGTCCTCGGGGCGCTCGGCTGGGAACGCAGCCAACCCTTCCCCGGCTGGGCCTTCTACGGTCCGAAGGGCGGCGAGCCCTGCCTGGGGATCTGCAAGCCCTACGACGGCGAGGCGCCCCGGGCCGGCAACGGGATCATGGTCGCCTTGAAAGCGGCCGATCAGGAACAGGTGAAGGCGGCGCACGCCGCGGCCCTGGCGGCCGGCGGGACCGACGAGGGCGGTCCGGGCTTCCGCCCGCCGGAGGCGACCAGCGGCTTCTACGCCGCCTACTTCCGCGACCCGGTCGGCAACAAGTTCTGCGCCTTCCTCTCGACCTGACCGCAACGGAAAACGGCCGGGGAGACCCCCGACCGTTTCCTGTTCGATTTCCGGCGCGGCTCAGCCGAGCGCGAGCGCGCGGCGCCGGCGCAGGGTGGCCCCCGCCATGCCGAAGCCGCCGATCATGAAGGCCCAGGTCGCCGGCTCGGGAACGGCGGCGGCGAAGCGCGGGTCGTTGTCCCAATGGAACTCCGCCGTCACGCCCAGGGCCTCTTCCTGCGGCTTGCAGTTGCGGCCGATGAGGTTGCAGTTCCGGTCGGTCATCCAGAACCCGCCGTCGTTGAAGAGACCGCCGTTGAGGGTCATCGTCATGCGGCCAGGTTCGATGTTGTTGGGCTGGTTGCCGCCCCATTCTAGCTGCGCCACGCCGCCGTTCTGCCAGACCAGTTGGCCACCCTGGAAGAAGCCGGCGAAGGTCGCATAGCCGCTGGACGTCCCGCCCACCACGATCGGGCCGTTGTTGTCGTCGGGCTGGGTGAAGTTGAACGTCAGCGTCAGGGTGGTGCCGTTCAGATCGTCCGGATCGACGGAGGCCTCGGTCGTCCAGATCCTGAACAGGTCGACGTAGTCCGGATTGGCGACGGTCAGGTCCTTGTCGAAGACCCCGTTCGTCGTGTCGGTGAAGATCTTAAGGTGGCCCGGATCGGCGTTGTCGCCGACCGTCAGGGTCCAGTTTCCCGCGAACACGGTCGCATCGGCCTGGGTCGCGGCCAGAAGACCGCCGGCGACCGCGACTGCGGCAAGCCAGTTCATACGCATGACATCCCCCACAAGTCCCCCACTGGGACACACTGAATCGATTCCTAACAATCGAACCGATGCGTCGCCAGAAAGGACAACCTGAGGGGGAATCTCGACCCTAGCCGCCGAGCGCCGCCTTTACCGCCGCGAGGCCGTCGTCGGCCTTCGACGCGTCGGGCGCGCCGCCCTGAGCGAAGTCGGGGCGCCCGCCGGCGCCCTGGCCGCCCATGGCCAGCACGGCGGCCTTCGCGAGGTCGACCGCGCTGAACTTCGCCTGCGCCGCGCCGGTGACCGCCACGGTCGCCGCCGCCTTGCCGTCGGCGGTGCCGATCAGCGCGATGACCCCGTCGGGGAGCTGCTTCTTGAACTCCTCGGCGATGGGACGCAGGTCCTTGCCGCCGACGCCTTCCATGATCCGCGCCATGACCTGAACGCCGCCGATCTCCTCGGGGCCTGCGGCCGCGCCGCCGCCCCCGCCGCCCATGGCGAGCTGGCGCTTGGCCTCGGCGAGGTCCTTGTCGAGCTTGCGGCGCTGGGCCTCAAGCGCCTCGACGCGCGCGGCGACCTCGGACACCGGGACCTTGAAC
Organism: Pseudomonadota bacterium; assembly: GCA_046725615.1. GTDB lineage: Bacteria > Pseudomonadota > Alphaproteobacteria > Caulobacterales > Caulobacteraceae > Phenylobacterium. The sequence continues at coordinate 33,789 of JBKOYY010000033.1, forward strand.
TGCTCCGCCAGCGCCTTGGCCACGTGGGCCTGCTCCAGCAGCCAGCGACGCGCGCTCTCTCCGGTCAGCGCCTCGATACGGCGCACGCCGGCCGCAACGCCCTGTTCCGACACCACCTTGAAGAGGGCGATGTCGCCGGTGCGCGCGACATGGGTGCCGCCGCAGAGCTCGATCGAATAGTCGCCCTCACCGCTCAGCGCGCGGCCGAGGGTCAGCACGCGGACGCTGTCACCGTACTTCTCGCCGAACAGCGCCATGGCGCCGGCCTCGATCGCCTCCTGCGGCTGCATGGTCTTGGTCTCGGCCGCCAGGTTCTGGCGCACCACCGCGTTCACCTCGGCCTCGATCCGGTCGATCTCCTCCGCCGTCAGGGGCTGGCCGTGGCTGAAGTCGAATCGGATCCGCTCGCCGTCGACCATCTGGCCCTTCTGGGTCACGTGGCGGCCCAGCACGTTGCGGAGCGCGGCGTGCAGCAGGTGCGTCGCCGAGTGGTTGGACCGGGTCGAGGCGCGGCGCTCCGGGTCGACCGCCAGCCGGACGCGCGCGCCCGGCGCCAGCGCGCCCTCCAGGATCTCCAGCTCGTGGACGTGCAGGTCCCCGGCCTGCTTCTGGACGTCGGTGACGCGGGCGCGTCCGCCCTGCCACTCCACTTCGCCCTGATCTCCGGCCTGGCCGCCGCTCTCGGCATAGAACGGCGTCCGATCGAACAGCGCCTGCACGGTCGCGCCCGCCGACGCGCCGTCGACCTCGTGGCCGTCCTCGACCAGGGTCAGGAGTTCGCCCGTGCCTTCGGTGTCGTCGTAGCCGGTGAAGACCGTGGGACCGAGACGGTCGCGAATCGAGAACCACTCGGCGGCGGCCGCCACCTGGCCCGAGCCCTTCCACGCGCCCCGCGCCATCTCGCGCTGGCGCGACATGGCCGCGTCGTACTCGTCGAGGTTCACGGTCAGGCCCTTGGCGCGGACCGCGTCCTGCGTCAGGTCCAGCGGGAACCCGTAGGTGTCGTAGAGCTTGAAGGCCGTCTCGCCCGAGAGCACGTCGCCCTCGCCCAGGCCCGCGGTCGCCTCGTCGAGAAGCGCAAGGCCCCGCCCGAGGGTGACGCGGAAACGCTCCTCCTCCTGGCGGAGGGTATCGACGATCGCGTCCTCGGCGCGCTTCAGCTCGGGATAGGCCTGGCCCATCTCGCTGACCAGCGTCGGCGCCACCCGGTGCATCAGGGGCTCGTCGGCGCCCAGCAGGTGCGCATGGCGCATCGCCCGGCGCATGATCCGGCGCAGCACGTAGCCGCGCCCTTCGTTCGACGGCATCACCCCGTCGGCGATCAGGAAGCTGGACGAGCGCAGGTGGTCGGCGATGACGCGGTGCGACGGCGTCGTCTCCGCCCCCTCGGCATGCAGCTCCCGCTTCGAGGCCGCGATCAGCGTCTTGAACAGGTCGACGTCATAGTTGTCGTGAACGCCCTGCAGCACCGCCGCGATCCGCTCCAGTCCCATGCCGGTGTCGATCGACGGCTTCGGCAGGCCCGTGCGCGTGCCGTCGGCGAACTGCTCGAACTGCATGAACACGAGGTTCCAGACCTCGACGAACCGGTCGCCGTCCTCATCCGGGCTGCCGGGAGGGCCGCCGGCGATGTGCTCGCCGTGGTCGTAGAAGATCTCGGAGCACGGACCGCACGGGCCGGTGTCGCCCATGGACCAGAAGTTGTCGCTGGTCGGGATGCGGATGATCTTGTGATCGGGCAGGCCCGCGATCTTCTTCCAGAGCGCGTGAGCCTCGTCGTCCGTGTGATAGACGGTGACCGTCAGCTTCTCGGGCGGAAGCTCGAACTCCTTGGTCAGCAGCTCCCAGGCATGCGCGATCGCGCGCTCCTTGAAGTAGTCGCCGAACGAGAAGTTGCCCAGCATCTCGAAGAAGGTGTGGTGGCGCGCCGTGTAGCCGACGTTGTCCAGGTCGTTGTGCTTGCCCCCGGCGCGGACCGACTTCTGCGAGCTGGCGGCGCGGGGCCACGGGGCGTTCTCCGCACCGGTGAAGTAGTTCTTGAACGGCACCATGCCGGCGTTGACGAACAGCAGCGTCGGGTCGTTCTGCGGCACCAGCGGAGCCGACGGGACGACGGCGTGATCCTGCTTCCGGAAGTATTCGAGGAAGTGGGTGCGGATCTCGTTGAGGCTCGGCATCGGTCTGCAATCGTCAAGCGGTTGGACTTGGGGCGCCCCCGCCGACGGCGAGGGCCGGCGACCTCTTACGAAACCTCGCGAGGCCCGCCAAAGGAAAACCTCGCGCACGCCCCCAACCTGCGGGTGGAGGCCCTAGAACGAAGAAGGACGCCTGGGGCGCGCGCCCAGGCGTCCAGCCTCTGAAGCGCCCGGCGGCCGCCACGCTGGGTGGCTCGTCGGGACGGACCTGGTTGGCGGGGAGGCCCGCCCGGACGCGCGACGGCGCCGGCGACGCCTCAGAGGGAACCGTCCTCGTCGTCCGCGCCCTCGGCCGGCCCCACGAGCAGTTGCTCCTCGACCGTTTCCTTGGCGCCGCGCACCTGCTTCTCGATCTGGGCGGCGAGGTCAGGGTTCTGCTTCAGGAACTCGCGCACGTTGTCGCGGCCCTGGCCGATGCGCTGGCTGTTCCACGAGAACCAGGAGCCGGACTTCTCGATCACCCCGGCCTTGACGCCCAGGTCGATGATCTCGCCCAGCTTGGAGATCCCCTCGCCGTACATGATGTCGAACTCGACTTCGCGGAACGGCGGGGCGACCTTGTTCTTGACCACCTTCACCCGGACGTTGTTGCCGACGATCTCGTCGCGCTGCTTCACCGAGCCGGTGCGTCGGATGTCGAGGCGGACCGAGGCGTAGAATTTCAGCGCGTTGCCGCCGGTGGTGGTCTCCGGGCTGCCGTACATCACGCCGATCTTCATCCGGATCTGGTTGATGAAGATGACCAGCGTCTTGGCCTTGGAGATCGAGGCGGTGAGCTTGCGCAGCGCCTGGCTCATCAGGCGCGCCTGAAGGCCCGGCAGGCTGTCGCCCATTTCGCCCTCGATCTCGGCCCGCGGCGTCAGCGCCGCCACCGAGTCGATCACGATCACGTCCACGGCGTTGGATCGCACCAGGGTGTCGGTGATCTCCAGCGCCTGTTCGCCGGTGTCCGGCTGGGCGACCAGCAGGTCGTCCAGGTTCACCCCGAGCTTGTGCGCATACGACGGGTCCAACGCATGCTCGGCGTCCACGAACGCCGCGGTGCCGCCCGCCTTCTGCACCTCGGCCACGACGTGCAGGGCCAGGGTCGTCTTGCCCGAGCTCTCAGGGCCGTAGATCTCCACGATCCGCCCCTTGGGCAGGCCGCCGATACCCAGGGCCAGGTCGAGGCCGAGCGAGCCGGTGGAAACCGCCTCGATCTCCACCACCTTGCCCTTGTCGCCCAGCTTCATGACCGAGCCCTTGCCGAACGCCCGGTCGATCTGCGTCAGCGCCGCTTCGAGCGCGCGCTGCTTATCCGAATCTTCTTTTCCCACGAGCCTCAACGCCGACTGCGACATGTCCGAGCCCTCTCTATCCCACGATTCCGCCAACCGCTCGGCCCGACCACCCGGGTCCCGCGACAGGACTCGAGACGTACCGCCTTTGTTCCACGTTCGCAAGATGTTCTTTTTCGGCGCCGCGATCGATGGGTGGCGAAATGTCGCGGGCCGTTCAGCGGCTTAGCGGACGCACCGAACAGCTCAGGTTGCAGCGGTTTACCAATAATCAAACCCGCCCTGGGCAAGGTCGGCACGAAGGCGGAGCCATGGGGGGCGTCGCCGCACATCCACGTTTCTTGAGCGATCGCAGCCGGATCTCATGACCTTCCTGAACAACCTGAACATTTCCAAGAAGCTGGCGGTCGGGTTCGCCGTGGTCGTGACGGTGGTCGCCGTGATGTGCGCGGCAGTCTTCGGCAGCCTGCTCAGCATCCGCAGCGCCGTGACGCTCAACGATCAGAGCGTGGCGCAGGTGAACCTCGCGAAGGCCGCTCTCGCCGCCCGCGTGGAGCGCCAGAACGCCATCCGCGGCCTCGTCGCCAGCGGCGACCCGGCGTTCGTGCAGAGGATCAACGCGGCGAAGGCCGACTACGAGGCCGCGATCGGCGACCTGAAGAAGCAGGCGCCCGAAGACGCGGCCCTGATCGCCACCATCGAACAGGCCGCCGCCCAGGTGACCGCCGAGGAGGAGCCGCTGATCGCCGCCGGCCAGGACATTACCCGCCAGGCCGAGGCGATGATGCAGCTCAGCACGGCCGGCCGGCTGGACAAGCTGCGCGCGGCCCTCAAGACCTTCACCGACCAGGAAGCGGCCCTTCTGAAGGAGCGCGCCGCCGCCCAGGAAGGCGCGCAGGCGTTCGCGATCACGCTGATGGCCGTGGGCAGCCTGCTGGCGGTCGCGCTGTCGATCCTGATGGGGGCCATGCTCTCGGCCGCCATCGGCAAGCCGGTGCGCGCCATGACCGACGCCATGACCAAGCTGGCCGGCGGCGAGCTCGATGTGGCGGTCCCCGCCCAGGGCCGTAAGGACGAGGTTGGCCGGATGGCCGACGCCGTGCAGACCTTCAAGGACGCCGCCATCGAGAAGGCCCGCCTGGAGGGCGAGACGGCCGACGCCCGCCGCGCCGCCGATGAAGCCCGCCGCCAGAACGAGGCCGAGCGCGCCGCGACCGCGGCCGAGCAGCAGAAGGTCGTCGACGACCTCGCCATGGGCCTGGATCGCCTGGCCAGCGGGGCGATGACCTTCCGCCTCAACGAGCCGTTCGCGCCGCACTACGAAAAGCTGCGCGCCGACTTCAACCGCGCCATGGACACCCTGCACGACACCTTGCGCGAGGTTGCGGTCAACGCGACCGCCGTCCGCTCGGGCGCCGGTGAGATCACCTCGGCTTCGGACGACCTGTCGCGCCGCACGGAGCAGCAGGCCGCCAGCCTGGAAGAGACCGCCGCCGCGCTGGACGAGATTACCGCCACGGTGCGCAAGACCGCCGAGGGCGCGGCCCAGAGCCGCGAAGCCGTCGGCGCCGCCAAGTCGGACGCCGAACGCTCGGGCGTCGTGGTGCGCGACGCGGTCGCGGCCATGAGCGAGATCGAGAACTCCTCGAGCCAGATCAGCCAGATCATCGGCGTGATCGACGAGATCGCGTTCCAGACCAACCTGCTGGCGCTGAACGCCGGGGTGGAAGCGGCCCGCGCCGGCGACGCCGGCAAGGGCTTCGCGGTCGTCGCCTCCGAGGTGCGGGCCCTGGCCCAGCGCTCGGCCGAGGCCGCCAAGGAGATCAAGGCCCTGATCTCGGCGTCCTCGCAGCAGGTGGAACGTGGCGTCGGCCTCGTCGGCGAGACCGGCAAGGTTCTGGAGCGCATCCTGGTGCAGGTCACCCAGATCAACGGCGCGGTCACCGAGATCGCCGCCTCGGCCCAGGAACAGGCCACCGGCCTGCATCAGGTGAACACCGCCATCAACCAGATGGACCAGGTGACTCAGCAGAATGCGGCCATGGTCGAAGAGGCCACCGCCGCGAGCCACTCGCTGGCCGCCGAAGCCGAGGCGCTGGCCCGCCTGATCGGACGCTTCGACCTGGGCGCCGGCGTGCAGGCGGCGGCTCCCGCTGCGCCCGTGCAGCCGCGCGCGCCCCATCGTCCGGCGACCACCGTGGCCATGAAGACCACCGGTCGGGGCGGTGCTGCGCCGAAGCCCGCGCCGGCCATCGAAGAAGACGCCTGGGACGAGTTCTGAGCATGAACACCGCGACCCTCAACCTGGCAGACAGCCTGGATATGAACGCCGCCGGGCCGTTGCTGCAGTCCCTCAAGGACAAGCGCGGCAAGGCCCTGTCGATCGACGCCTCGCAGGTGCGCCGCCTGGGCGGCCAGTGCCTGCAGGTGCTGCTGTCGGCCCAGGCCACCTGGGCCGCCGACGGCCAGCCGTTCGAGATCGTAGAAGCCTCCCCCGAATTCACCGACGGGCTCGCCCTCATGGGCGCCTCCCAGCTCGCCGTCCAATCCACTGTCCAGGACCTCACCCCATGAGCATGACTGTCCTTACCGTCGATGACTCCCGCACAATGCGGGAGATGCTGCGCCTCGCCCTGGCCGACGCCGGCTTCCGCGTGGTGCAGGCCGAAGACGGCATCCACGGCCTCGAGGTCCTGCAGGCCGAAGCGCCCCAGGTGATCGTCACCGACATCAACATGCCGCGCATGGATGGCTTCGGATTCATCGAGGAAGTCCGCGGCGATCCGAAGCACCGTGCGATCCCGATCCTCGTCCTCACCACCGAGAGCGACGCGGAGAAGAAGAACCGCGCCCGCATGGCCGGCGCGACCGGCTGGATCGTGAAGCCCTTCAACCCAGACAAGCTCGTCGACGCCATCCGCCGCGTCGCGGCCTGAGCCTGAGCCTGAGCCGAACGACGAGCACGAGAGAACGCGCCAGTGGATCCGTTAGCCGCCATCCGGGATACCTTCTTCCAGGAGTGCGAGGAGCAGCTCGCCGAGCTGGAGTCCGGCCTGCTCGCCATGGAAGGCGGGGACCAGGATCCCGAGACCATCAACGCCGTCTTCCGGGCGGTGCACTCGATCAAGGGCGGCGCGGGCGCATTCCAGCTCGAGGCCCTGATCCGCTTTGCGCACGTCTTCGAGACGGCGCTGGACGAGATGCGCTCGGGCCGGCTGGCCGCTACGCCCGACGTGCTGAAGATCATGCTGCGCGCCGCCGACGTGCTGGCCGACCTGGTGAGCTCGGCGCGGGCCGGCCAGGAAGGCGAGCATCCGCAGCAGTCGACCCTCTCCGACGAACTCAAGGCCATGAGCGGCGCCGCCGGTGCGGACGACGACGGTGGCGAGGAAGACTGGGGCGACTTCGAATTCCAGCCCATGGCCGCGGCCGTGGACATGCCGGCCGAGACGCCCGCCGCGCGCTCGTTCGTGGTGCGCTTCAAGCCGCGCGCCGACCTCTACGCCAAGGCCAACGAAGCGGCGCTGCTGCTGCGCGAGCTGACCCGCCTCGGCGCCTCCCAGGTCGAGCTGGACGCGAGCGAAGTGCCGCTCCTGGGCGAGATCGAGCCTGAGGCGGCCTACCTGTCCTGGACGGTCACTGTGTCGGGCGACACCGACGAGCTGGCCATCCGCGAAGTCTTCGAATTCGTCGACGGCGACTGCGAACTCACGGTCGAGGCCCAGGGCGGCGCCGAGGGCGCGGCCGAAGGTGGCCTCGATATCTGCGCCCTGCTGGCGCGCGTCCAGGCCGACGCCGGCCCGCCGATCGAGACGGCGCCCGACGAGCCCTTCGAGCTGGAGCCCCTCGCCTCGGCTGCCGCGCCCATCGCTGCGCCCGCGCCGGTGGCCCCCGCGCCGGTGGCCCCCGCGCCTGTCCTCTCCGTGGTTTCGCCGGCCGCCGAGCCGAACGAGCCGCAGGCCGCCAACCAGGCCCGCAAGACCGAGGCCGGCGCCACGATCCGCGTGGACCTGGACCGCGTCGACCGCCTGATCGACCTCGTCGGCGAGCTGGTCATCAACCAGGCGGTGCTGGCGCAGCGCGTGATGGAGGCCGGCCTCGCCCGCGCCTCGGCCGTCGCCATGGGTCTCGACGAGCTGGAGCAGCTCACCCGCGAGATCCAGGACAGCGTGATGGCGATCCGCGCCCAGCCGGTGAAGTCGGTCTTCCAGCGTATGCCGCGCCTCGTCCGCGAAGTGGCCGCCATGACCGGCAAGCCGGTCCGCCTCGTCACCGAGGGCGAGGCCACCGAGGTGGACAAGACGGTCATCGAGCGCCTGGCCGATCCGCTGACGCACATGATCCGCAACGCGATCGACCATGGCCTGGAGAGCCCCGAGAAGCGCGCCGCCGCCGGCAAGCCGGCCGAGGGCGTGGTCAAGCTCGCCGCCATGCACCGGTCGGGCCGCATCGTCATCGAGGTCTCGGACGACGGCGGCGGCATCAACCGCGAACGCGTCAAGGGCATCGCTATCGAGAAGGGCCTGATCGCCGCCGACGCCACCCTGTCGGACGAGGAGATCGACAACCTGATCTTCATGCCCGGCTTCTCCACGGCCGCCGAGGTGTCGGACATCTCGGGCCGCGGGGTCGGCATGGACGTGGTCCGCCGCTCGATCCAGGCCCTGGGCGGTCGGATCAACATCACCTCGAAGCCGGGCAAGGGCTCGACCTTCACCATGAGCCTGCCGCTGACCCTGGCGGTGCTGGACGGCATGGTGGTCTCGGTGGAAGGCCAGACCCTGGTCGCCCCGATCACCGCCATCATCGAGACGCTGCAGCCCAAGGCCGAGGACGTCCACAGCCTGGGCGGCCACGCCCGGGTGATCTCGATCCGCGGCGGCTTCGTGCCCCTGATCGACGTCGGCATGGCGCTCGGCTACCGCGCCACGCCGCTGGCGGCCTCCGACGGCGTCGCCCTGCTGATCGAAGGCGAAGGCGGCGCCCGCGCGGCCCTCTTCGTCGACGCCATCCAGGGCCAGCGCCAGGTGGTCATCAAGTCGCTGGAGGCCAACTACCGGCAGGTGCCGGGCGTGGCCGCCGCCACCATCCTCGGCGACGGCCGCGTCGCCCTGATCCTCGATATCGACACCATCGTCGCCGTTTCCCGCGGCGAGATGCGCAAGGCGGGTTGAAAATGAACCAGGTCACGAGCCAGAACGGCCAGAACAATCCCGGTGGGATGAAGGAACTCATCTCGTTCCGCATCGGCGCGCAGGAATTCTGCGTGGACATCATGGCCATCCGCGAGATCCGTGGCTGGACCCCCGCCACCGCCCTGCCCCAGTCCCCGTCCTTCGTGAAGGGCGTGATCAACCTGCGCGGCGCGGTGCTGCCGATCGTCGACCTGGCCTCGCGCCTGGGCTTCGAGAGCACCGAGGCCAGCGACCGCAACGTGATCATCGTCGCCGACATCGGCGGCCAGGTGGTCGGCCTGCTGGTCGACGCGGTCTCCGACATCCTCACCGTGACCGACGACGTCATCCAGCCGACGCCGGACGTGGCCTCGGACACCGCCAAGACCTTCGTCCGCGGCCTCATCGCCATGGACGGCCGGATGATCAGCCTGATCGGCCTCGAGCGCGTGCTCCCCGACGTGGAGCTGGAAGCCGCCTGATGACCGTCAACGCGCCGACATCCGCGCGACCGGGCGCCAATATGGTGGAAGGCGAGTTCGCCTTCACCGAAGCCGATTTCCGCAAGATTTCGGCGATGGTGCACGGCGACGCCGGGATTCACCTGCCCGAAGCCAAGGCGACGCTGGTCTACTCGCGCCTGGCCAAGCGCCTGCGCGCCCTGGGCCTGAACAGCTTCAAGGACTACTGCGCCCTGGTCGCGGCGGCCGACGGCGTCGACGAGCGCCAGAAGATGCTGGCCGCGCTGACGACCAACGTCACCCGCTTCTTCCGTGAGCCGCACCACTTCGACCACCTGCGCGACAAGGTGCTGCCGCCGCTGCTCGACGCCGCGCGGCGCGGGGGCAAGGTCCGTATCTGGTCGGCCGCGTGCTCCAGCGGCCAGGAGCCCTTCTCGATCGCCATGACGATCCTGTCCCAGATGCCCGACGCCGCCGATCGCGACGTGCGGGTGCTGGCCACCGACATCGACCCGAACATGGTCGCCGAGGGCCGCCGGGGCGAATACGCCCTGCACCTGCTGGAGGGCGTGCCGGCCGACTATCGCAAGCGCTACACGGTCGCGGCCGGGGGCGGCGCCGTGCGGATGGCCGACGACGTCCGCGCCCTGGTGACGTTCAACGAGCTGAACCTGATCGGCGACTGGCCGATGAAGGGCAAGTTCGACGCCATCTTCTGCCGGAACGTGGCCATCTACTTCGAAGACGACACCCAGGCGCGCCTCTGGAGCCGCTTCGCGCCGCTCCTGAACAGCAACGGCGCGCTCTACATCGGTCACTCCGAACGCATCCAGGGCCCAGCCGCCGCCGTGTTCCGCCCGGACGGGGTCACCACCTACCGCAAGATCGAAGGGGCCCGTGCATGACCCGCGTCCTCGTCGTGGACGACTCCACCGTCATGCGCCAGCTCATCGGCGCGGCCCTCTCGGCCGATCCCGAGCTCGAGGTCGTGGGCGAAGCCTGCGACCCGTTGCAGGCGCGTGAGGCCATCAAGGCCCTGAACCCCGACGTCATCACGCTCGACGTCGAGATGCCGAACATGAACGGCCTCGAGTTTCTCGAGCGCCTGATGCGCCTGCGGCCGATGCCTGTGGTGATGGTCTCCACCCTCACCGCGCGCGGCACCGAGGCCACGCTCCAGGCCCTGGAACTGGGCGCCGTCGACTGCATTGAAAAGCCCCGGGGCTCCGACCGCGACGGCTTCCGCGAGATCGCCGAGAAGGTGAAGCAGGCCGCCCGCGCCCGCGTCCGCGACCGCGTCAAGCGCGAGGAGCCCGCCTGCACGGGTGCGTTCACCCCGGCCGACAAGGTCGTGGCGATCGGCTCGTCCACCGGCGGCGTCGAGGCCCTGCTCAACGTCGTGCAGCGCCTGCCGGCGAACTGCGCGCCCACCGTCATCACCCAGCACATGCCGGCGAGCTTCACCAAGAGCTTCGCCGAGCGCCTGAACCGCGTCAGCGCCGCCCAGGTCAGCGAGGCGCGCGATGGCGACCCCCTCCTTCCCGGCCGTGTCTATGTCGCGCCGGGCGGAGACTTCCACCTGGAGGTCGAGGGCACGAAGCACCTGCGGTGCCGCGTGACCCGAGGCGAGCCGGTCAGCGGCCACTGTCCGTCGGTGGATGTCTTGTTCTCGTCTGTGGCCCGCACCGCCAAGGACCGCGCCGTCGGCGTGATCCTGACCGGCATGGGCCGCGACGGGGCGCAGGGCCTGCTCGCCATGCGGCAGGCCGGCGCGAGGACCCTGGGCCAGGACGAGTCGACCTGCGTCGTCTACGGCATGCCCCGGGCCGCTTTCGAACTCGGTGCGGTCGAGCGCCAGCTTCCGCTGGAAAAGCTCGGTCCCGCCATCCGCAACCTCACGAACAAAGAAACGGAACGCTGATGCCGGCGCCCTCCTCCCTCACCTGCCTGGTTGTCGACGACCAACAGACGATGCGGTCGCTGGTGCGCAGCGGCCTGCAACAGCTCGGCTTCCGGACGATCTACGAGGCCCCCGACGGCGAAGAAGGCCTGCGCCACATGCTGGCCCGCCCGATCCACCTCGTGATCTCGGACTACAACATGCCGAAGCTGGACGGCCTGGGCCTGCTGCGGGCGATCCGCTCGCACCCGCCGATCCAGAAGACGGCCTTCATCATGCTCACCGGCCGCGCCGACAAGGAGCTGGTGCAGCGCGCCGTGCAGTTCGGGGTCAACAACTACCTGGTGAAGCCGTTCACCGTGGGCACCCTCAAGGAGAAGATCGAAGCGATCTTCGGCGTCCTCGCGTGAACCGAACCCCCGCCGCTCACGACCACGCGTACGCCGCGGAGCCCCGCAAGATCCATGTGATCCAGGGGGAGTTCCACGTTGCGGACGAAGACGATGTGGTGCTGACCACGATCCTCGGATCGTGCGTCGCCGCCTGCATCCGTGATCCGGTCGCCCGCGTCGGGGGTATGAACCACTTCCTGCTGCCCGGCGAAATCGGCGACGCGGGCCTCCGCTACGGGGTCCAGTCGATGGAACTGCTGGTCAACGCCCTGCTCCGCAAGGGCGCCCGGCGCGAGCGGCTGGAGGTCAAGCTGTTCGGTGGGGCCCACCTGTTCGACGGCCTCTCGGACGTCGGCGGACAGAACTCGGCCTTCGCCGAGCGCTTCCTCCGCGACGAAGGCCTGACCTACGTCGGGGGGTCGCTGCGTGGCGACCGCGCCCGCCGGATCCAGTACTGGCCCGTGAGCGGCCGCGCCCGGCAGATCCTGCTCGCCCCGGCCGAGACCAAGGTCTTCGCCACGGAGCGTCGCCAGCCGGTGGTCAAGCCGGTCGAGGACGCCGGCGCCCTGGAGCTGTTCTGATGAACGCAGTGGCGCCCGTCCGACCGCTCGCCGCCTCGCTCGACCTTGTGGCCGAGGAGATCGCCGAGCTCGTCGAACTGGGCGACCGCGTCCAATGCGTGATCTCGCGCCTGGCCGCCGCCGGACCACGGGACTCCGTGACCCTCGTCGACGCGCAGGTCTCGGACCTGTTGAGCCAGCGCCTCGCAGGCCTCACCGCCTTTGTGCGCGCCCTGGCCGAGGCCGAGCGCAGCGCCGACTATGCCGAGATCGAGGCCGCCGTCCGCGCCCTCACCCTGGCCGAGCAGGCGCGCCGGCTCGCCGGCTCGCCGCCGCCCCGGCCTGCCGACCCCGTAGACCCCGTGACGTTCTGGGACTGAGCCGTGAGCCTGCCGTTCAGCAAGACCGAACGAGTCAACCTCTCCACGGCGGAGGTGCTGCTGGCCTGCGGCGACCCGGAAGGCCTGAACATCATGGGCGAGATGTTCGCCGGCTTCGGCGTCCATACCCCCCGCCGCTGCCTGACCATGGCCGAGGCCCAGACCTCGGTGCAGGAGCGCGTCCTGAACCTCATGGTCGTGGACAGCGCGCTGGCCGACGGCGAAGGCTACGACTTCATCAGCTGGCTGCGGCGCAGCGAGATCACGCCCAATTGCTATGCGCCGGTGATCCTCATCACGGGCCACACCCGCCCGTCCCAGATCTTCCGCGGCCGTGACGCCGGGGCCAGCTTCGTGGTGCGCAAGCCTGTCGCGCCGCTCATCAT
>JBKOYY010000012.1:0-4088 GCA_046725615.1 Pseudomonadota bacterium
GCCGCGCCGCCCATCACCAGAGCCAGGGCTGCGGCGGCGAACAGGACTCGTTTCATCTGAGACTCCCCACTTGCCGGGGAGCCTAGCCTCAGCGCTTGCGGACGAACACCGTGCCGGCCGAGTAGCCGGCGCCGAACGAGCAGATCAGGCCGGTTTCGCCCGCCTGGAAGTCGTCGCTCGCCTTGTGGAAGGCGATGATCGAGCCGGCCGAGGAGGTGTTGGCGTACTCGTCGAGGATGATGACGTTCTCGCCCGGCGCCGGGTCGCGGCCCAGGACGCGGCGGCCGATCATCTCGTTCATGTTGATGTTGGCCTGGTGCAGCCACATGCGCTTCAAGCCCGTCGGGTCGATGCCGAGGTCGCCGGCGTGCTCGACGATCATCTCCGACACCATCGGGACCACTTCGCGGAAGACCTTGCGGCCCTCCTGGACGAACAGCTTGTCCGGCTTGCCGACGCCCTCGGGGGCGCAGCGGTTCAGGAAGCCGAAGTTGTTGCGGATGTTGTTCGAGAACTGGGTCTTGAGGCGCGTGCCCAGGATCTCCCAGCCGCCCTCGGCATCCTCGGCTCGCTCGACGATCACCGCGGTCGCCACGTCGCCGAAGATAAAGTGGCTGTCGCGGTCGCGGAAGTTCAGGTGGCCCGAGCAGATCTCGGGATTGACCATCAGCACCGCCCGGGCCGAGCCCGAGGTGACGAAGTCGGCGGCGGTCTTGATCCCGAAGGTGGCGGACGAGCAGGCGACGTTCATGTCGAAGGCGAAGCCCTCGATGCCGAGCGCCTGCTGCACCTCGATCGCCATGGCGGGATAGGCGCGCTGCATGTTCGAGGCGGCGCAGATCACCGCGTCGATTCGCCCGACGTCCTTGCCCCAGCGGGCGATCGCCTGCTTGGCCGCCTCGACGGCGATCTCGGCCAGCACCGAGATCTGGTCGTTAGGCCGCTCCGGAATGTTGGGCGTCATGCGCTCGGGGTCGACGAGGCCGCTCTTGTCGATGACGAAGCGCGACTTGATCCCCGAGGCCTTCTCGATGAACTCGGCGGAGGAGGGCGTCAGCGCCTGGACGTCGCCCGCGGCGATGGCCTCGGCGTTGGCCGCGTTGAACCGTTCGACGTAGGCGTTGAAGGTCTCGACCAGCTCGGCGTTGGAGAGGCTGTTCGGCGGCGTATAGAGCCCCGTCGCCGCGATCACCGCTCCCGTCATCATCCATCTCCACGCAAAACGAGGCGGGACTGATAGCACGTCCAACGGGGGCGTCAGCGCCCATTGTGGCCGCAGGGCCACAGATACCGAACGAACATCCCTTCGCCACAGAACCGACCGGGCGTGGTCGCGTTTGGAGACGACATCGACCGGGCTGGGCGGGCTGTTCAGCAGAGTACGGAGTTACCTCCCCAAAATGAAAAACGCTCTCATCGCCGCGGCCTCGCTGGCCGCGATCGCCTCCGTCGTCCCCGCCGCCGCCATGGCCCAGGACGCCGCCGCCGCCACCAACACGGGCGCCTATGTGAACCTCAACGTCGGCGCTGTGGATGCCGACAACATCGACCCGAAGGTGATCGGCGGCCGCGTCGGCTATCGCTTCAACAACTGGGTCGGCGTCGAAGGCGAACTGGCCACGGGTCTGAAGAGCGACAAGGACACGGTCGCGGGCGTCGACGTCTCGTACAAGCTGAAGCACTCGGCCGACGCCTACCTGGTGGGCTTCGCCCCGATCGCGCCGAACACCGACCTGATCGCCCGGATCGGCTATGGCACGTCCAAGATCCGCGCCAAGGCGGGCGGCGTGTCGGCCTCGGATTCGGAAGACTCGTTCAACTTCGGGGTCGGCGCCCAGCACCACTTCGATGGGGTGAACGGCGTGCGTGTCGACTACACCCGCAAGGAGTTCGGCAACGGCGCGCCGGACGCCAACGTCTGGACCGTGGGCTACTCGCGCCGCTTCTAAGGCCATGACGACCGCAAGGACGCCCGACGCCTGACCGGAAGGCCGCCGTTGTCGCAACGGCGGCCTTTTCCTTGACCGGGTATGAGGCGCGGAACACGCTGCCGCAAAACGCAGCGGGAGAAGCGTCATGGGCGAAGAGGCCCTCATTCAGTTCGCCCTGTCGGCGGCGGCCGTCGGCGGCCTCGTCGCCCTGGCGGCCTGGGCCAAGATCGCACGGCCGGTGGGGCCGCTCGACGAAGCGCGCACGCGAGCGATGTTGGCCGAGGAGTTCCCTGGACGGACCGTGGACGCCGTCTGGATTGCCTCGGACGGCGCCGGGGCGCTGGCGAAATCGGGCGGCATGGCGCTGGTGATCTGCCGCTTCGGCGACGGCTTCACGGCCCGGCAGATCCCGTGGGCGCAGGCCATCGCCGCCAGCTTCCGCAACGGACGCCTGAGCGTCGACCTCGCCGACGTGGCCGCCCCGCGCGCGACCCTGTCTCTGCCCGCCTGGCCGCCCAAGGACCTGGCCGCCTGATGAAGCTGGACCCGGTCACCCTCGCGACACCGCTCTTCATCCTGACGATCATCATGGAGATCGTCGCCGCGCGCCTCGGCAAGGCGAAGGCGAGCTACGAGACGCGCGACACGGCGATCTCCCTCGCCATGGGCCTGGGCTCCACCATGGCGGGCGTGTTCACCGCTGGCGCTGTCGCGGCCTCCACCGTCTGGGTCTACCAGCACAGGCTGTTCGACATCCCGATGACGGCGGTGTGGGCCTGGGCCGCCATCTTCGTGCTGGAGGACCTCGTCTACTACTGGTTCCACCGCATCAGCCACGAGCGGCGCTTCTGGTGGGCGGCGCACGTGAACCACCACACGAGCCAGCACTACAACCTCTCCACCGCCCTCCGGCAGACCTGGACGGGCGGGATCGCCGGAACCTGGTCGCTCTGGCTGACCCTGGCGTGGCTCGGCTTCCCGCCGCCGATGATCGCAACGCAGAAGGGGATCAGCCTCGTCTACCAGTACTGGATCCACACCGAGGTGATTGGGAAGATGCCGCGCTGGTTCGAGGCGGTGTTCAACACGCCCTCGCATCACCGGGTGCACCATGCGCGGAACGCGGTGTACCTGGACCGCAACTACGCCGGCATCCTGATCGTCTGGGACCGGCTGTTCGGCTCCTTCCAGCCCGAACTGGACGACGTGCCGTGCAAGTACGGTGTGGTGAAGAACCTCGGCACCTTCAACCTCCTGCGGGTGGCGTTCCACGAGTGGATCGCCATGGGCGCAGACGTGCTGCGGCATCCCCGGCATGCGCTGGGCTATGTGTTCGGCCCGCCCGGCTGGAGCCACGACGGCAGTCGGGAGACGTCTCATGCCCTGAAGGCCCGCGCGGGCGTCCCGGTGCGCGGCGGCGTCGATGCCGAGGATCTGCGCCCGGTCGGGCAGGAAGCTTGAGGCCCGAGGCTGGATGGCGGCGTTGCAGAAGCCCATCGATCCGGAGCTCCTGCGTCGCCTGTTGCGCGCGCGTGATCGCATGGATGCGGCCAGCGACGAGGCGTGGCCCGTTGGGCGGCTCGCCAGGGTCAGCGGTGTTTCCCAGGCCCACTTCGCACGGTCATTCCGTGACGCCTTCGGCGTGCCGCCGCACCGCTACCTGCTGACCCGCCGCATCGAGCGGGCCAAGGCGCTGCTTCGCGACACCGACCTGCCGATCACCGAGATCGCCTTCCAGACGGGATGGAACAGCCTGGGCACTTTCGGGCGGACGTTCCGTGACATTGTCGGCATGAGCCCCGGCGAGGCGCGTGAACGCGACCAGGCGTCTGCATCCGGCTTCGATCGGGTGCCGGCCTGCTACCTGATCGCGGCCCACCGGCCGAACCTCACAATGGCAGTTTCGGAGAAGCGACGGCGGGAAGCGGGGGCTATCACCGGGGCCGACGAAACGGAGGTCCCATGACCCAGGGTGTGAACGTCGCCGGACTATACGTCCGCGACCAGGATGAAGCGCTGAGCTTCTATGTCGAGAAGCTCGGCTTCGAGGTCCACACGGACGCGAAAAACGGCGACTACCGCTGGCTGACGGTCCAGCACCCCGACCAGCCCTTCTTCCAGCTTGGGCTGTTCAAGCCCCAGGCGCCGCTGGTCGAC
>JBKOYY010000011.1:0-32095 GCA_046725615.1 Pseudomonadota bacterium
CTTCTGCACCGGCCGCATCGCCGTCGACCGCGGCGGCGCCCCGGCCGCTTCCGCGTCCCCCGCCGCCTCGGCCAGCAGCCCGTCCACGAACTCCGCCAGCCACGAGTTCCGCCCAGGCTTCATCCGCTCGGCACGGTCGATGTGGCCGAAGTCGATGCGACTGGCGCGCTAGCGCAGGCGAATACGGGGCTTCGTTAGCGCCGCTTCAGACCCGGTGTCGTAGTTCGATTGAACTCATCCCATCGCAGGAAGTAGCGCCGGGCTTCTCCGCCGAGATGTGGATCGATAGTCGAGAAGTCGAAGCCGCTATCGTGCGCGGCCTTCCAGATTTCCTCGAGCATCCCTGTCGCGACCGCATTGGAGACGATCGGATCGGATGATTTGAGCAGCCTCTCGACCTCTTCAAAGAGGCGCTTCAAATCCCTCGTCGCTATCGGATTGCGGTTTGAAGCGACAGCACGTCCGATCGCCCGGAACGCCGATGCCGTCCACAACGTGTGAGGCAGGCCATCGTTGTCCCATTCCGTCATCCGGCCCTGGGTTTGGGGGGACAGTGCGGCTAGTCGGCCAGCAGCTTCCAGACCCCGGATCGCTTCGACTTCTTCCATCAATCAAGTCACCACGCCCGTGCGCCCGGCTGCAACTGCGCCGCCTGTTGGCTGGGCCTCAGTCAGCGGCCCCCCGCCCCTACTTCTGCACCGGCCTCATCATCGTCGAGCGCGGCGGCGCGCCGGCCGCTTCCGCGTCCCCCGCCGCTTCGGCCAGCAGGCCGTCCACGAACGCCGGCAGCCAGGAGTTCCGCCCCGGCTTCATCCGCTCGGCGCGGTAGATGTGGCCGAGGTCAGCGTAGGCGCGATCGAAGTTCTTGTTGACGATGACGTAGTCGTAGAGCCGCCAGTGGCGGATCTCCTCCTGCCCCAGGCGCAGGCGCTGTTCCATGATCTCCTCGCTGTCCTGGGCCCGGGCCTTCAGCCGCCGCTCCAGGTCGCCCCAGGCGGGCGGCAGGATGAAGACCCGCACGGCGTCGTCCGGCGCCTGCTCGGCCACCTGGGCCGCGCCCTGCCAGTCGATGTCGAAGATCACGTCGTGGCCGGCCTCCAGGGCCGCCATCACCGGCGCCTTGGGCGTGCCGTAGTAGTTGCCGTTGACGGTGGCCCACTCCAGGAACTCGCCCGCCGCGATCATCGCCTCGAACTCGGGCCGGGTCTTGAAGTAGTACTCGCGCCCCTCCTCCTCGCCGGGCCGCGGCGCGCGGGTGGTGGCCGAGATCGAGAGCATCAGGCTGTCGTGGTCGGCGACCAGGGTGCGGGTCAGCGAGGTCTTGCCCGCGCCGGCGGGGCTGGAGACCAGCAGCAGCAGCCCGCGCCGCACCGTCTCCCACGGCTTGCCATGATCGTCAGCGCTCAACCCCAACCTCCGAAATGAGCCGCCCCCGGCTCGCAGAAACCACAGAAGACACGGTAGACACAGATTGGCGGCGCCCTGTCGAGCCCCCGCGGCCTGCAAGGCCGCAATGAGATTCGAGGTCCAGGCCGCCGGGATCTACGCGGGCCGCCGCCGGCCCTGCCCTTCTGTGTCGTCTGCGTCTTCTGTGGTTCCCATAGCGGCCTTCGGCCCGCTACTCCACATTCTGAACCTGCTCGCGGAACTGCTCGATGGTCGCCTTCAGGTCCAGGCCGATCGTGGTCAGCGCCCCGAGCTGCGACTTTGAGCACAGGGTGTTGGCCTCGCGCATGAACTCCTGGGTCAGGAAGTCCAGCCGTCGGCCCACCGCCCCGTCGGTGGCCAGCAGGCCGCGCGCGGCGTCCACGTGGCCCGAGAGGCGGTCCAGTTCCTCCTGCACGTCGGCCTTCACCGCCATGGCGGCGGCCTCCTGCACGATGCGCTCCTCGCTCGCCGCCTCGCCCGCCAGCTCCTTCAGCCGCGCCTCGAAGCGGGCCTTGATCGCCGCCGGCTGGCCCGCCGCCGTGGCGCGCGCCTGCCCGGCCAGCTCGCCGATCCGGTCCACTTGGCCGTTCAGCACCGGGGCCAGGGCCAGCCCCTCCTGGCGCCGCGCGGCCAAGAGGCCGTCCAGCGCCTGGCCGATGGTGGCCGCCATGGCGGCCTCCAGGGCCGCCTGCGCCTCGGGGTCCAGCCCCGCGTCCTCGGC
The DNA here is from genome assembly GCA_046725615.1 of Pseudomonadota bacterium. Lineage (GTDB taxonomy): Bacteria > Pseudomonadota > Alphaproteobacteria > Caulobacterales > Caulobacteraceae > Phenylobacterium. The sequence continues at coordinate 2,150 of JBKOYY010000011.1, forward strand.
CTCGACCACCCCGCGCAGGGCCAGCAGGCCGTCCATGGCCGGCGGCTGGGCCCGGCCGTCGGCCACATAGGCCGAGGCCAGCGCCAGGTAGCGCTCCAGCTGCTCGACGTTGATCCGCACCGCCGCGGCGCCTTCCGAGCGCCTGGCCTGCACGCCCACGGTCACCTGCCCGCGCTGGAAGCGGCCCTGCGCCCCCTCGCGCGCGGCGCGCTCCAGCCCCTCGAATCCCGGCGGGCCGCGGAAGCGCACTTCGAGATTGCGGCCGTTGACGCTCCGCGCCTCCACGGCCCAGGTCCAGCCCGCCAGCGCGCCCTCGGCCCGCCCGAACCCCGTCATCCCCGAAATCGGCATCACTCCGCCCCCCGCGCGGCCCGCTCGCGCTCGATCTGCCGCCAGCGGGCGACATTGGCCTGGTGCTGGTCGTAGGTCGCGGCGAAGGCGTGCCCGCCCGTGCCGTCGGCCACGAAATAGAGGTCTTCCGTCCGCGGCGGGTTCAGCACCGCCGCCAGGGCCTCGCGGCCGGGGTTGGCGATCGGCGTCGGCGGCAGGCCGGTGATCTTGTAGGTGTTGTAGGGCGTCTCGCCGGCCAGCTCGGAGGCCCGGATGCCCCGGCCCAGCGGGCGGCCCTTGGTCAGGCCGTAGATGATCGTGGGATCGCTCTGGAGCATCATCCCCGAGCGCAGCCGGTTGACGAAGACCGACGCCACCCGCGGCCGCTCGGAGGCGACGCCGGTCTCCTTCTCGACGATGGAGGCCAGGATCACCGCCTGCTGCGGCGACGACAGCGGCAGGCCCGGCTGGCGCGTGGCCCACAGTTCGGCCAGCAGCTCGTCGTGCGCCTCGCGCATCCGCCGGATCACCGCCGACCGGTCCTCGCCGCGGCGCACCTGGTAGGTGTCGGGCAGGATCGAGCCCTCGGGCGGCTCCTCGGCCACGCCGGTCAGGCCGGGATAGGCGTTCACCGCCTCGGCCACCATGCCGCTGGTCCAGCCTTCGGGAATGGTGATCTGGCGGCGGACGACCTTGCCGGCGCGGATGTCGGCCAGCACGCTGGCCATCGAGGCCCCGGAGCGGAACTCGTACTCGCCGGCCTTCAGTTCGCCGGCTGCGCCGGTCGCCCGCGCCGCCAGTCCGAACAGGCCGCTGGAGGTGACGACGCCGGCGCGCTTCAGGGACGCGGCGATCTGGCCGACGCCCGCGCCGCGCTCCAGCACGACCGAGGTGACCTTGCCCGACTTCGCCTTCGGGCCGGGGCCGAGGTAGGTCCACACCCCGGCCAGGGCCAGCAGGATCGCCAGCCCCAGGGCGATCAGGCCGCCGCCGGCCGCGCGGCGGCTGAGGCGGCCCTTCCGGCTCACGCGTACTTCTTGAAGATCACCGAGGCGTTGGTGCCGCCGAAGCCGAAGCTGTTCGACATGGCGACATTGATCTCCATCGGCTTGGCCTTGTGCGGCACCAGGTCCAGCACCGTCTCGACGTCGGGGTTGTCGAGGTTGATGGTCGGCGGGGCGATCTGGTCGCGGATGGCGAGGATCGAGAACGCCGCCTCGATGGCCCCGGCCGCGCCCAGCAGGTGGCCGGTCATCGACTTGGTGGACGACATGGTCTTGCCCGGGGCGGCGTCGCCCAGCAGGCGCTCGACGGCGCCCAGCTCGATGCCGTCGGCCATGGTCGAGGTGCCGTGGGCGTTGATGTAGTCGATGTCGGCGGGGCTGAGGCCGGCGTCCTTCAGGGCCGCCTTCATGGCCCGGAAGCCGCCGTCGCCGTCCTCGACCGGGGCGGTGATGTGGTAGGCGTCGCCCGAGAGGCCGTAGCCGACCACCTCGGCATAGATCTTGGCCCCGCGCGCCTTGGCGTGCTCCAGCTCCTCGATCACGAACACCGCCGCGCCCTCGCCCATGACGAAGCCGTCGCGGTCCTTGTCGTAGGGCCGGCTGCCCTTCTCGGGCGCATCGTTGAAGGCGGTGGCCATGGCGCGGCAGGCGATGAAGCCGGCGATGCCCACCGGCACCACGCTGGCCTCGGCCCCGCCGCAGATCATCACGTCGGCGTCGCCGTACTTGATGAGCCGGGCCGCGTCGCCCATGGCGTGCGCGCCGGTGGCGCAGGCCGTGACCACCGAGTGGTTCGGGCCCTTGAAACCGTAGCGGATCGAGACCTGGCCGCTGGCCAGGTTGATCAGCGACGAGGGGATAAAGAAGGGGCTGACCTTGCGCGGGCCGCGCTCGTGCAGCTCGATGGCCGTGTCGGCGATGGTGCCGAGGCCGCCGATGCCCGAGCCGATCATCACGCCCGTGCGCTCGCGGCTCTCCTCGTCCTCGGGCGTCCAGCCCGCGTCGCGCACCGCCTCGTCGGCGGCGGCGATGGCGTAGAGGATGAAGTCGTCGACCCGCCGCCGGTCCTTGGCCGACATGGTCTGGTCGGGGTCGAAGCTGCCCTCGACGTCGGGACCGCCGCCGCCCCGGCCGTCGACCCGCGGCACTTCGCAGGCGATCTGGCAGGCGTAATCCGTGGTCTCGAAGGCGGTGATCTTCCCCGCGCCGGACGTGCCGGCCAGGATCTTCTTCCAGGTCAGCTCGGTGCCCTGGCCCAGCGGGCTCAGGATTCCGATCCCGGTGACGACGACTCGACGCATGGCGCTACCTCAAACGAAAACCGCCGCGCCCGCGGGGAGGTCCCAGCGACGCGGCGGCCCTTGATTCCGTATCAGCGGGCGAGATCAGCCGCCCAGCCGCTCCTGGATGAACTTCACGGCGTCGCCGACCGTCTGGATGTGCTCGGCGGCGTCGTCCGGGATCTCGATGTCGAATTCTTCCTCGAAGGCCATGACCAGCTCGACGTTGTCGAGGCTGTCGGCGCCCAGGTCGTCGATGAAGCTGGCCTTCTCGGTCACCTTCTCGGGATCGGCATCGAGGTGTTCGATCACAATCTTGCGGACGCGTTCAAGAACGTCGGACATGTAGCTGGTCCCTCAGGGGTTAGTCGGTGTCTGCATCAACGACGGCGACCGCGAAGTCAACTGCCGCTTGGGTGTTCAAATCGGGGGGCGCGTACCACGTTCCCTCCGGGGTGGCGAGCGTCAGATCATCACCATGCCGCCGTTCACGTGCAGGGTCTGGCCTGTCACGTAGCCGGCCTCGTCGGACGCCAGATAGGCGCACGCAGCGGCCACGTCACCCCCCGCGCCCAGCTTGCCGGACGGGATGGTCGACAGGATCTGCGCCTTCTGCTGGTCGTTGAGCGCATCGGTCATCGGGCTCTCGATGAAGCCCGGCGCGACGCAGTTCACGGTGATGCCGCGCGTCGCGACTTCCTGCGCCAGCGCCTTGGAAAAGCCGATCATCCCGGCCTTCGACGCAGCGTAGTTCGCCTGCCCCGGATTGCCCATCACGCCAACCACCGAGGTGATGCCGATGATCCGGCCGAACCGACGCTTCATCATGCCCCGCATGGCCGCCCGGCTGAGCCGGAAGTAGCTCTCGAGGTTCACCTTCAGGACGGTCTCCCAGTCCTCGTCCTTCATGCGCATCAGCAGGCCGTCCTTCGTGATGCCCGCGTTGGCCACGAGGATGTCGATCGGCGCGCCCGCGGCGGCCTCCGCGGCCTCGATCAGGCCGTCCACCGCCGCCGAATCACTCAGGTTGGCCGCGGCTACCGAAGCGCGCTCGCCCAGGCTCGCGGCAAGCTCCTGGAGCACGGCCTCGCGGGTGCCCGACAGCACCACATGGGCGCCCTGGGCGTGGAGGGTCTTGGCGATCTCGGCGCCGATACCACCGGTGGCGCCGGTGACGAGGGCGGTCTTGCCGGTCAGGTCGAACATGCGTCCCTCCTCAGAGGCTCTTGGCGAAGGCTTCGAGGTCGGCCGGCGCGTTGAGCGGCGTCGCCTCGGCGTCGGGAGCGATGCGTTTGGCCATGCCCGAAAGCACCTTGCCGGCGCCGGCCTCGGCGAAGCGGGTCACCCCGCCCGGACCGGCCATCCAGGTCACGCTCTCGCGCCAGCGCACCCGGCCGGTGACCTGCTCGACAAGCAGTCGTCGGATGACCTCGGGATCATTGGTCGGCTCGGCGGTGACGTTGGCCACCACCGGCGCGCGCGGCGCCAGGATGGTGGCGGCGGCCAGCGCCTGCGCCATCTCGTCCGCCGCAGGCTGCATCAGCGGGCAGTGGAAGGGCGCGGAGACATTCAGCGGAATGGCGCGGGCGCCGAGCGCCTTGGCGGCCTCGATGGCCTTATCCACGGCGGCCTTGTCGCCGGAGATCACCACATTGCCCTGGTTGTTGTCGTTGGCGACGACGCAGACGCCCACTTCCGAACCTGCCTTGGCGGCCTCCTCGGCCAGCGCCAGGTCGGTCTTGGGCCCGATCAGCGAGGCCATAGCTCCCTGCCCGACCGGCACGGCACGCTGCATGGCCAGCCCGCGTAGCTTCAGCAGTCGGGCGGTGTCCGACAGGCTGATCGCCCCCGCCGCCGCCAAAGCCGAGTATTCACCCAGGCTGTGGCCGGCCACGAACGCCGCCTTCTCGACGCCGATCCCGAACTCCTTCTCGAGGGTCCGCATCACCGCCACGCTCACGGCCATCAGCGCGGGCTGGGCGTTCTCGGTCAGGGTGAGCTGGTCCTCGGGCCCTTCACGCATCAGCGCCGACAACTTCTGCTCCAGGGCGTCGTCCACCTCCTGGAACACCTCACGCGCCGAGGCGAACGCCGCCGCCAGCTCCTGGCCCATGCCGACGGCCTGGCTGCCCTGTCCTGGGAAGAGAAAGGCGAGGCTCATGACGATCCCGCTCCTGGTGATTCCGAGGCGCGAGGGTTAGGGGATAGAGCCGCTGAGAACAAGAATGACGAGTTCGGGAGTAGACGCATGAAGGCCGTGATCCGGCGCGACAAGCGCCTGGTGTGTGACGAAATCGCCGACCTGAAGCCCGGCGAGGGACAGGTGCTGGTCAAGACCCTGGCCTGCGGGATCTGCGGCTCGGACCTACATGCCCTGCACCACATGGAGCACATGATCGATCTGTCGCGGCGCGCCGGCTCGGCCGACAACGGCTTCGATCCCACCGCCGACACGGTCTTCGGCCACGAGTTCTGCGCCGAGATCCTCGACCATGGCCCTGGCTCGCCCAGGACGGTGAAGGCCGGCGCGCGCGTCGTGAGCATGCCAGTGACCATGCACAACGGCGCGATGGAGGCCCTCGGTTTCTCCAACCGCCTGCCAGGCGGCTTCGCCGAGCAGATGCTGCTGACCGAGGCCATGGTGCTGGAGGTTCCCAACGGCCTCTCCACGGAGCACGCCGCGCTGACCGAGCCCTTCGCCGTGGGCGCGCATGCCGTCGCCAAGGCGCGGATGGAGCCGAAATCGGTGGCCCTGGTCGTCGGCTGCGGCCCTGTGGGCCTCGCGGTGATCGGGGCCCTCAAGGCCCAGGGCCACGGCCCGGTCATCGCCGCCGACTTCTCACCCCGCCGCCGGGCCGCCGCCGAGCGCCTGGGCGCCGACATCGTCATCGACCCCGCCATCGAGAACCCGCACGACCGCTGGGAGGCGTTGGGCGTCCCCCGCTCGCGCGCCGCGCAGGGAATGATGGCAATGATGGGCAATCCGGTCGCCCGCCCGGTGGTCTTCGAGTGCGTCGGCTCGCCCGGCGTGCTCCAGTCGCTCATCGAGGCCGCGCCCGCGGGCGCGCAGATCGTGGTCGCTGGCGTCTGCATGGAGACCGACCGCATCGAGCCGTCGATCGCCATCACCAAGGAAATCGAACTGACCTTCGTGTTCGGCTACACGCCGGATGAGTTCGCCCTCACCCTGCGCCAACTAGCCGAGGGAATCATCGACGTCTCGCACCTGGTGACCGGCAAGGTCGGCTTCCAGGGAGTGGCCGACGCGTTCACTGCCCTCGGCGATCCCGAGGCGCACGTGAAGATCCTCGTGCAGCCTGATCTCTAGCGGGCGATGCCGCGGTCGCGCAGGTAAGCGTCGGCCGCGGACCGGAAGGCGGGGCTCGCCACGCCGTCGATCGGCCCGACGTAGTACCCCCTGCGTGCCAACAGGGTTTGGGTCTCCGCGATGGTGGTGGCTGGAGCGATCACCAGCGTCGTCAGCTCATCGCCGCGATCGGCGCCGGGCTCGAACCCGGCGGCCGAGCGGTCCAGGACCGTGCGCTCCGGGCCCTTGAGCAGCCGCTCCACGGCGATCTGCTTCTCCCGGGCCGCCATGTCGCCGGCATTGGCGGCGATGGCGAACCAGCGGTAGGCCTCCGACAGGTTCCGCTCCACGCCCCGGCCGCTCTCGTAGAGAAGACCGAGATTGTACTGCGAATCCACGACGCCCTGCTCGGCCGCCTTGCGGAACCAGTGGGCCGCCTCAGTCATATCCCGGACGCCACCTTCGCCCTGCATCAGGAAGAGCGCCAGGTTGTGCTGCGCGACGCGATCGCCACCCTTGGCGGCGCGCTCGGTCCAAAGGCGCGCGGCGGGCAGGTCCTGCGGCAGGCCGCCCTCGCCGGCCTCGTAAAGGCTTGCCAGGTGGATCTGCGCCTCGACGTTGCCTGCCTCGGCCAGACCGGTGAGCCGCGCCAAAGCGCCCGCTTCGCCGCGGGCCAGCGCTCCGGCCACCGCCGCGTAGGTATCCTGTGGCCGGGGCGGAACCGGCGTGGGCCCCGCCGCGGCGGCCCTCACGCCGACGCTGACGCCCGGCGGCTTCAGGCTGGGCCGCAGTCCAAGGTGCTCCAGCACCGCCGGCAGGATCCGTGGCGCCAGGTCGGGCTGGACCAACAGCAGGGCGCCTGCGCCCACCACACTTAGCGCCGCCGCCGCGCTCGCCGCGCCAAGGACGGCCCGGATCGGCGCCGGATCCTTGCGTTCCTTCCGGGCGGCCGCTTCGGCCCGCGCACGGCCCAGTTGTTCCAGCATCAGGTCGAGGCGCGCCGACATGGCCGCCTCGCGCGCCGCCTGGGCCTCGGCCTGGGCCTCCAGACGCTCGGCGATGCGCTCCAGCGCCGCCGCCCGGTCGTTCGCCCGCCGCTCGGCCGCCGCCTCGTGCGCCGCGACGCGCCGGGCCAGCGCATCCAGGGCCTGAATCAGGGTGGCGAGTGTTTCGGGCTGGACGGCTTCGACGCCGTCACGAGCCAGGCGGCGTTCTGCCTGGCCCAGCGCGAGGCGCAATCGATCGATCGCCACCCGCGTGCGGGCGTCGCCAGACTCCCAGGACTCCGGACCGACACCCTTGGGCCAGCCCCCATCATCCGCCATACGCACCCCTCGAACCGGCCGGCGGCCGCTTCGCCTGCGATGTTACACGGAACGGGGAGTCGGACGTAAAGCGCAGATTGCCGGACCCGCCGCTCCGGGCGCAGAATCCCCTCTTGGATGAACACCTCCACCCCAGGTTGCGACGTCTCCCCGTCGGCGGTCATCTGCTTGACAGTCCAGGGAGCCACGCCTACCACCGAACATAGCTAACAATCTGTAAAACCTGGAAATACAACCAGGGGCGTTGGCGCATTCTCTTGCCATCGGCGATGGTTTATTTCGCGCTTTCGCTCCCGGCCAAGTCAACGCGAAGATCTCGTCGCCCGACATCAAGTCGCCTGGGGGGTGCAAACAATGAAGCTTCGAATCGTTCTCGGCCTCGCCGCCGTCGCCGCCACCAGCGCGACCGCCGCATCGGCGGCCACCGCGACCGCCAACGCCAACGCGACCATCGTCTCGCCCGCGCAGCTCAGCGCCACCCGCGACCTGGAGTTCGGCACGATCGCAAAGCCCACCTCAGGCACCACGACGGTCACGGTCGCTTCCGCCGCCACGGGCACGGCCACCCCTTCCGTCAGCGGCGGCAACGGCTTCGTGCCCACCCCGGGCCAGGCGCGTGCGGCCACGTTCCGCCTCGTGGGGACCAACGGCCAGACCTATTCAATCGCCGGCAACGCTTTGAGCTTCCCGGGCGCCGGCGCCAACCTGTCCAACATCGGCTCCGAGTCCCCGGTCGCCGCCAGCGGCGTGCTGAACACCCTCCCTGCCGGCGGCCAGGATGACCTCTACGTGGGTGGGCACTTCGACATCTCGCCGACCACCGCCACCCAGGCCTACACCGGCTCGTTGACGCTGACGGTCAACTTCAACTGATCCGTGGACGGGCCATGCGGCCGATCAGACCCGCCGTTCCGGGAGGCGTCCTTTGGGGCGTCCTCCTCGCCGTCACCGGTCCGACCGCGGCGGCCATCGCGGCCGACGCGCGCGCCGTCGCGCGGGCCGCAGTCGCCGAGCCCATGTCGGTGCGGCTTTCGTGGCCGATGGCCATGCCCAGCGTCCGGGGCGGAGCCGACGGGGCCAGCTTCCTGGGTGTGATGCCGTCCATGAGCATGGGCATGACGATGCCCGCCAACGCGCGCCTGGTGATCCGGCGAGAAGACGACACGGGCCAGCCGGTCACCGCGCCGGCAAGCTTCGAGGTCACGCGGGTTGATAGTGCCGCCGTGGTCCTGCGGACCGCCTCGAAGGCCGACGACGCAAGAACCGGAGCCTACGAGGCTGCGCCCCTGGCGGGCGGAGTGCTGCAGGGACGCGCCGCCGCCAGCATCGAGGTCGCGCGCGGTCCCGCCGCCGGGCCCGAGCGGCTGTCCGGGCTCCAGGTTGTGGTTCAATACAACTGATGAAAGCTGCGGCTCTGTCCCTGCTCGTGCTGGCCGCCGGCGTCGGCATGGCCCAGGCGCAGCCGACGTCCGCGCCCGCGGCGCCCGCCGCCGCAGCGCCCAGCGCCTACCTGAACCTGACTCCGAAGCGGCTGACCTTCGACCGTGGCCGCCGGTCTGGCGCCGTCTTCCTACTCAACCAGGGGGCCGAACCGGTCACGGTCGATGTCGCCCTGGTCGACCGGGTGATGCTTCCCGACGGCCAGATCCTCGCCGTCGACGAAGCCGTCCAGCGGCCGGACGGCAAGGCCGCGGTCGACGGCCTGCGCTCGGCCCGCGACCAGCTGCAGATCTCCCCGCGGCGCGTCACCCTGCTGCCAGGCCGCCCGCAGACCGTACGTGTGCGCCTGGCAGCGCTGTCCGAGGCCGAAACCGGCGAGCGGCGCACGCACCTCACTGTCACCACCCTGCCCCCGCGCGAGGCGGGAGCCACCGCCGAGGCGGCCGCAGCCGGCCCTGGCGCGGGCCAGCTCTCGTTCCAGATCCAGGCGGTCTACGGCATCTCGATCCCTCTCATCGTCCGCACAGGAGAGCCCGATGTCCGCGCCGCCCTGGAAGCGCTGCGGATCGAACAGGCCTCGGCGCCGGCTGGCGGTAGGGCCGGCGTCGGGCCAGGTGCGGTGCTTGCCTTCGACCTCGTCCGCGGCGGCGCAAGCTCGGTCTACGGCAACGTCGAGGTGCGCGTCGCCGGCGCACGCAGAGACGCCGAGCCCCTGGGCCTTGCCCGCGGCGTCGGGGTGTATCCGGAAGTCGCCCGCCGGAGTGTTCGGATCCTGCTGAATCGCGCGCCGTCGCCGGGAGAGAAGCTGGAGGTGACCTTCACCGACGACGACACGTCACCGGGGAAGGTCCTTGCGAAAGCCGAGTTCTAGCCCGGGGGCGCTGATCGCTGCGCGCCTGCTGCTGGCCAGCGCTCTGGTGGCCGTCTCGCCGGTCGCCGGTCCAGCCGCGGCCGCCTTGCCCTCATCGGCCACCGCCAGTCAGGCGGATCGGGGCGTCGCGTTCCTCGATCCCGCGAGCCTGCTCCTGCTGTCGGCGACCCTCGAAGGCCTGACGCTGACCGAAGGTCTGGGCGCCTACGGCCCGCCCGAGGACCCGCTCGTGCCGGTGAGTGAGCTGGCGCGGCTCCTGGAAGCCGACATCGACGTCCTGCCAGCGGAGCGGCGCATCGTCGGGCGTATCGGACAGGCGCGCCGGGCGCTGCTCGTGGACCTGCACACCGGCACGGCTCGCCTGGCCGGCCAGGCCTTCCCGCTGGCCGAGGGCGACGCGGCGGTCTCCGACACCGAGATCTATCTGCGCGTCTCCTTGCTGCAAAAGCTGCTGGACGCCCGCCTGGAGGTCGCGCCCGACGAGCTGGAGCTGCGCATCCGCCCGGGCGAGGAATTCCCGGTCCAAGCGCGCCTCGCGCGACTCGCCAACCGGCCCATCGGATCGCAGGTTGGGGCCGACCAGGACGCCCTAACGATCGCCCAGCCCTATGCGCTCTTCAGCCCCCCAGGGATCGATGTCGTGCTCGACGGCGGGCTGGAGTCCGGACGCCGCGAACGGTCTTTCCGATACGACCTCCGGTTCGCCGGAGACCTGCTGTGGTCCAATGTCCAAGGCTATCTCGGCTCTGACGAGGAAGGGCGGGCCACCAACGCCCGACTGATGCTTCAGCGCCGCTCGGTGGAAGGCGCGATGCTGGGCCCCCTCCATGCTCGCGAGATTACGGCTGGCGACACCTACGCTCCCGCCCTGCCCATCGGAGTCCGCAGCATTGCGGGTCGCGGCATCTCGGTCTCGACCGCGCCCCTGGAGCAGAGCAGCGTCTTCAACCAGATCGACCTGCGCGGCGACCTTCCGCCGGGGTTCGACGTCGAGCTCTATATCAACGACGTCCTCAAGGGCTCGACGAACAGGTCGGTCAATGGCCGCTACGAGTTCCTGGACGTGCCATTGTCGCCGGGGATCAACGTCATCCGCGTGGTGGTTTACGGCCCTCGCGGCGAGCGGTCCGAGGAGGTCCAGGTCGTCAACGTCGGCGCCGCACTCCTCCGGGCCGGAGAAGCCCAGATCGCCTTCGGCGTCGTCGAGCAGGATCAGGCGCTCATCCAGCCGCGGCGGATCGGGACCACGCTCCTCGGCGACCCAGGGGTCTTCGCCCGGGACGGGACGCGCGCCGTCGCCGCCCTCACCTATGGCGTCACCGACCTGCTCACCGCCTCGGCCGGCATCGCTCGCATTCCCCGCCCAAACGGCGGCCGCCTCGGGATCTACACGCTCGGCGCCCGAACCTCCCTCTTCGGCGTCGCGACCCAGTTCGACAGCGCCTGGGACGGGCGCGGAGGATCAGGCGCGTCCCTCGGCCTCGCCGGACGGGTCGGCGAAGTGTCGGGAGTCCTGCGCCACGCCGAGTATCGCGACGGCTTCGTCGACGAGAACAACCTGGCTTTCAACTCGCGCCTTGAGCTTCGCCGCCGGACCGAGCTGACCATGGACTCCAGCCTCGACCTGCGGGGTCGGATCATGCCGTTGTCGCTGCGCGCAGTCCGGAACGCCTATGCAGACGGCTCCCGCGACTTCGCCGCGGGCGCGCGGGCCTCCACCAGCCTCGGCCAGGTCCTGCTGTCGAGCGGGCTGGAATACGAGCGGCAGGTCTATCACCCGGCGCGGCCGGTCGAGACACTGCGCGGCTACATCGCCGCCTCCACCTACCGCAGCTACCGCTGGCAGATTCGCACGACCCTGGACTATGAGATCCTGCCTGAGGCCAGAGCGCGGTTCCTGGCCGTGACCGTGGACCGGCGGATGTCCGACATCTGGTCCCTGCGCTTCGGCCTCGGCCAGCCGCTCGACAAGCTCGACAGCTGGAACCTGGTGCTCTCGTCCATCCTCGCCACCCGCTACGGCGACTTCGCCGTCACCGGCGAGTACGACAACGCAGATCGGGACTGGCGACTCGCCGCCCAGTGGACGTTCGGCCTGGGATGGGACCCGCTCCGCAATGGCTATGGCCTTACGCGTACGGGGCCGGGCACCGGCGGCTCGGTGCTCTTCAACGCCTTCCTGGACGAGAATGGCGACGGGATCCGCCAGGCGAGCGAGGCGCCCGCGCCGGACGTCGGCCTCGATGGCGGCGGCCGCCGCGACCTCGCCACGGGACCCGACGGGCGTCTGCTCGCCACCGGCCTCGGCGCCGGACCCAGCGCCAGCATGGACGTCAACCTGGAGCGGCTGGAGAACCCCTCCGTATCGGCCCCGCCCACACGGCTGCGCCTGCGTCCGCGGCCCGGCAGCGTGACCCGCGTCGACTATCCCCTGCGCCCGACCGGCGGGGTCACGGTCAAGGTCGAGCTGGTGCGCGACGACGGGCGGCGCGTCGGGCTGTCGTCGGTGCAGGTGGAGTTGGCGGCCGGTGACGGCTCGGTGGTCGCAGGCACGACCGAATTCGACGGCTCGGCGGTGTTCGACGCTGTGCCGGTGGGAGCCTACACCGTCCGGCTCGCGGCCCGTCAGGCCGAGAAGCTGCGGATGCGCGCGCTGGAGACTCCGGATCTGGCGATCCGCAAGGCCGGCGACATCGCTCCCGACGTGCTCCTGGCCGTCCGCTTCGAGCCCGCCGCGCAGGACGGCGGCGCTCCGGTGACCCGCAAGGGAGGCGGCTAGGATGTTCCGCCCGGTCCGACACCGTGGGACGAGTCTGCTAAGGCAACGCCTCATGCGGGTGACCCGATACGTCGCGCTGGCTTTCGCCTTCGGCGGCCCTGCCGCGGCCGCAACCTATTCCGTCAACGTGCAGGGTCCGATGGACCTGGGCCGCGTAGCCGCCGCGCCCATCGGCGACACCATCTTCCGCATGGACGCGTCCAGCGGCGCCGTGACTGTCCAGAGCGGCGGCGGCCGTCGCCTCGCCGTAGGACCGGTCCGCGCCCAGGTCACCATCACCTGCCGTCCCTCTCGCGAGGGCGACACCGACTGCGCCACCGCCAACATCCCCATGCGCGCGGGTGTGATCGGGACCCTCAGCGGTCGCGCCCGGGCGCTCACCAATTTCAATGTCGCGCCAGGCACGGCCAGCCTGGTGGGTGCGCCGACCGGCTCGAACCCGGTCCTGTTCACCCTGGCTCCGCTGGGCGCCGACTCGCCCCGAACCTTTTTCGTCGGCGCCGACTTCCCCGTGGCGGGGGACGACTCCGGGCTGCCCACGGGCGCCGGTCAGAACAACTTCTACGTCTACGCGCTCGACGGCGCGGGGGCGATGCTGGCGGGGGACTCCGACAGAGGCCGGGTGACCGCCCTGCGCGCTGTGGCGGTGAGCAAGACCGCCGACCTCTCGTTCGGCCGCCTGCAACGGCCTACCAGCGGCGCCAACACGGTCACCCTCGACGCCGCCAGCGGGGCCCGGACGGTCTCGGGCGCGGGCGACGGCCTCGCCTACCCGACCCCAGCCCCGGCGCGCGCGGCGTTCACGGTCACGGGTGAAGGCGGCCAGCAGGTGTCGGTCTCGATCCCCTCGAGCCTCACGCTCACCGGCCCCGGCGCGATCCCCGTCAACGTGACGACCACGGCGGTCGCCGCGCCCACCCTGGCGGGCGCCGCCGGCGCGCAGGGCGCCTACAGTTTCACCGTGGGCGGCAGTCTCACCCTCACGCCGGGCACCCCGACCGGGGACTTCGCCGGTGTGCTGACGGTCAGCGTCGACTATAATTGAGCGTCCGGGGCCTTCCCTTGCGCGTATCCGCGCCTAGGTATGAACCGCATAGCTTTGAACCGAGACACCGGAGGACCCCTGCCATGAAGCGCCTCGCCCTCGCCGCCGCCGCGGCCCTCGTCGCCGCCACGCCGGCCGCCGCCGCGCTCAAGCCGGGCGACAAGGCGCCGCTGTTCAACGCGCCGGGCTACCTCTCGGGCGACCCGGTCAACCTGTCGCTCGCCGAGGCGCTGAAGAAGGGGCCGGTCGTGCTCTACTTCTTCCCGGCCGCCTACACGAAGGGGTGTAACCTCGAGGCCAGCCTGTTCTCCCAGGCCGTCGACCAGTTCAAGGCCAACAAGGCCACGGTGATCGGCATCACCGCCGGAAACACCGACCGGCTGGCCACCTTCTCCAAGGATACGGAGCACTGCGCGGGCAAGTTCGCGGTCGCCGCCGACCCGGGCGCCAAGATCGCCAAGCAATACGACGCGGTCCTGACCATGAAGCCCGACTGGTCCGATCGCACCTCCTACGTGATCGCCCCGAACGGCCAGATCCTGCACGCCTACTCCAAGCTCGACCCGACCGAGCACGTCAGCGAGACCCTCGCGGCGGTGAAGGCGTACAATCAGAAGAAGTAGCCGCGTCTGACGGCGCCCCGAAAACCCTTGCTCCGGCGGGGGTTTTCGCCTATTGGCCCGCCTCTTCACGGAAGGCGGTCTCACGCGGAGCCTTTATGGGTCGGGAAACTCCCGGCCGCCGCGTCGCAGATCCATCGTATCCGGCGGTCTTCCGCCCCGGACGCGCCGCCTCCCACAACGGAAGAAGGACCTATGGCGCTCTACGAGCACGTCGTCATCTCGCGGCAAGACATCTCGCCGCAACAGGCCGAAGCCCTCAACGATCAGCTGAAGCACCTCATCGAGGAAGGCGGCGGCAACGTCGCTAAGATCGAGTACTGGGGCCTCCGGAACCTCACCTACCGGATCAAGAAGAACCGCAAGGGTCACTACTCCCTGCTCGCCATCGACGCTCCGGCGGACGTGGTGAAGGAGATGGAGCGTCAGCTGTCGATCAACGAAGACGTGCTGCGCTACATGACCGTGCGCGTCGAAGAGCTCGACCTGGAGCTTTCGCCGATCCTCGCCCGCCGCGATCGCGACCGCGAACGCCGCGACGACGCCCCGCAATTCTAAGAAAGGGAGGCTCTCGCTATGACCGACGAAACCTCCGCCGCCCCGGCTCCGGCCGCCGGCGCCTCCACGGGTGGCGCGCGCCGCCCGTTCTTCCGTCGCCGCAAGGTGTGCCCGTTCTCCGGCGCCAACGCCCCGAAGATCGACTACAAGGACGTGAAGCTGCTCCAGCGCTACGTGTCCGAGCGCGGCAAGATCGTGCCGTCGCGCATCACCGCGGTCTCGGCCAAGAAGCAGCGCGAACTGGCCAAGGCCATCAAGCGCGCCCGCTTCCTGGCCCTGCTCCCCTACGTCGTGAAGTAAGGGAGAGCGGCACATGAAAGTCATTCTGCTCGAACGGCTGGAAGGCTGGGGCACGCTCGGCGACGTCGTCACTGTCAAGGACGGCTACGCCCGCAACTTCCTCCTTCCCCGCCACAAGGCCCTCCGCGCCAACGCGGCCAACCTCAAGGTCTTCGAAGCCCAGCGCGCCGAGATCGAGGCCCGCAACGCCAAGGCCAAGGAAGCCGCCGGCAAGGCCGGTGAGAAGCTCGACGGCACGTCCTACGTGATGATCCGTCAGGCGGGCGAATCCGGCCAGCTGTACGGTTCGGTCGCCGGCCGCGACGTCGCCGACGCGATCAACGCCGAAGGCGGCAAGATCGAACGCGCGATGGTCGTGCTCGACAAGCCGATCAAGACCCTCGGCCTGCACGAGGTGAAGGTGCGCCTCCACTCGGAAGTCACCGTCACCGTCACGCTCAACATCGCCCGCAGCGCGGACGAGGCCGAGCGTCAGGCCCGCGGCGAGAACGTGATCAGCTCGCAGTTCGAGGAAGAGCGTCTCGCCGCCGACCAGGCTGCGGCCGACCTCCTCGAAGGCGGCGCCGGTCAGGCTGCGCAGGACTACGTCGAGGCCTGATCGGCCCGACCACCGACGAAAGATCGCGGCGCGGAGGCCTCCTCCGCGCCGTTTTCTTTGAACACTGTTGCTGAATTGTCATTTGCGTCAAAAGCGACGCTTCCTAGCTTGGGCCTTCACAAGGGGCTGAGGCCGCTCAACGGCCCAACTAGGGGAACGTCATGCTTCGTCGTCACATCCTGCTCGCCGCGGCGTCCGTCGCCGGCCTGCTGGCCGCCGGTTCGGCCGCGGCCCAGACCGGTGAATCCGAGGTCACCGAACTGGTCGTCACCGGCACCCGCGCCACCGGCCGGACGGCGCTCGACACCGCCGTGCCCGTGGACGTCATCAGCCAGGACAGCCTGAACCGCGTCGGCGTCACCGAGGTGAACCAGGCGCTCTCGGTCGCCCTGCCCTCGTACAACTTCCCGCGCCCCGGCCTCGCCGACGGCACCGACACCATCCGCCCGGCCACCCTGCGCGGCCTCGCCCCGGACCAGACCCTGGTGCTGGTCAACTCCAAGCGCCGTCACTCGGCCTCGCTGGTCAACGTCAACGGCACCATCGGCCGCGGCTCCTCGGCCGTCGACCTCAACACCATCCCCTCGGCGATCGTGCAGTCGATCGAGGTGCTGCGTGACGGCGCCTCGGCCCAGTACGGCTCGGACGCCATCGCCGGCGTGCTGAACCTGCGCCTGCGCGAGGCCTCGAGCGGCGGCAACCTCACTGCCACCTACGGCGCCCGCGTCACCGAGGTGAGCACCCTGGTCGCCCCCGTTCCGGCAGGCGCGAACTGGACCGTCAACGACAAGGCCAAGTACGACCGCACCGACGGCGAGACGATCAACCTGTCCGGCTGGGTCGGGCTGTCCCTTGGCGAAGGCGGCTTCCTGACCCTCGCCGCGGAATATCTCGACCAGAACAAGACGATCCGCACCGCGCCCGACTGGCGCCAGCAGTACGCCCTGGTGAACGGCGCCTTCGACCCGCGCGAGGCCAGCTTCGATCGCTACAACGCCTGGTACGGTGAGCCCGAGCTGCAGCAGTATTCCCTGTTCGCCAACGCCGGCTACGCGCTCAGCGACACCACCAAGCTCTACGGCTGGGCCAGCTACCAGAACCGCGACTCCACCTCGGCCGGCTTCTTCCGCCGCGCCCTGGACGACCGCAACATCGTCCAGATCTATCCCGACGGTTTCCTCCCGCTGATCAATCCCGAAGTGGAGGACCTCTCCGGCGCGGTCGGCGTCACCTGGAAGCTGGGCGAATGGGACATGGACACGTCCCTCGTCTACGGCTCGAACAAGATGGATTTCACGATCCGCGACACGCTGAACCGGTCCATCGGTCCGACCAGCAAGACCGTGTTCGACGCCGGCGGCTTCAAGTACGACCAGGCCGTCTTCAATCTTTCAGGCGTGCGGACCTATGACGTGGGCCTGGCCTCGCCGCTGAACGTCGCCGCGGGCGTCGAGGTGCGCCGCGAGGGCTATGAGATCTTCGCGGGCGAGCCGGACTCCTACCGCAACGGCGGCGTGCTGTTGAACGGCGCGCCTACCCCCTCGGGCGCCCAGGTCTTCCCGGGCTTCCGCCCCGCCAACGAAGTCGACAAGCACCGCACCAGCGTCGGCGCCTACCTCGACCTTGAAGCCAACCTCACCGAGCAGCTCCTGGCCTCGGCGGCGGTGCGCGCAGAGCACTATTCCGACTTCGGCGAGACGGTCACGGGCAAGCTCGCGCTGCGCTACGACGTGAACGACAACTTCGCGATCCGCGGGTCGGTCCAGAACGGCTTCCGCGCGCCCTCGCTGCAGCAGCAGTTCTACACCGCCACCTCGACCAACTTCATCAACGGGGTGCCGTTCGACATCACCACCTTCCCGGCCACCGATCCGGTGGCCGCCGCCCTGGGGGCCAAGCCCCTCGACGCCGAGGAGTCGCTGAACTTCGCCGTCGGCATCGTCTACCGCGAGGGCCCGTTCAACCTGACGATCGACGCCTACCGGATCGACGTGAACGACCGGATCGTGCTGTCAGAGAACCTGACCCAGGCCAACGTCCGCGCCTATCTGCAGTCGCAGGGCTTCGTGGGCATCGGCGGCGGCCGGTTCTTCATCAACGGCGTCGACACCGAGACCTGGGGCGTCGACATCATCGCCAACTACCGTCTGGTGACCGACAGCCTGGGAACCTACGGCTTCACCGTCGGAGCCAACTTCAACAATACCGACGTGACGAAGGTCCCCCAGACGGCCCAGCTCGCGGCGCTGAATCCCGCCCCGATCCTATTCGACCGGGTCAACATCCTGACCTTCGAAGAAGGTACGCCGGAGTCCAAGCTCAACGGCTCGGTGGACTGGAGCCTCGGGGCCTTCGGGGCCACGTTCCGCGCCACCCGCTACGGCCGCGTGCTGAGCCCGGGGACGACCCCGGTTCAAGACCTGGTGCTGAAGCCGCGGACCGTGATCGACGTCGAGGCGCGCTGGAACGTCACCGAGAAGATCCGTCTCTCGGTCGGCGCCGACAACCTGTTCGACGTCTATCCCACCAAGACGCCGCCGGCGCTCAACACCACCTCCAACACGCCGTTCTCCAACTACGCCCCGTTCGGCCGCTCGGGCCGCTATCTCTACGGCCGGGTGTCGGTGAACTTCTGACCGGAACCTACGTCCGGATCTGACGGCGGCGCGGGCGAAAGTCCGCGCCGCTTTCGTTTGGAGCGTGACGCTATGGCGCAGCTTTATCCACAGGCAGAATTTGTGTGTGGACGGCTTATCAAATGTGTCGTCCGGCGCGGTGAACCTCGTCCCCATATTGGGTACCGATAGATCATGGCCCTCGTCCCGGCGCTCGACCTTCGCCCCGTCAACACTGACGTCCCGATCGCGCATACGCCCTCCAACGTTGAGGCGGAACAGGCGCTGCTTGGCGCCATCCTGTACGACAACGCCGCCTTCGAACGGCTGGGCGACAATCTGCAGGCCCGCCACTTCTACGAGCCGTTCCACCAGCGGCTCTACGCGGCGATCGAGACCAACATCCGCAAGGGCCAGCTGGCCGAGCCGATCCTGCTGGCCGAGCAGTTCAGCCGCGACCCGGCCTTCGAGGAGCTGGGCGGCATCCGCTATCTCGCCGACCTGGTCGACCGCGCCCCGCCGGCGGCCAACGCTCCGGACTATGCCCGGCTGGTTTACGACCTCGCCCTGCGCCGCGACCTGATCCGGATCGGCGGCGAGATCGCCGCCACGGCCCAGCATGGGGACGCCGAACTCGACGCCCGGGACCAGATCGAGGCCGCGGAGCAGCAGCTCTACCAGCTCGCCGAGACCGGCGGCGTCTCCTCGGGCTTCGTCAACTTCGCCGACGCTCTGCGGGGCGCCGTGGCCATGGCCGCCGAGGCCCATAGCCGCGACGGGGGCCTCGCCGGGCTCTCCACCGGGCTGATCGACCTCGACCAGAAGATCGGCGGCCTGCACCCCTCCGACCTCGTGATCCTTGCGGCCCGCCCCTCGATGGGGAAAACCTCGCTGGCCTGTAACATCGCCTTCGACGTCGCTCGGCATTACGCCTGGGAGCCCCAGCCGGACGGCTCGAAGAAGACCGTCCGCGGCGGCGTGGTGGCGTTCTACTCGCTTGAAATGTCCTCCGAGCAGCTCGCCATGCGCCTGCTTGCCGAGGTCTCAGGCGTATCCGGCGACCGCCTGCGCAAGGGCGAGATCGACGCCATGGAGTTCGGCCGCATCCGCGACGCAGCCCTCGAGATCCAGGAGGCGCCGCTCTACATCGACGACACCGGCGGCATCACCTTGGCCAAGCTCACGGCCCGCGCCCGGCGCCTCAAGCGGATGGTGGGTCTGGACCTGATCATCGTCGACTACCTCCAGCTCATCACCACGGGCGCCGGCGGCCCCGACAACCGGGTGCAGGAGGTCTCGATGATCACCCAGGGGCTCAAGGCCCTGGCCAAGGAGCTCTCGGTCCCGGTCATCGCCCTTTCGCAGCTCTCCCGCCAGGTGGAGAACCGCGAGGACAAGAAGCCCCAGCTCTCGGACCTGCGGGAATCGGGCTCGATCGAGCAGGACGCCGACATGGTGATGTTCGTGTACCGCGAGAGCTACTATCTCTCGCGCCTGGAACCGCGCGAGGGCACCGAGGAACACTTCCGCTGGCAGGAGCAGATGGATCAGGTCCGCGGCATGGCGGAGATCATCATCGGCAAGCAGCGCCACGGCCCCATCGGCACCGTGAAGGTCAGCTTCAACGAAGACCTGACCAAGTTCGGCAACCTGGCGCGCGACCACCACCATCGCTACGAGGAGCACTAGTCGCCCGGTGGCCTCTAGCGGGGCGACCGCCATTCCGGCTACGCCACGCGCGATGTCTCATCCGCCCGACCGCGCCGTCCTGACCGTCGACCTCGACGCCCTGGCCCACAACCGCGGCGTCCTGGCCGCCGAGGCGCCGGGAGCCGAGATCGGCGCCGTGGTCAAGGCCGACGCCTACGGCCTGGGCGCGGGCCCGGTGTCGCGACGCCTCCACGCCCAGGGTGTCCGCAGCTTCTTCGTCGCGCGACTCGGCGAAGGCGAGGCCTTGCGCGCGCACCTGCCGTTCGGTGACGTCGAGATCTTCGTACTGGATGGCCTGACGACCGGAACCGCCGACCGGATGGCGGCCGCGCGCCTGACGCCGGTGATCTCCAGCCTGCCCCAGGCCAACGCCGCCCTCGCCCGCGCCGCCGCCATGGGCGCCTTCCGGGTCGCGATGCAGGTCGACACCGGCATGAACCGCCAGGGCCTGACCCTGACCGAAGCCCGCGCCCTGCTGGCTGCGCCCGGCGGCCTGGGTGGGCTCGACGTCGCGCTGGTGATGAGCCACCTGGGCTCGGCCACCGATCCTTCCGAGGCGCGCAACACGGCCCAGCTCGCCCGCTTCCGGCAGGTCCGCGACCTGTTCCCCGGCGTGCGCGCCAGCTTCGCCGCTTCGGCTGGCGCGTTCCTCGGCGCCGACTACCGCTATGACCTGATCCGGGGTGGCGTGAGCCTCTATGGCGGCGGTCCCGAAGAGCGACCCGATCCGCGCCTCCAGGCGGTGGCGATCCTCACCGCGCCGGTGCTCGACATTCGCAACCTCGGTCCCGGCGACCGGCTGAGCTATGGCGAGGTCTACACCGCCGACCGCGCGGTGCGGGTGGCCGTGGTCGCCGCGGGATATGCGGACGGAATCATCAGGGCCGCCGCGGGCCGCGGCTACGCCTGGGCCGCCGGCGCACGCCGACCGCTGTTGGCCGTCAACATGGACCTGTCGATCATCGAGATCGGTGACGCCGCCCTCACGCCCGGCGCCCCTGTGGAACTGCTCGGGCCCAACGCGCTCATCGACGACCTCGCCGCCGCCGGGGGCACGGTGGCGCACGAGGTGCTCGTGCGCCTGAGCCGGCGGGCCGATCGCGTCTATGTCGGGAACGCGTCTTAATCCGCCTTCGCCAGGCTCTCGAGGCGGCCCACGCCCACCGCGTTCACCGCCGCCTTGAGCTCGTCCATCGTCACGCCCTCGCCCCGCGCCTCGACCATGAAGCGCTCGCCGACCAGCACGCTGTACTCCCCGGACTTGGCGGCCCGGTCGTAGCTCTCCTGGGTCAGGCGTCCGTCGATCGTATCCACGCGCTCGTATCCGGTCGCAGTCTCCTTCGACGACTTCACCTTGAACGCGCTCGCCATCCCCGCCAGCGCGCCGGCGCCGCCAAGGTCGGTCACCTGCAGGCGCAGGTTGGCGCCGGCCTTCTCGTAGGTGGCTTCGGCCTGGGAACCCTCGATGCCGCCGGCGCCGCCGGATGAGGCCTCGACCTCGGTCCGCGCGAGGCCCGCCACGGCGCCCGGCAGCAGCGCCTTCAGCGCCTCCGGGTCAGTGGCCACGACGCTCTCGCCGGATTGTATCCGTTGCGCCGCCGCCTCGGCCCGCTTGGCCTGGTCCTCCAGGCGCCCCAGGTCGACCTCGCCCTTTCCGGGCACGCTCAGCTTGCCGCTCATCGCGCCCGCGCCGGCCATGCCGCCCATCCGGCCGACGCCCATGATCGAGTTGGTCGCGATCCCGATGACGATCGACGCCAGGATCACCACCACCACGACAGCGCCGAAATACGGCAGCGCCCGCTCCTCCGGCGCCTTCATCAGCTTCGGCAGTCCGACGTAGAGCAGGTACAGGCTGTAGAGCGCGCCCAACACCGCCACGATCGCCAGTTGTGGAACCAGCATCAGCGCGCCCGCCACCCAACTCGCCGTGGGGGCGTAGGCGGCGAGCTTCATGGCTTGGGTGTGGTCCTGGACGGCGCCGAACGTCTTGGCGAGACCGTTGATGACCACGCCCATCACGAACACCATGGCGATGCCGAGACCGTACTGCAGGAGCGCGTTACCCACGACCCAGAGCGGCGACGGCCGCCAGCTGAAGCCGAAGCCCATGAAGCCGCCGCTGACGCCGAACGCCAGCATGCCCACCGCGCCTGCCACGACCGGGATCGCCGCCAGCGGCAGCACCCAGCCGCGGAACAGCCCGGCGACAGTCGCCGGTTCCGCGTCGATCTCGTCCCAGGTGAGCGATGGCCGCATCAGCAGCGCCTTCACTCTCGCGACCATTCCCGCGCCCGTAGATCCCGGCTCCACCACGCTCATGTCGGCCTCTCCCTCGCCCATTTCCGTAGCGACACCCTGAGCCCCGCCGCGCCGCGCGGCAAGCGCCCGGGGACGCGAGGTCCCTTTCATCCTAAGAGACCGGCGCTGAGGCCTCCCCCTTTTGGAGGAAGCGTCCGCCAGCGCCAGGTGAAATGCCTGGAAGCTTCCGCATCCTGCCGGACCCCGTCGGCGCATCGCCCGCAGGCCTGCGCTGCAACAGGCGCCGTGAACCTCGTTCTGCACCGTGCGTTGACACCGTGACCGTGCGCCGTATGTTCCGCGCGCGCGGCGATGTCCGTCCGCGCCGCCGCGTGGCGAAATACCCGCATGCCCCCACGGGTCACTCGGGAGCGTCCCGCACCCTCAAGTAGCGAATGACCGAATTTTCAGATCTGGGCCTGTCCCCCGCGACCCTCGCCGCCGTCGCAGAGACGGGCTACACGACCGCCACGCCGATCCAGGCCGCCGCCATTCCCGTGGCGCTGCAGGGCCGCGACGTCCTGGGCATCGCCCAGACCGGCACCGGCAAGACCGCCGCCTTCACCCTCCCCATGATCGATCGCCTGGCCGCCGGCCGCGCCCGGGCGCGCATGCCGCGGGCGCTGGTGATCGCCCCCACCCGTGAGCTCGCCGACCAGGTCGCCAGCTCGTTCGAGAAGTACGCCAAGGGCCAGAAACTGACCTGGGCGCTCCTGATCGGCGGGGTCTCCTTCTCCGACCAGGAGCTCAAGCTGGACCGCGGCGTCGACGTGCTGATCGCCACGCCCGGCCGCCTGCTGGACCATTTCGAGCGCGGCAAACTGCTGCTGACCGGCGTCCAGATCATGGTGGTCGACGAGGCCGACCGCATGCTCGACATGGGCTTCATCCCGGACATCGAGCGCATCTTCAAGCTCACGCCGCCCAAGCGCCAGACGCTGTTCTTCTCGGCCACCATGCCGCCCGAGATCACCCGGCTGACCAAGCAGTTCCTCAAGGATCCCGAGCGGATCGAGGCGACGCGTCCCGCGACGACGGCCGAAACCATCGCCCAGCACCTGGCGCGCATCCCCTCCTCCGACCCCAAGGCCAAGCGCACGGCGCTCCGCGCGCTGATCGAACGGTCGGACATCAACAACGGCATCGTCTTCTGCAATCGCAAGAGCGAGGTCGATATCGTCGCCAAGTCGCTGAAGAAGCACGGCCTGGACGCCGCGCCGATCCACGGCGACCTGGACCAGTCCACCCGCATGCGGACCCTGGAGTCCTTCCGCAAGGGCGAGCTGAAGCTGCTGGTGGCCTCGGACGTCGCCGCCCGCGGCCTCGATATCCCGGCGGTGAGCCACGTCTTCAACTTCGACGTCCCGCACCATGCCGACGACTACGTGCACCGGATCGGTCGCACCGGTCGCGCGGGCCGCACCGGGGAGGCGTTCATGATCGTGACGCCCGCCGACGCCAAGAACCTCGACAAGGTCCTGAAGCTGATCGGCAAGACGCCGGACGAGGTGACTCTCGATATCGACTTCTCGACTATCAAGGACGAGCCGCGCCCCGGACGCGGCCGCGAAAAGGCCGGTCGGGGCCGCGAGCGGGGTGGTCGCGACCGCGACCGATCGCCCCGGGGCCGTCGTCCCGAGTTCGAGGCCGAGGCCGCTGTCGCCGAGCCTGCGCCGCCCCCAGCCCCTCAGGAAACCGAGGCTCCGGCCCGTCCCCGCCGCGGCGCCCGCAGCGAACCGCGCCGCGAGGCCGAACCCCGCCGCCAGGCTGAACCGCGGCGCGAAGCCGAGCCTCGCCCGGCGCCTCAACCGCGCGGCGAGCGTCCGGCCCGCCCGGAACGCGGCGAACGCCGGCGCGACCGGGACGATGGCGACCGGGTGGTCGGGTTCGGCGGCGACACGCCCGCCTTCCTGCTGCGCCAGGCTGTCGCCAAGCCCGACGACGAATAGTCGGGGGCCTTAACGGGCTGTTTGGGGTCCCGGCCCTAAGGTCGGGATCATGCCGTCGGAAATCGACTCCCTCCTCCGCAACCCGAAGGCCTACCAACTGGCCCGAAAGGTAATCGATGCGATGGAAAGCCATCGCGTCTGGCCGACCGCGCTCAACTTCGAGCTGTGGATGCACTACGTCGCCGCCAAGGACAGCGAGGTGGCGGCCAAGATCGATTCCGTCTTGCAGTCCGGCGCCGCCTTCACCGATCAGGTGGGCGAGCAGATCGCCGCCCAGCACCTTCTGGCGGCCAAGCTCTCGGGCGAGATCCTCAACGCCGGCAAGAGCCTGTCCGACGAACTGGACAGCGTGTCGCGCGCCATCGAGTCGGCGCGCGAGACCAGTGAGGCCTACGGCCAGCAACTGGCGACCGCCAGCGAGTCTCTCGCCGAGCAGGACGCCGACGCGGTCCGCGCCATGGTGGAGACCCTGAGCGTCGCGACCCGCAAGGTGCGGGAGGAGAACCAGGCGCTCGAAAGCCAGCTCGCAGACACCACCGACGAACTGGCGCGCCTGCGCGAAAACCTGGCCCAGGTCCGCCGCGACGCGATGACCGACGGCCTGACGAACCTCGCCAACCGCAAGGCCTTCGACGAGGCGCTCGAGAACGCCTGCGCAGAGGCCGAGGCGAGTGGCCAGCCGCTGACCCTGGCCGTCGTCGACATCGACCACTTCAAGGTCTTCAACGACACCTGGGGCCACCAGACCGGCGACCAGGTGATCCGCTACGTCGCCAGCGTGATCGGCCGTATCGCCGACGCGCCGCGGTTCTCGGCCCGCTACGGCGGCGAGGAGTTCGCGGTCATCTTCCCGGGCGAAACCCCCGAGTCCGCCGTGACCGCCATGGAGGCCGCGCGCGCCGAGATCTCGTCGCGTATCCTCAAGCGGCGCTCGACCAACGAGGACCTCGGCGCGATCACCATTTCCACAGGCATCGCCCAGCGCCGCCCCGGCGAGCCGCTGGCCAGCCTGATCGAGTCCGCCGACCGCGCGCTCTATGCGTCCAAGCACGCCGGCCGGAATCGCACCTCCGTGGCCGAACACGGGACCGCGCCCAGGGGGGCGTCCCGCGCCGCCTGATCTTTGGGCCTTGGCTGACGCCGGGGTATTCTGCCTTCGATTGAAACAATCACGTTTCAACGGAGGATCGCCATGGACGGCGCGCAGGCTCCCGCCAAGGTCAAGACCAGCATCGACGGCGGCATCGGCATCATCACCCTGTCGGACCCGTCGACGCTGAACGCGGCGGGTCTCGAGCTGATGGGCGACCTTCAGGCGGCCTTCGACGACTTCGCCTATGGCGACAAGGTCCGCGCCATCGTCATCACCGGCGAGGGCCGCGGCTTCTGCTCCGGCGCGAATCTCACGGCGGGCGGCGGTCGTCCCGATCCGGCCGGCGGCCCGAACCAGTCGCTGCTGCGGGTCTTCAACCCCTTCGTCGCCTCGGTGCGCAAGTCGCCCAAGCCGTTGGTGTCGGCGGTCAACGGTGTGGCGGCCGGCGTCGGCGTCTCGCTCGCCCTGGCGTCCGACCTCGTCGTGGCCGCCGAGAGCGCCTACTTCCTGCTGGCCTTCCGCCGCATCGGCCTCGTGCCTGACGGCGGCGCCACCTGGATGCTGCCCAAGCTGGTGGGCAAGGCCCGCGCGATGGAGTTGATGCTGCTCGGCGAGAAACTGCCCGCGAAGACCGCCGCCGAGTGGGGCCTGATCAACAAGGTCGTGCCCGACGCCGAGGTGATGGATGCGGCCATGCAGTACGCCCGCGCCCTGGCCGAAGGCCCCTCGTCGCTGGGCCTGACGCGCAACCTCGTCTGGGAATCGCTGAACAACTCCTGGCACGAGCAGCTCGAGGCCGAGGCCTATGCCCAGGGCATCGCTGCCCGCAGCGAGGACGCCCGCGAAGGCATCATGGCCTTCGTTCAGAAGCGTCCGGCCCAGTTCAAGGGACGCTGATCGCCTTGGACCTTCGCGACCGCCCGGTTCACCGCCGGGCGGCGCGAGCCGTCAGTCCGGCTTGACTGGCTGGATCGTGACGCTTTCGCCGCAACCGCAGGCGTCCGTCTCGTTCGGATTGCGGAATACGAACTTCGCCGAGAGCCGGTTGACCTCGTAGTCGATGACGGTGCCCAGCAGGAACAGCACCGCCTTGGGCTCGACCAGGATGGTCACACCCTTGTCCTCGACCACCTCGTCAAGCGCGCCTGCCTGTTCGGCGTATTCCAGGACGTACTCCTGGCCGGCGCAGCCGCCGTTCTTCACGCCGACCCGCAGGCCCGCGTAGGGCTTCTCGGCCTTGGCCATGATCTCGCGGACCCGCGCGGCTGCGGCCTCGGTGAGGGTGACCACTTTGGGGCGGGGCCGGCGCGGCCGCGGGGCGGACGGGGTGAGGTCGACGTGTGTCATCAGAACATGTTCAGTGCGAGCTTGGCCTCGTCGCTCATCCGCGACGGGTCCCACGGCGGGTCGAAGACCAGGTCCACCTTGCAGGACCGGATCTCGGGGATCTCGTTGACCGCATCCTCGACCCAGCCAGGCATCTCGCCGGCCACCGGGCAGCCGGGCGCCGTCAGGGTCATGTCGATCGCCACGTCGCGGTCGTCCGAGACGTCGACCTTGTAGACGAGGCCCAGCTCGTAGATGTCGACCGGGATCTCCGGATCGTACACCGTCTTCAGCTTCTCGATCAGCTTGTCGGTCAGGTCGTCCAGTTCGGCCTGGCTGAGCGGCTGCGTCTGCGTCGGATCCAGGGCTGCGGCGTCGTCCATCGGGTCAATCTGCACTAGGCGAAGAAGGCTTGGGTCTTGGTCAAGGCGTCCACGAACGCGTCGGCCTCGGCCTCGGTGTTATATAGGGCGAAGGACGCCCGGGCGCTTGAGGTCACCCCAAAACGCCGCATCAGCGGCTCGGCGCAATGGGCGCCGGCGCGGACGGCTACGCCGTATCGGTCGAGGATCTGCGCCACGTCGTGCGCGTGGGCGCCGTCGACGGTGAACGACAGGATGGCGCCCTTGCCCGGCGCCTCGCCGATGACCTTCAGCCAGTTGAAACCGGCCAGCCGCTCGCGGACGCGCGCGTACAGCCGATGCTCGTGCTCCGCGACTGCGGCCCGGTCGAGGCCGTTCAGCCAGCGGATCGCGGCGCCGAGGCCGATGGCTTCCAGGATCGGCGGCGTGCCCGCTTCGAACCGATGAGGAGGATCGGCATAGGTGATCTCGTCCATCGTCACCGTCCCGATCATCTCGCCGCCGCCCTGATAGGGCGGCAAGGCAGCCAGCTGCTCGGCCTTGCCGTAGAGGATGCCAATGCCGGTCGGGCCATACAGCTTGTGGCCTGAGAAGACGTAGAAGTCCGCGTCGATATCCTTCACGTCGACGGGCTTGTGGACGATGGCCTGGCAGCCGTCGAAGAGCACCTGGGCCCCGGCCTCGTGCGCCATTCGCGCCAGCGCCTTGGCGTCATTGATGGTGCCCAGCACGTTCGACATGTGGCTGAGGGCGACCACCCGCGTCTTCGGCCCCAGCAGGCGCTGGTAGGCCTCCAAGTCGAGCCGGCCGTCGTCCGTCACCGGAACCCACTTCAGCACCACGCCCTTGCGCTCGCGCAGGAAGTGCCAGGGCACGATGTTGGCGTGATGCTCCATTTCCGAGAGCACGATCTCGTCTCCAGGATGGAGCGACGCCCCGATCCCGCTCGCGACCAGGTTCACAGCCTCGGTGCCCCCCTTGGTGAAGACGATCTCGCGGGTCTCGGCGCCGATGAACTCGGCCACCGCACTGCGAGCGCCTTCGTAGGCGTCGGTCGTCTCGTTCGCCAAGGTGTGCAGGCCGCGGTGCACATTGGCATAGGAGTGCTCCATCGCCCGGCTCATCGCCGCGATGACCGCCCGCGGCTTCTGGGCCGAGGCCGCGCTGTCGAGATAGACCAGCGGCTTGCCGTGGACATGCCGCTGCAGGATCGGGAATTCCGCGCGGACGGCTTCAGCGTCGAAGGCCATGCTCAGCCCCTCAACCGATCGGCCGCCCAGGCGCGCACGAGCTCCCGCGCCGGCGCATGGCCGATCCTGTCCACGACTTCCCCGATGAAGGCCTCGGTCAGCAGCGCCCGGGCCTCGGACTCGGGAATGCCGCGCTGGCGGGCATAGAACAGGGCGTCCTCATCCAGCGCGCCGACCGTGTTGCCGTGAGCGCAGGAGACGTCGTCGGCATAGATCTCCAGCTCGGGCTTGGCGTCGACCTCGGCGCGATCCGAGAGGATCAGGGCATGGTGACCCATGCGGGCGTCGGTGCGGTCTGCGCCTTGGGCGACCACGATCCGCCCCTGGAACACGCCCCGCGCCTGGTCACGGACGACGCCCTTGATGAGCTGGTCGGTCCGCCCGTCGGTCGCCGCGTGGGTGACCACGGTGGTCAGGTCCGCATGACGCTTCCCGGCCAGCAGGTACACGCCGTCGGCGCGAAGCTCTGCATGGCCGCCGGGATGTTGGATGCCGGTCTCCAGACGCTGGCGACGGGCGCCGGTCGTCAGGATGGTCTGGGCGAAGCTGGACCCCGGGGCCATCTGCACCTCGGCCTGGCTCACGCTGACGCCCTCGGCGTCGTCGGCCGCCAAGACGATCCGCTCGAGGACCGCGTCCTTGCCCAGGCTGAACAGCAGCCCGGCATGGGCGAGATAGCCCCCCTCGCCCTCGTAGCTTTCCAGCAGCGTAAGCCGGCCGGCCGCCTCGACTTCGATCGAGAGCCGCGCCGCGTGGCCGCCGTCGCCGCGCGAGACCAGCCGCAGCGCGACGACCTTGTCCTCGCCGGGCTCCACGCCGATGTGCGCTGCGCCCTCGCCATTCGCGACGGTCAGGACCTCATCGGCCAGGGTGTCGAACGGTCCTGCTCCCAGGCGCGTGGCGTCGACGGATGCGGACGGCTCAGGCGCCTGGCGGATGAGACCGCGGAGGTCGGTCCAGCGCCAATCCTCGTCGCGCTTGCCCGGAAGCTGGGAGACGTCCCGGTCACGTATGGCGGAAGCGACGTTCAAGCCGCCCTCGCGTACTTGTCGTAACCCTCGCGCTCCAGCTCCAGGGCCAGGTCGGGTCCGCCGGACGCAACGATCCTGCCGGCCGACAGTACATGGACACGGTCGGGTTTGATGTAATCCAGGAGGCGCTGGTAGTGGGTGATCACCAGCATCGCACGATCCGGCGAACGCAGCGCGTTCACGCCGTCGGAGACGATCCGCAGCGCGTCAATGTCGAGGCCGGAATCGGTCTCGTCGAGGATCAGGAAGCGCGGCGAAAGCATCGCCATCTGAAAGATTTCCATCCGCTTCTTCTCACCGCCAGAGAACCCGACGTTGAGGGCGCGCTTCAGCATGTCGAAGTCGATCTTCAGTTCGGCCGCCTTGGCCCGCGCCAACTTCAGGAACTCGGGCGCGGTGATCTCGGCTTCACCACGCGCCTTGCGTTGGGCGTTCATGGCCGTACGGATGAAGGTCAGCGCCGGCACGCCTGGGATCTCCAGCGGATACTGGAACGACAGGAACACGCCCTTGGCGGCCCGCTCGTTGGGCTCCAGGGCCAGCAGGTCCTCGCCGTCCAGCGTGGCCGAGCCCTGGGTGACCTCGTAACCCTCACGGCCGGTCAGGACGTAGGACATCGTCGACTTGCCTGCGCCGTTCGGGCCCATGATCGCGTGCACCTCGCCAGCGGGAACATCCAGGGTCAGCCCCTTCAGGATCTCCTTGCCCTCGACGGACGCGTGCAGGTTCTTGACGGAAAGCATTCAGTGGGTCTCGTCGGCGAGGAACTGGGCCATGACTTGAAGCGCGTCGTCGACGCTCTCCACGGTCTGTTGTTTGCGGGGCGCCGCCGCGCCCGGGGTGGATGTGCGC
>JBKOYY010000096.1:0-5592 GCA_046725615.1 Pseudomonadota bacterium
GCCTCGACCAGCGAGTTCACGTTGGGCAGCTTCACGTAGCCGTTGGCGTCGGCCGACGGGTGACCGGGGCTGTATTCCTGGCGGAAGTCGGTCTGGTCAGGCTCGACCTTGCTCATCCGCACGCCCTTGGCGCCCTCGACGCGCGTCGGCTCGAACACCGGAGCCTGGCGGCGATAGGGATCGCCGCCCGCGGTCTTGGACGTCGAGTCGGCGTTGGCGAGGTTCTCGGCGATGATCCGCATCCGCGCCTGCTGGGCGCGAAGGGCGGAGGCGGCGACGGCCTGGGTGACGCCGCCCACGGGTCTGATCTGCTGAGGCATCTAACGCTCCGATCCTAGCCGCGGCCCGGCGCACGCGCCGCCATCCGCAGGAGCCCGAGGGACTTTTGGTAGAAGCTGATCGCCGCGTCGTACTGGAGGCGCGAGTCGCTCATCTTGATCATCTCCTCCTCCAGGACCACGGCGTTACCGTTCAGCGTGGTCTCGGAGTCCGGGGACTTCATGGTCTTGTAGGCGCCGCCCGGCGGCCGCGGGTTGCGCGGCATCATGTGACCGGCCTGCGTCGCGGCCATCATCTGGGCCCCGGAGCTGGCCTGAGTCATCTCCAGCCGCTTCTGCACCCGGGCATCGAAGCTGAAGGGCTTCAGGTCGTCGGGCACGTAGCCGGCGGTGTCGGTGTTGGCGACGTTCTGGGCGATCACCTTCTGGCGCTCGGCGAGGTGCCCAAGGCGGCCACGGAGCATCGCGAACAGCGGGATTTCGGCCAGGTTCATAAGGCCGATCCTGAAGAAACAGGGTTAATCTGCATTTAAGGGACTCAAGCGCGAACTGCGGGCCTGTTCCCACGGCCGCCGAAGCGCACGTTCCATGGACTTCGCCAGTTTCCTCCGGGCCGTCTTCGCGCTGGCCCTCACGCTCGGACTCATAGGCCTGGCGGCTGTCGCCCTGCGTCGATATGGCCCGGACGCCATGGCCCGCCTGTCCGCCCAGAAGAAGGACCGCCGCCTGAAGGTGGTCGAGAGCCTGGTCCTGGACCCGACACGCCGGCTCATCATCGTGGAGTGCGACGGCCG
This sequence comes from Pseudomonadota bacterium, assembly GCA_046725615.1. Taxonomy (GTDB): domain Bacteria; phylum Pseudomonadota; class Alphaproteobacteria; order Caulobacterales; family Caulobacteraceae; genus Phenylobacterium. The sequence continues at coordinate 1,073 of JBKOYY010000096.1, forward strand.
CGAGCGGATGCTGCTGCTGGGCGAAGGCCGCGTGGTCGCCGACCTTTCGAAGGACGTCGCCTGATGGCCGCCCTGATCGCCGCCCTGAAGGCCCTGCCCGCCGCCGAGTGGCGACGGGCGGCGCTGATCGCCGCGCTGTCGACGCTGGCCTGCGTCCTGTTCCCCGCCGCGGCCGCGGCCCAGGCGGTGAACATCGACCTCGGGACCGGGGCGGGCCTGACCGAACGTGTGGTCCAGCTCGTCGGCCTGCTGACGGTGCTGTCGCTCGCGCCGTCGATTGTGATCATGACCACCTCGTTCGTGCGGATCGTGGTGGTGCTGTCGCTGCTCCGTACCGCGCTGGGCCTGCAGCAGAGCCCCCCGAACGCGGTGCTGATTTCGCTGTCGCTGTTCCTGACCGCCATCGTCATGGGGCCGACGTTCGAGCGCTCCTACAACGAGGGCGTCAAGCCGCTGCTGGACCAGCAGATGGAGCTGCCGGCCGCGTTCGACGCCGCCGGCGGGCCGGTGAAGCAGTTCATGCTGAGCCAAGTGGACCAGGAGGACCTCGCCCTCTTCGTGCGGCTCTCGCGCGTCCAGCGCCCGGCGAACATTCAGGATATCCCGATCCGGGTGGTCACCCCGGCCTTCATGATCTCGGAGCTGAAGCGGGCCTTTGAGATCGGCTTCCTGCTGTTCGTGCCTTTCCTGGTGATCGACCTCGTGGTCGCCAGCGTGCTGATGAGCATGGGCATGATGATGCTGCCGCCGGTGGTGGTCAGCCTGCCGTTCAAGCTGATCTTTTTCGTGCTGGTGGACGGCTGGCGGCTGGTCTGCGGGAGCCTCGTCGAGAGCTTCCAGCGGGGCGCCGGCGGAGGATAGAGTCTCCTACTTGTCGAACGCCAGGCCGTCCTGCGGGGTCAGCGCCGCCCAGACCTCCGCGGTCGAGGGCATGCTCGCATCGCCGAGGATCCTCCATCGGCCATCAGCCTCGCGCTTCAGCGTGACGAGGAAGCGGGCGTAGCGCACATACTCCGGGGAGCCCGTCCGTCGGATCGACTGGCGCATGTAGCCCGCGTCCAGCGCAATCCCGCCTTCCAGCACCTGCCGGCGCTCGATGCGGTAGGCGGTGTCGATCGTGACGCCGTCCTTGACCACACGCTCGGCCTGAGGCGCCAGGCGGGCCGAGAGTTCTCCGCCCGGCAGCGCAGGACCCGGGCGGGCGTCAATCAGCAGGCCGCCGGGATGGAAGTGGGAGGCCATGCCCGCCACGTCGTTCGCCGCGCGGGCCTTGGCCAGGCCGGCGTAGACCTGATTGAGGAGGGCATCTTCCGGGTGCGCAGACGCCGGCGCCGCGAATGAAAAAGCGAACAGCGCCAGCAGGGCGCCCTTCGCGGATCGGGTGAACATGTGGGCAAGTCCTCGCAATGCGGCGCCATACGCCGGCAGATCTGCGCAGCCCGTAAGGGGGGCGAGCGCGGCCGCCTCAGCCGTTTGCGACGAAGGCGAAGACCTGGTCGACGAACCGCCGCCGCCATCAGCCCCGGGCGCGCGGCGCGGCGGCCTGCGCCTGACGCGCCGGCGCGGCGGCGGGAGGCTTGGCGGTCCCTGTCGGCGCGGCGCGGGTCTTGAAGCGGCCCTTCATCTTCTGCACCCAGCCCGCGAAGGCCTCGTTGTCGGCCGACACGCGGCTGAAGTCGCCCACGCTGAGACGCCCGCTGGGAACCCCCGACAGCGCGATCCGCAACGCATCGGGGTTGTTGGCCTTGTCGTAGAAGCCCTGGTAGCGCGACTCCAGCCGCTGCAGCGCGGCCTCATCGCCGGCGAGGCTGTAGGCGACGCCCGCGCGCAGCAGCCGGCCCTCCTCCTCGCTGGAAAGCGCGGCAGGATTCTTCCACCGCTCGCCGAGGGTCTTTTCGAACAGGGGGCCCGCGGCCGCCCAGTTCTTCTGCTTCCAGGTGATCTCGCCGCGAAGGTCACTGGCCTCCCGGGAGGTATCTCGCTCGAGGATCTCCAAGGCGCTGTCGAAACGACCGAGAGCGGTCCAGGCGCGCGCTTCGACCAGGCGGCGTTCGGCGTTGAGCGCGGCGGGCAGCACCGTCGTGCGCGAAGCGTTGATCGCCTCCAGCGCCTGCTCGGGCTTGCGATCCATCAGGTAGATGACGGCGAGATCAGTGGAGACCTGGGCGCGGGGCACGCCGTCGAGGCGGTTCTCGGCCTGGTACTTCAGGAGGTCGGCCGCCTGGGGCAGCAGATCCACGTCCACCAGCCGGCGGACGATCTTGCGGACCATCAGGTCGCCGTCGGCCCCCAGAGGAGCGAGCTCCTTGAAGTCGAAGAACAGCGCCAGCGCCTGGGTCGGCTCCAGCCCGTCGGCCAGGCCGTCGAGGAAGAGCCCCCGGAAGGCGGCGTTCAGGTCGGCCTGGAGCTGCTGGGCCTCCGGCAGGTCGGGCATGCGGACGCCCGCGGACCGGAGCGCCTCCAGCGCCTCCCGGTAGCGGCCCTGCGCCAGGTAGAGCTGTCCCAGCGCGCGGATCGTCTCCAGTTCGGTGGCGTCGCCCCGCCAGCGATAGCGCAGCCCGTCGAACACCCCGGCCGCCTGGACGGCGGTGATCTGGCCAGTCTCGAGGCGAATCTGGGTGGCGCGCAGCATGGCCGGCGCAGCGATCGAGTCGATCGGCGCGGTGGCGATCGCCTTATAGATCCGCAGCGCACGGTCCTTGTGGCCTTGCAGCTCGACGATACGGGCCTGGATAAGGCGGGCGCGGAGCTGCTCCTCCGGATCGACCTTCTCCTCCAGCGCCATGCGGATGCGGCCGTCGGCGGCGACGAGGTCGCCCTGCGCGAGCGCGGACTGGGCGTCGGCCCGGGCGAAGCGCGCCTTCCACAACGGGGAGAACAGTCCATAGGCCTCCACGCCCCGCACGAACTGCGCGCGCGCTTCGGCATGGTGAGCGAGCTGGGTGTTGATGTAGGCCCGCCAGAGGGCCGTCGACGGGTCGTCGGCGAGCGCGGGCGAGGAGAAGTCAGTGTCGGCCTCGGCGTAACGGCGCGCGAGGGTGCGGGCGACCCCGCGCAGGCCGCGGAACTCCGGATCGTCGAGCATCTCGGGATGCTCGCGCGCCAGGCTGTTCAGCGCCCCGATCGCCTCGAAGGCCAGTTCGGACCCGACAAGGAAACGCGCCAGGGCCATCCGCGCGGCGACCGGCGCCTCGCGGTTCTTGTTCGCGCCCTCGGCCGCGGCGGCGGCCAGCAACGCGTCGTAGCGGCGGGTGAAGCCGTCTTCGCCGGTCCTGGCCCAGTCGCTCAGCACCAGGGCCGGCATGCTGGCCGCCTGCGGGGCGCCGAGCTGGCCGGCCTCCTTCTCCCGCGTAGCCCAGACGGGGGACAGGTTCAGGCCGGCGGCGCGGCTGATCCGGACGATCTCGCCCTCGCGCTGGACCGACAGGTCGTCGACCATCGGCTCGATCGCCAGTCCCTGGATCGAGGGGAGCAGGGCGGCATCGACGAAATCCCGGCGGCTGGGAACGCCCTTGGCCGGGCCGAGGGCCGTGACGACCGTGAGGGTGTCGCCGACCACCGGGTCGGGCAGGTTGACGACCCGTGTCGCGCCGGCGACGGGCGCCTTGAGCGTCGCGGGCCCCGCGGCGGCGTCGCGGCTCACCCGCACGATCGCAGGTTGCGCCTGGGGCCCCGGACCTAGGGATATGGTCCAGGTGGTCCCCTGGGCGTCCACGAACAGCGGCGTATCGGCGTCGGCCTCGATCCGAAGCGCGGCGTGGTCCGCGCCCTTGAACGCCTGGATCGAGCGCAGGGGCTTGGCGTTCTTCGGCGCCCCCGAGACGTCGAGGGTGGCGGGCGCGTCGAAGACAACCCAGATCGCATCGCCCCGGCGGAAGACGGCCGCGCCGGCCGGATTGACCCAGGTGAAGGAGAGCTGCACCTGACCGCCGGACGCCTTGCCGGCCATCCTGACGACACCGCCGGGCGGCAGCGGGCTGGGCCGGGGCGGTTCGGCTTCGGCGACAGGCGGCGGTTCGGCGGCAGCCGGGTCGGGCGCAGGCTTCTCGAAGACGTTGACGTAGGTCGAACCGTCGGCGCTGCCGATCTTCGCCTCGGCGTCGTCGGCCAGGGTCAGGATCAACTCGAGCCGGCCGCCCGAGAGGCGCTTCTCGGCCGATTTGATCCAGCGCGGCGGGGCGGTCCGGAGGCGGGAGACGTCAGGGTCGGCGCCCTTGGCGAAGGCGAGAACGACCGTCTGGCCTTCGCGCCGGGCATCCACACGGCCGCCAAACACCTCGATGCGCGAGAAGGTCTCGGCCGACGCCACGCGAACGTCGAGGCCGCCGCGCGTGGCGACGGCCTTGACCGCGGGTGCGGCGATCCCGGCGGGGGCCGCGACGCTGACGATGCAGGCCGCGGCGACGCCGGAGCGGAGAGCCCCTCTCAGCGTCATGGATCAGCCGGTCTTGGCCGGCGGCGCGGCCGCGGGCTGGGCGGCCGGGGTGGCCGGCGCCGCCGCGGGCGGCTTGGCCGCCGCC
>JBKOYY010000179.1:0-28151 GCA_046725615.1 Pseudomonadota bacterium
CGCCTGGGCGGTCGGCCCGCGCAATGTCATCGCCCCCCTCGCCAAGAACCGCGACCGCAGCGCGCTGAACGCGTGGCTGGAGCGCAATCGCAAGCGGACGCTGGAGGAACGGGTGGCGGCGCTGGAGGCGCAAGTTGCGGCGCTCGCCGCTCGATAGTTGACGCGCGTAACCGGGGATTGGGGCGAATGAACAGAGGCATCCATGCCAACACGAGCGGCGAGGGCTAGGGTCGTGGATTTCCGACCGATCGACCCCAAGGGCATGTCAGATCCGCGTTTTCGCGCGGAAGTCGCGAAGGGCATCAACGCCATTCATGACTGCGTTCACGCAGGGCAGAAGGCGGCGGATGAGAAGCGCGAGGCGCTGGCGGCCGACCTAGGCGCGGTCAAGGATGACGTCGCCGAAATCAAAGGCTCGGTGAAGACCCTCACTGACCTATTCAGTTCCGGCCCGCCCGCCGTGAAGGCGAAGCTCGGGTGGAAGGAACACGGCACGCTGGTCCTGTCCATCATCGGGGCGGGGAGCGGGTTCGCCTTCTTCTACAAGTTCGGGGCCGCGATCCTCGCCGCCGCGCACGCCTTCCTGATGAGCGTCACGTGAGCAAGGGCAAGGCCATAGCCGGGGGCGTGGCGGCGATCCTGGCGGCCACCGCCATTGCCGTCCCGAACATCGCCGAGTTCGAGGGCTTCGTCCCGGTCGGCTACCGCGATCCGGTCGGCATCCCGACAAGCTGCATGGGCCACACCGGCCCGGATGCGGTGCTAGGGCGCCGCTACACCGATCAGGAGTGCGCGGCGCAACTCACGGCCGACGCCGTGAAGCACGGGCTCGACATCGCCCCCTGTCTGCCGGCGACGCTCCCGACCGAGACGCGGGCGGCCTTCATCTCGTTCGGCTTCAACGTCGGCGCGGCCAAGTTCTGCGCCTCCACGCTGTCCCGCAAGGCGAGGGCGGGGGACCTACGCGGGGCGTGCGCGGAGCTGTCCAAGTGGATCCTGGCCGGGGGGCGAGAGATGAGGGGTCTTGTTAGGCGCCGCGCTGCTGAGCGCGCGCTTTGCGAGCGGGGGCTACACGATTCCCGAGGCGAGGCGGCGTCGAAAGCGCCTCATGAACTGGCCACCCATGCCTCAGCCGGAACATGAGGGTCTTGCAGTGAATACCGCTAATTCGCGCCCATTCCGAAACGCAGTGCCGCTCACCACGATACTCCACGATTACGTTATTTCGCAGGTTATGCTGCTGGGCTTGCGGCGTCGCCCATCGACAGTTGGTCGGAGAATAGGGGCCCGCCCCATCAATCCTGTCAATCGAATGACCCGCCGGCCGCTCTCCCATGTCAGCAAGGAAGTTCGCGAAACTCTCGCGCCATCTGTCGCAAACCGTTATCCCCGCCGCGCCGTACCGGGCGAATTTGGCGTTCCTAGGATTGTGGCAACGCGAAACCATGGCGTTCCACGATCGGTAGGTTGGCGTTGCGCCGCTCCTGATGTTGTGGCCGTGCACACGCGAAGTCACCGACGCACTACAGCTACGAGAGCAAAACTTCCCCCTGCCGCTCGCAACCCGACTGGGGGTGGCGAAGTGGGGGAACTGCTTGCCGCACGCAGCACAGCTCCGCATTTCAATGCCCATGAGCTTTCCATAAAGAATATTCAGCTGGTCGTCAAGCCATCACGGCAACTGCCCGGCCTGGTGCGCCGCAGGGCCGCCGAGCGGGCTATGTGCGAAAGGGGCCTCTGATGCTGTCCTACTTCACCGACAAGGCGCTCGCGTACATCGCCACCCTTGCCGCAGTCCTCGCCCTCGCGTTCGGCGTCTCGCAATGCTCGGGACGGGTGAAGGCGGAACACCGGGCGGAGAAGGCGGAAAAGGCCGTGGAGCGGACGGAGCGGGACCTTCGCACGTGCCGGGGCAACACTGATGCCTTGAAGGCGTCGATAGCGGCCCAGAACGCCGCCGTAGACGCGCTCAAGCGCGAGGGTGAGGCTCGGGTAGCGGAAAGCCGCAAAGCCGCCTCACAGGCCCGCGCTGTGGCCGAGAGCTACCGGAGGTCCGCCGCTGCGATCCTGGCCGCCAAGCCGAAGGGCAATGCGTGCGAGGCGGCGGGGCGGTTGATTGAGGAGGTGGTGGGGTGAAGCGCCAACCTGTAAGCAATCCTTACACGTTCGCCGGACATGTAAGCGTTCTGGCCCTTTTCTTAACATGTGCCGCCTGCGCCACCCCAGAGCCGCGGATCATCACCAAAGAGGTCCGCATACCCGTCCCGGTAGCCTGCGCCGTCCCCGCTGGCCCTGACCCTGCCTACGTGGACACCCCCGAGGCGCTGAGAGCCGCTGCGGATCTGTTCCAGCAGGTCAAGCTACTTCTCGCCGGCCGTGCCCAGCGTGACGCCCGCCTTGCGGAGATGAAAGCAGCGGCGAAGGGGTGTGGGTAGCTGCGGCGGTGAGAACACGAAGGCGTCTAGGTCCGCATCGCGCCAGAAGCTCCATCCCTTTCCGGCTATGTGCTGGGCAAAGCCTTCCATGAACCTAGCCGCTACCACTCGCTCTTCATCGTCCATCGGATACCAGACGACTACGCGCTCTCCCGGCCGGCAAAAATCGAACGCGGCCATCCTACCCCTCCACCTCGGCTAGCAGGGCGTCGAGAGCGGCTTTCCGCTCGCGGTCGGACTTCATCGAGTAGCCGGGGAGGGAACGGAGGCGGGTGATAGACGGGTGCGAGGTCATGGGGGCTCCTTACGGCACGCCATCAGGCGGCAGAGCGCCGCGAAGCATCATCTCAACAGCGACCGACATCGGGCCGCTGATCTTGGTCTTGCCGCGCTCGTAGTCGCGGATGCTCTCGCCTGGGTCTCGACCCCCAAGGCGAAGCGCCCGCCCCATCTCCGATGCGTGGAGCGGGCGGCCCTTGCCCCAGAGTTCGCCGAGGGTGCGGCGGGCGGCGTGGAGTTCATCGGGGGTCACAGATCGCATTCCGATGTGACGCCGGTGAGGAAAAACTCATGCTCCAAGTGATGGAGTTCGGCCTTCAACTCCTCGATATCTTCAAGACTGTAAGACGGATCGCCCGACGCCTCGTCCAGATGGACGCGGGCGGCTTCGATCTCCAACGCAAGAGCACGAGCGCGACGGTAGTTGGGGCGCAGAACGCTATGCATGGCAGGTTCCTTCAGGACGTCATAGAGGCGGGGAGTTCGCGGGAGGCGAACCCGAAAAAGCGAGCGCGCTCATTGTGCGCCTGCCAGTCAGCGTAGGCAGCCCATTCAAGCGAGCCATCCGGCATCCACCGAAAGACGCGCCGCGTGAGGCCTTTGCGAAGCTCCGGCTCAACCATTACGATTGAGCCGTTGAGGCCGGTTTCGACGGTGACGTAATCGACCATCAGATCGCCTCCGCCCAAGCTGCCACGATTTCGTGGCCGAAGTCAGCGCCTTCACGCTTGGCGCGGGCGATGCCAGAGGCCTCGTCCCGGCACCACGTGAAAGCCATGAACTCTTCGCCAGCGGCGGTCCGGACGAAGATGCGGAAAGACGGAGCCATGAAACCCTCCCGAGGCTGATGGGCGGAATTGCCCGTGGCTTGGTTCGTGGGAGATTGGATCATGTTGTTCGTCCTCTTCAGGTTGGGCGCTGCCCCGTTCGATGAGTTCATAATACGGACATTATCCGCGCTGTCAACGCCTTTTGTACGGATTTTTCCCTTCTCCTTCCACCGCCTTAAGCATTGCCAGGATAAGCGCAAGGGTGGGGGTCATTGGGGACGCTCCGCCCATTGAAACTCCATTCGGCATTGCGACGGCGGCTTTTCTCCCCACGTCCTCGGGTCAGTGTGTTGCGTCACATACCCGCGAACAACATGAACCCGGCGCCCACAAGCTGGGCATTCGATCTCGCGCCCATATCCGCGGGCTAGTGCAGCAACCTTCGCGTCGCGGGTAAGTTTAGACCATCCAGGGATCATCACCCCTTCTCCTCTATCGCGGCCTGGATCATGGCGCGGTAGATTGCTGGCGGCTCGTAGGCTTGGTCGTCAGCGCGCTCTAGGTTCACGTATCGGCCGCCTCCCGCCTCCACCATCCCCTCCGTAGGCTCCAGCATGGCGGCGATGGCCGCGCGGGCGTCTGCCCGAAACTCGTCGCGAACGTCCTCCGACAAGCCGTCGCTGTCCCATGGGATCGTGTAGACTGGACCAGCGGGCCACCCGTCCAAGTCAGTCTCCTGGTCCATCAGCGGGTCGCGCTCGTACAGCGCCCGCGCGACGCGCTCCACAATGTCGGTCATCGCGGCCTCCATGCGACCGGCTGATCTGACGGGACGCCCGCATCGTTTGACGCCCAGCAGACGCCATCGGTCCAACAGTCCGGCGCTTCGTCCTCGTGCACGGCAGCCCAGCATCCACATGGGCCATCTTCGCCCTCATATCCGAAGTCCCACGACGCGGCGAACTCGTGCCCGCCGCGCGTCTTGATCATCACAACGGGTCCGCGCGGCGCGCTGTCCATGCTCTTCCAGTCGGTCATCAGACCCTCCAAGCGCATCACAGCGCAAGTTGCGCGCTGTTCCTGCGGCGTTCACGCTTTTTGCGCCCCGTTTTGCGGTCTCAAGTCCAGAAAGCGGACGAGTTTTCGCAAGTAAAACAACGCTACGAGGCAACGAACATCTTATTGTGCCAGAGCGTGTCGTCGGCATCGAGGCCGACCGTGGTGATGCGCATGGCCGCTCCATACGGCCGCGCCCGCCGGTTGTGCAATCGCAGGCCGCGACTGTACGCGGAAAGGGCGCCGGACGGTCATTTCCAGGGCGGCGGCCGGGCGTTCACGTCTCGCTTAGAGCCGCGACCGCACGCTTCTGGCTCGTGCGATTCGGAGGCGGGGTATGGGTTTGGGGCGGTTCGGCGCGTGGGCGGCGCGGCGGCTGGGCGGGCGCGCCCTGGCCGAAGCGCGCGCGCAGGCCGCCAAGGCCGAGGCGCGCCTGCGCGATGTGATCGACGCCATCCCCGAGGGCGTGGTCGTCCTGGACGGCGAGGGGCGCTACATCCTGTGGAACCGTCGCTACGCCGAGATCTACCATCGCTCGGCCGACCTCTTCCGGCCCGGCGCGCGGCTGCTGGACACCCTGCGCGAGGGGGTGCGCCGGGGGGACTATCCCGACGCCATCGGCCGCGAGGAGGCCTGGCTGGCCGCCCGCGAGGCCAAGCTGGCCGAGGCCACCGGTGACCGTCACGAGCAGCAGGTGGCCGACGGCCGCTGGCTGATGATCGAGGAGCGGCGCACCTCGGAGGGTGGCGTGATCGGCCTGCGCGTGGACATCACCGAGATGAAGCGCCAGGCCGAGGCGCTCGAGCAGGCCCTGGCCCACGCCGAGGCGGCGCACCGGGCCAAGGCGGAGTTCCTGGCGGACATGAGCCACGAGCTGCGGACGCCCCTGAACGGTGTGGCAGGCCTGGCCCAGGCCCTGGACGCCACGGACCTTTGCCCGGCGCAGCGGGCGCTGGTGGCGGATATCCGCGCCGCAGCGCGCCAGCTCGATCGGCTGGTCAACGGCCTGCTGGACTACGGGGACGCCGACCTCGCGCCCGACGAGCGGCCGCACGCCGGACCGGACCGGCCGCTGCGGGTGCTGGCGGCGGACGACAATCCCACCAACCGCAAGGTCATCGCGCTGATGCTCGAGGCCGCCGGGATGCAGGTGACGACGGTGGAGAACGGCTTTGAGGCGGTGGAAGCCTGGCGGGGCGGCGGCTTCGACGTGGTGCTGATGGACCTCAGGATGCCGGTGGTCGACGGGCTGGCGGCGATCCGCGCCATCCGGACCGAAGAGGTCCGGTCGGGGCGCGCGCGGACCCCGACGATCGTGCTGTCGGCCAACACCTCGCCCCAGGATCGCCAGGCCAGCGCCGCGGCGGGCGCCGACGGACACATCGCCAAGCCGATCCGGGTGGAGGCGCTGTTCGCCGCGCTGGAGCAGGCGCTGCCGGCCCAGGCGGCCTGAACTCAGGCCGAGCAGGCTGTGTGCGGCTTCACCACCCGCTCGGTCGAGGCGGGGAACCTGGCGAGCGCCGCGGCCGGGCGGATCGGCCGCTCCACGAGATTGCCGCCGCAGTTGGGGCAGCGCCCGCCAAGACGGGTGTCGGCGCAGGCGGCGCAGAAGGTGCATTCGAAGCTGCAGATCCGCGCCTCGGCGCTGTCGGGCGGCAGGTCCCGGTCGCAGCATTCGCAATTCGGTCGAAGGATCAGCATGACGCGATCCTGCCGCAGGACTGCTGTGGCAGGAATGACAAGTTTCCCTCGTTTCCTGCCGCTACTCCCCGAAGCCTTCGCCCGGTTCGACGGGGGCGAGGCGCAGCAGGCGCGAGTCCGCGACGCCGGCGGTGCGGTGCTGGACGAAGTCGCGGTACTCGGGATCGCGCACCATGGCGATGAAGGCGTCCGAGTTCGGATATTCGGCGATGAAGGCGAGGTCCCAGGCCTCGGCCGCCGGGCCGGTGACCATGACCTGCGGCTTGCCGGCCCAGATCTGCCGTCCGCCGAGGCGCTTGAAAATATGGGCCGTCGTGCGGCCGTACGCGCGGTAGGCGTCAAGGCCCGAGAGGTCCTTGCCGTGGTCGGGGTGACCCGCCGGGTACTCGGCCTTGGGCTTCAGCCGGATCAGGTTGAGCATCTGGATCGGCTCGTCGCGCGGCAGGGACTTGAAGACCTCCCAGGCCTGGCGGTCGGGGTCGATGTAGCTTTCGGCCATGTGAGGGTCCTCAGGTCGCGGGGCGCAACGCGGCTTTACCATGACGCATGGCGATGGTCTGCGGACTTGGACGGGGCGAGGGCGCGCGGGGCAACGTGAAGTAGAAGGCGGCCCCTCCGCCGGCGGCGCGCTGGGCCCAGATCCGCCCGCCATGGGCCTCGACGATCGCCCTGGAGATGGACAGGCCCACGCCCATGCCTTGCGGCTTGTCGGTGACAAACGGTTCGAACAGCCGGTCGGCCAGCTCGCGCGGGATGCCGGCCCCGCTGTCGATCACATGGATGCGCACGTGGTGTTCGCCCTCCGGCGCAGCCCCGATCCGCAACTCGCGCCAGGAGGCGTCGGCCATCGCCTCGAAGGCGTTGCGGAGCAGGTTGAGCACCACCTGCTGCACCTGCACCCGGTCGGCGAGGACCAGTTCGGCGGCAGGGTCGAACTCATAGCGCAGGATCACGCTCTCCTTGGCCACGTCGGCCATGGCCACGTCGATGATCTCGGCGAAGAGGTCGGGCAGGGCCTCGGGCCCGGTGGCCAGTTCGCCCTGACCGGCGCCCTGCCGGATGCGGGCGACGATGCGCGCGGCGCGGTCGGCCTGGTCGGTCACCCGGGCGAGCAGGTCGGCGAGGTCCGCTCCGCCTTCGGGAGCGAGGCGGTGGGCGGCGGCCGCGTAGTTGGAGATCGCCGCGAGCGGCTGGCTGAGCTCGTGCGCGAGGGTGGCGGCCATTTCCCCCATGGCGTTGAGGCGCGCCGCGCGCGCGACCTGCAGCGGGCTGCCCACGCGCGCGGCGGGCGGCTCAGGCGACGCGGCCGGATGGGGATCCAGCCGCTCCGCGGCCGATTGGGACAGGCGGGCCAGGGCCTCCAGCCCGCGCGCCAGGATGACGCCTGGAGCCCTGACGGCCGCGGCGGCCCAGTCCGTGGTGCTCGTCGCCGTACGCTTCACATCAGGCGCCCACTGCCCCTACTGCGACGACGGTACAATTAGAAATAGAAACTGCAATATAATTCCTACCAAGGCGGGCGCTGTCCCGGAGTCGCATTGACCCGGCTCCGCCGACTCACTAGGTACGCGGCCGTTTGCCCGGAACGTGTCGAGGGAACCGGTCCCGCGTCCGCCCGATGACGACCCTAAAAGGAGCCCTCCATGAGCCGTGACCTTCTGCCTGGCGTCACCGGCGTTCTGGTGCTGGCCGACGGGACCGTCCTGCAGGGCGTGGGCGTCGGCGCGGTCGGCGATGCGGTCGGCGAGGTGTGCTTCAACACCGCCATGACCGGCTATCAGGAGATCCTGACCGACCCGTCGTACATGGCGCAGATCGTCGCCTTCACCTTCCCCCACGTGGGCAACGTGGGCACGAACGTCGAGGACATCGAGCAGATGTCGGGATCGGCCGAGACGGCGGCCCGCGGCGCGATCTTCCGCGACGTGCCGACCCAGCCGGCCAACTGGCGGGCGGATGCCGACCTCGAAACCTGGATGACCCGGCGCGGCGTGATCGGCCTGGCCGGCGTCGACACCCGGGCCCTGACCCGGCGCATCCGCGAGCAGGGCATGCCGCATGCGGTGATCGCCCACAATCCGGACGGCCAGTTCGACCTGGACGCCCTGCAGGCCAAGGCGCGCGCCTGGAACGGCCTCGTCGGCCTGGACCTCGCCAAGGACGCCTCCTGCCTGCAGCCCTTCACCTACGACGAGGGCCTGTGGGACTGGAACGGCGGCTACGCCAAGGCGAGCGACAAGCCGAAGTACGAGGTCGTGGTCGTGGACTACGGCGTCAAGCGCAACATCCTGCGGGGCCTGGTCTCGGTGGGCGCGCGGGTGACGGTGGTGCCGGCCAAGACGACCGCCGAGGAGATCCTGGCGCGCAACCCCGACGGCGTGCTGCTGTCGAACGGCCCGGGCGACCCGGCCGCGACGGGCGAGTACGCGGTTCCGGAAATCCGCAAGCTGGTGGAGAGCGGCAAGCCGGTGTTCGGCATCTGCCTCGGCCACCAGATGCTGTCGCTGGCGCTGGGCGCCAAGACCGTGAAGATGGAGCAGGGCCACCACGGAGCGAACCACCCGGTGAAGGACCTGACGACCGGCAAGGTCGAGATCGTGTCGATGAACCACGGCTTCACCGTGGACCGCGACAGCCTGCCCGAGCCGGTGGTGGAGACCCACGTGTCCCTGTTCGACGGGACGAACGCGGGCCTGGCGCTGAAGGACCGGCCGGTCTTCTCGGTCCAACACCACCCCGAAGCCTCGCCGGGCCCGACGGACAGCCTCTACCTCTTCGAACGCTTCGCCGGCCTGATGTACCAGGCGAAGTAGAGCTATGGGCGCTGTTGGAGAGTTAACCACGGACCAGCACTGACCATCACGGACTAAAGCAGGACACACCCGGATCTGGTTAGAAGGCGCCTTCGGCGCGGTCGCCACGTCCGTGATGGTCGGTGTTGGTCCGTGGTTCTCAATGGACGATGCGCTCGATTGCGGCCGGACCTGAGCCTCCGAAGTTCACGAGCAATCCGGTCCGAAGCCCCGTGGCCTTGAGGTAGTTGTGGAGTTGGGCGCGGTGCTCAGGCGCGATCTCTCGCGCGACCTTCAGCTCCACGACGATCAGCTCGAAGCAAACGAAATCCGGCTGGTAGGTCTGCTGAAGCTGCGTCCCCTTGTAGTCCAGGCGAAGCTTCGGCATCGCCCTGAACGGAATGCCGCGCTTCGCGAATTCCAGGCCCAGGCATTCCTGGTAGACGGCCTCCAGAAACCCTCGCCCCATCACGCGGTTCACTTCGAAGACCGCGCCGCGGATCTGGAAAGTCTGCTGTTCGCAGAGCAGCGCGGATTTCTGGTCGGTCTGATCGTCGGACATGGCTGCGGCATATCAGTCGGCGTTAATAGGAACAATACAAGAACATTTATCGCCTCCGGTCTTTCGTCCGGTTTCGATGTCACAGCCGCGCCGGCTGTCGCGTCCTGGGTTTCGAATGGCTTGGGAGCAGGTGATGCGGGGCTGGGAGCGGTGGGTTTCGGGGGTGCTGGGGGCGGGGTTCCTGGCGAATGGCGTGGTCATGCTGGCGGCGCCGCTGAGCTGGTACGACGCCGTGCCGGGCGTGCCGGCGACGGGGCCGTTCAACCCGCACTTCGTGCGCGACATCGGGGCGATCTACGTCATGAGCGCTGGGGCGCTGGGCTGGTTCGCCTGGCGGCCGGCGCAGGGCTGGCCCGCGCTGAGCGCCGCGGCCGCGTGGCTGACGATGCACGCGGCGATCCACGTCTATGACGCCACCTGCGGGGCCGACCCGCTGGCCGACATCCGCCAGGACCTGATCGGCGTCTACGTCTTCGCGGCCATCCCACTGGCGCTGGCCCTTCTCCGCAAACCGAAAGGAGCCTGAACATGATCAGGATGATGCTCGCCCGCTGGATCGACGGGTTCGAGAAGAGCTTCGGCTATGACGCCAGCTACATGCGCCACGTCCTGCGCGTGAGCCCGGCCAGCCTGCTGAAGTTCATGATGGGGACCCGCGCCGCCGACGTGAGGGCGGCCCCGCACGAGGCCCTGATCGCGGCCGGGCTGGTGGGCACCCTGTCGGAGGACTGCGGGCCGTGCACCCAGGTGTCCGTGGACATCGCCACGGCGAACGGGGTCGATCCGAAGGTGCTCCGGGCCATCCTGGCCGGGGACGAGGCGGCGATGGGCGAGGCGGCGGCCCTGGCCTACCGCTTCGCCAGGGCGAGCCTCGCGCGCGACATGGAGGCGTGCGACCCGCTGCGCGACGAGATCGTCCGCCGCTGGGGCGACAAGGGGCTGGTGGCCATCGGCCTGGCCCTGGTGGGGGCGCGGATGTACCCGACGCTGAAGTACGCCCTGGGCTACGGCAAGGCCTGCTCGAAGGTGACCGTGGCCGGCGAGGCGGTGGCGCCGCACATGGCTCCGGCGGCCCTGGCGGCGTAGGGTGGCGGCCATGGACCCAGGCCTGACCGACGCCTTCGAGGCCAACCGGGGCCGGCTGAAGCGGCTGGCCTACCGGATGCTGGGGTCGGTCTCCGAGGCCGAGGACGCGGTGCAGGACGCCTGGATCCGCTGGCGGCGGGCGCCGGCCGACGTCGCCGATCCGGCCGCCTGGCTTGTCCGGGCCACCACGCGCCTCTGCCTCGACCGGCTGCGCGCGGCGAAGGTTGAGCGCGAGGCCTACAAGGGCCCCTGGCTGCCCGAGCCGCTGATCGAACCCCTGACCGAGGACCCGGTGGAGAGGGCCGAGGAGGTCTCGGTGGCCTTCCTGCTGGCGCTGGAGCGGCTGTCGCCGCTGGAGCGGGCCGTGTTCCTGCTGCACGACGTGTTCGACCAGGACTATGCCGAGGTCGCGCAGACCCTGGAGCGTAGCGAGGCGGCGGTGCGCCAGCTGGCCAGCCGGGCGCGGGAGCATGTTCGCGAGGCGCGGCCGCGCTTCACCGTGGATCGCGACCGTGCGCTGCAGCTTGCGGGCGCCTTCATGGCCGCGGCGGCGCGCGCCGACATGAGCGGCCTGACGAACCTCCTGGCGCAGGATGCGATCATGGTCACCGACGGCGGTGGCAAGCGGAAGGCGGCCCTGCGGGTGCTGGTCGGCCGGGATGACATCCTCGACCTGCTCCAGGGACTGCACTGGCGCCATGCGCTTCCCACGCTGGAGCGGCTCGTCCCGGCGCGGATCAATGGTCTGATGGGCTTCGTCATCCACTATGACGATGGTCCGGCTACCATGGCGTTCGAGATGGACGAAGAGGGCAGGATCGCCGCCATCTACCAGGTGAGGAATCCCGAGAAGCTGCGCCACGTGGAGTGACTGTCTGCTCGCACCCTGCCTGCAGCGGTGCTAGCGGTTGGGTCTGATGGTCGGGCGGTTCGACGAGCGGTTCCTGGAAGAGATCAAGTCGCGGCTTCGGCCGTCCGACGTGATCGGCCGCACCGTGAAGTTGCGCAAGCAGGGCCGCGAGTACGTCGGCCTTTCGCCCTTCAACAAGGAGAAGACCCCCTCGTTCTACGTGAACGACGAGAAGGGGCAGTTTTTCGACTTCTCGTCGGGCAAGACCGGCGACCTCATCACCTTCCTGCAGGAGACCGAGCGGCTGAGCTTCGCCGAGGCGGTGGAGCGGCTGGCGGCCGAGGCCGGGGTGCCGCTGCCGGCCGTCGACCCGCGCGGCGCTGAGCAGGAGAAGAAGCGCCAGGGCCTTGCCGACTGGCTGGAGCTGGCCGCCCAGTGGTTCGAGGCCGAGCTGCGCCGCCCGCCGGGGCGCGAGGCGCGGGCCTATCTGGAGCGGCGCGGCCTGCCGGAAGGCGAGTGGGGCCGGTTCCGGCTGGGATTCTCGCCGTCGGGCCGCACGGCGCTGAAGGACTACCTGGTCACCAAGGGCGCGCGGCCGGCCGAGCTGGTGGAGGCCGGCCTGCTGATCGCGCCGGAGGACGGCGGGGCGCCCTACGACCGCTTCCGCGACCGGATCATCTTCCCGATCCTGGACGCCCGGGGCCGGGTGGTCTCGTTTGGCGGCCGGGCGATGGATCCGCAGGCGCGGGCCAAGTACCTGAACGGCCCGGAGACGCCGGTCTTCCACAAGGGCCACCAGCTCTACGGCCTGTCGGAGGCGCGCAAGATCCTGGCGGCGGCCAAGGCGGACGAGGACCCGCCGCTGGTGGTGGTGGAAGGCTACATGGACGTCATCGCCTGCCATCGGGCGGGCGTGGCGGCGGTGGCCGCCATGGGCACGGCGCTGGGCGAGGACCAGATGGAGGTGCTGTGGCGCCACCACCCGGAGCCGACGCTGTGCTTCGACGGCGACCGGGCCGGGCGGCAGGCCGCGTCGCGGGCGATCGACCGGGCGCTGCCGCTGCTGAAGGCCGGGCGCAGCTTCCGCTTCGCCATCGTCGAGGGCGGCAAGGATCCGGACGACGTGCTGCGCGAGCAGGGGGCGGCGGCGCTGAAGGCGCAGCTTTCGAAGACGACGCCCTTCGCCGAGGCGCTGTTCATCCGCGAGCGCGACGAGGCCGAGCCGCTGGACACGCCCGAGCGGAAGACGGCGCTGAAGGTGCGGCTGCGCAAGCTGGCGGCCTCGATCCCCGACGCGGACCTCGCGGGCGCCTACAAGGAGGACCTGCTGGCCCGTTACGAGGCCCTGTGGCCGACGCGGGAGCCGGTCTACACCGTGGGCGCGGCGGCGCGGGAGATGTCGCGGGCCGGCTGGGACAAGCGCCGCCGGGCCGCGCCTTCGGGCGCCATCGCCGAGACCAAGCAGGCCACCGAGCGGCTGAGGGCCGCGCCCCGCGCGCTGTCGGCGGCCCTGGCCATCGCGGCGGTGAAGGACCCCGGCGTCCTGGACGATTCCATCGAGCTGGTGGGCTCGCGCGGGTTCGGCGACGAGAAGCTGGACCGGCTGGCGCACGAGCTGGTGCGGCTGCGCTACGAGGCCGACCACCTGGAGATGGAGGCCATGCAGCGGCGGCTGATGGCCAGCGGGATCACCCCGGACGACCTGGCGCTGGTCGAGCGCGAGGCGGCGCGGGCCGGCGTGGCGGCGCCCTTCCTGAAGGAGAGCGGGGAGCGGGCGCGCGAGCTGTGGCGACAGGCCTTCGACCTGCTCATGCAGCTGGAGAGCCTGGAGCGGGCGGTGGAGTCGGCGGCGCGGGACCTCTCCCGCGACCAGGACGCCAGCACCCTGATCAGCCTGAAGGCCGAGCGCGACCACCTGCGGCGGCTGATCAACAGCGACTGGGCCCACGGCGGCGAGGACGCCCGCCCGGTCCTCCCCCACTGAGCCGCGACGGATTGATCCAATTCGCCCGTTTGTGAGTTACCGCGCCTGCGGGACGCCGGGTCGAGGAGTTTGATTTGCATCGTCGTGAGTTGGGCAGGGGCCTCAGTATCGGCCTCGCGGCGCTGGTGCTGGGCGCGGGCGCGGCGCAGGCGCAGACGGGCGCGCAGGGCGTGGATCCCGACGCCGAATACGAGGTCGACGAACTCGTCATCGAGGCGGCCGCGCAGCCGCGAGGCTCGGTGATCGGCGACATCCCGCCCGAGATCACCCTGGGGCCGCGCGAGATCCGCAGCCTGGGGGTCAGCTCGGTGGCCGAGATGCTGGCCGCGCTGGAGCCGCAGCTGGCCAGCGGCCGGGGCCGGGGCGGCGGGCGGCCTGTCACGCTGGTGAACGGCGGCCGGGTGTCGAGCTTCGCCGAGATCCGCGACCTGCCGCCCGAGGCCATCGCGCGGGTGGAGATCCTGCCCGAGGAGGTGGCGCTGCGCTACGGCTACAGCGCCGACCAGCGGGTGGTGAACTTCGTCCTGCGCCGGCGCTTCAACGCCCTGACCACCGAGGCCGGACTGCGCCTGCCCACCGCGGGCGGGCGGGCCACGGCGGACGTCGATGCGAACGCGCTCAGGATCCAGCGCGAGACCCGCTTCCAGGCCGACGTGAAGGCCACCCGGGCGACGTCCGTGCTGGAGGCCGAGCGCGACATCGCGGACCGGTCCGGCGAGACCGGCGGCGTTGACCTCAGGCCCTACCGCACCCTCTTGCCGGAGACCTCGAGCCTGGCGCTCAACACCGTGCTGGCCCGGACGCTGGGCGAGGGCGTCTCGATGAGCCTGAACGGGACCCTCGAGAGCACCGAGAGCCGCGGCCTGCTGGGCCTGGGCGGCGCGCGGGGGCAGGCGCCGGACGCGGTGCGGTACGACCTGTCGCGGGGGGCGCTGCAGCGGATCGGGGACGGGCTCAGCGGCCACCTCGGCGGCTCGGCCAACGGCGCTGTCTCGGGCTGGCGCTGGACGGTGACGGCCAACGCCGATGTGGCCCGCAACCGCAGCCTGACCGAGCGCGGGCTCTTTGGCGACGCGCCGCAGGCGCCGGACACGGCGCGGTCCACGGTGACCTCGGCGGACGCCGAGCTGCTGCTGAACGGGACGCTGGCCGAACTGCCCGCCGGACCGGTCTCGGCGGCCTTCACCGTCGGGGCCGACACGCTCAAGTCGGAGAGCCGCTCGGTGCGGAGCGGCCTGCGCCGCGAGGCCGACCTGTCACGGGACGCGGGCCGGGCGAAGGCCAACATCGACCTGCCCGTGGCCCGGCGCGGCGGCGTGCTGGGCGGGGTCGGCGACCTGTCGCTGAACGCGAACCTCGCGGTGGACGAACTTTCCGACTTCGGGACGCTGACGACCTGGGGCGCGGGGGTGAACTGGTCGCCGTTCGAGCCGGTGCGGGTGCTCGCCTCGTTCACCGAGGAGGACGGCGCGCCGAGCGTGCAGCAACTCGGCGATCCCGAGATCGCGACGCCGCTGGTGCGGGTGTTCGATTTCACCCGCGGCGAGACCGTGGAGGTGACCCAGATCTCCGGCGGCAACCCACTGCTGGTCGCCGACAGCCGCCAGGTGGCGAAGCTGGGCCTCACCGTGCGGCCCTGGAAGGAGAAGGACCTGGTGTTCCGGGCCGACTACAACCGCTCGCGGACGCGGGACCTGATCTCGGCGTTCCCGGCGGCGACGGCCGAGATCGAGGCCGCGTTCCCCGAACGGTTCGTGCGCGGGGCGGACGGGCGGCTGCTGCAGATCGACGTGCGGCCGGTGAACTTCGCACGGCGCGACCAGGAGGAGGTGCGCTGGGGCTTCAACTACAGCCGGCCGCTCCGCAACACGCGCGCACCGGCAGCCGGGCAGGGCTTCCCGAGGCCGGAGGGCCAGACGGCCGGTCAGGCGGGTGGGCGGCGCGGCGCCGGCGGCCCACGCGGCGGCCGGTTCGGCGGCGGCGCGATCCAGTTCGCGGTGTTCCACACCTGGCGGCTGCAGGACGAGATCCTGATCCGCCCCGGCGCGCCGGCGCTGGACCTGCTGGACGGCTCGGCGCTGGGCCAGACCGGCGGTCAGCCCCGGCACCAGGTGGACGTGCAGGGGGGCGTGACCCGCAACGGCCTCGGCGCGCGCCTGAACGCGCGATGGCAGAGCGGCACGGAGGTCAACGGTGCGGCCTTCGGCGGCCAGGACCTGAGGTTCTCGGACCTGACGACCGTCAACCTGCGGATGTTCGTGGACCTGGGCCAGCAGCCCTTCGCGCGCGGCAACCGCTTCCTGCGCGGCGCCCGCCTCGCCCTTTCGGTCGACAACCTGTTCGACGAGCGGATCCGGGTGCGTGACGCGGTCGGCGCGACGCCGGTGAGCTACCAGCCCGATCTGGTCGATCCGCTGGGCCGCACGGTCCGGGTGAGCTTCAGGAAGGTGTTCTTCTGATCTCGCTCCAGGCGCGAAACGCCGGGTTCGTCGCCCACTTTGGGGAGACCCGCCTTGACACCGGACGACTCGCGCGCCATCTGCGGAATGCGGATTTAGCGCACTACGACAGACATCGATGGGCCGTTGCGAGCACGGACGCGCCCCCTTCGCGGATGATGATGTCTCCCTCGATGGGCGGAAATCCCAGCGATCGCGCCGTCCTCCTCGCCTGAGGAGCGTGCGGACGTGATCACGGGACGCGGCGGAGGCGACTTCGTGGCGTGATGTCCCGTGGCGCGTCTGACAGCAGCGGGCGGACGTATCGCTGGCGCACGCACGATCAGTACGGGAACGATTTTGACGGATGGCGGGTCGTATCGTCGCGGCCTCTTCGCCTTTTTCCGTCGACCACCATTTTCGGCCTGCCTCCTGCACGGGGCGGTCGCCGATTTCGGAGATTTAGATGAGCGCAAACACGGCCGAAGCCGAAACTCCCGAAACCACGGGCGGCGATGGTCCGCTGCTCGACCTGACGGATGCGGCGGTCAAGAAGTTCATCAAGCAGGCCAAGACCCGCGGCTACGTCACGATGGACGAGCTGAACAAGGTCCTGCCGTCGGAGGAAGTGACCTCCGAACAGATCGAAGACACCCTCGCCATGCTGAGCGAGATGGGCGTCAACGTCGTCGAATCCGAGGACGACGCCGAGGGCGGCGAAGTCGCGGTGCGTGAAGAGTCGGCGGTGGTCGAGACCACCAAGGAGCCGGCCTACGACCGCACCGACGACCCGGTGCGCATGTACCTGCGCGAGATGGGCTCGGTGGAGCTGCTGTCGCGCGAGGGCGAAATCGCCATCGCCAAGCGCATCGAAGCCGGCCGCGACACGATGATCCGCGGGCTGTGCGAGAGCGCCCTGACCTTCGAAGCCATCATGGTGTGGCGCGAGGAACTGGAAGGCGGCCGCATCCTGCTGCGTGAGGTGATCGACCTCGAGCAGACCTACGGCGGCCAGAACGCCGCGGCGGGCGAGCTGCCGGCGGCGGAAGCGGCCGAGGAAAGCGAAGAGGCCGAGGGCGAGGAGAAGCCCGAGGGCGAAGGCGAGAGCGACGACGACTTCGACGACGGCGCCGGCCCGACGATCAGCGCCATGGAGGCCGAACTGCGCGAAGGGGTGATGGCCACCCTCGACGCCATCGCCGCCGAGTTCGAATCCTTCCGCCTGCTGCAGGAAAAGCTGGTCGGCCAAAAGCTGAAGGGCGAGGACCTCTCGGAGAAGGACCGCGCCGCCTACCAGGCCGCGGCCGGAACCATCGTCCAGCACCTGAAGACGCTGAAGCTGAACAACAACCGCATCGAGGCGCTGGTCGAGCAGCTGTATGCGATCAACAAGCGCCTGATGGTCCTGGAAGGTCGCCTGCTGCGCCTGGCCGACAGCTACGGCATCAGCCGGACCGAGTTCCTCAAGGCCTACTTCGGCAACGAGATGCGCCCCGACTGGACCGACATGGTCAAGCAGCTGGGCGTGCGCTGGACCAAGTTCGCCGAGAACGACGGCGGCCAGATCGGCGACATCCGCAACGAGATTGCGGCCCTGGCCCAGGAAACGGGCGTTCCGATCGACGACTACCGCCGCATCGTCCAGACGGTGCAGAAGGGCGAGCGCGAGGCGCGTCAGGCGAAGAAGGAAATGGTCGAGGCCAACCTGCGCCTCGTGATCTCCATCGCCAAGAAGTACACGAACCGCGGCCTGCAGTTCCTGGACCTGATCCAGGAGGGCAACATCGGCCTCATGAAGGCGGTGGACAAGTTCGAGTACCGCCGCGGCTACAAGTTCTCCACCTACGCGACATGGTGGATCCGGCAGGCGATCACCCGCTCGATCGCCGACCAGGCGCGGACCATCCGCATCCCGGTGCACATGATCGAGACGATCAACAAGATCGTCCGCACCAGCCGCCAGATGCTGCACGAGATCGGCCGCGAGCCGACCCCGGAAGAGCTGGCCGAGAAGCTGGCCATGCCGCTGGAGAAGGTGCGCAAGGTCCTGAAGATCGCCAAGGAGCCGATCTCGCTCGAAACGCCGATCGGCGACGAGGAGGACAGCCACCTCGGCGACTTCATCGAGGACAAGAACGCGGTCCTGCCGATCGACGCGGCCATCCAGAGCAACCTTCGTGAGACCACGACGCGCGTGCTCGCGTCGTTGACCCCGCGCGAAGAGCGGGTGCTGCGGATGCGCTTCGGCATCGGCATGAACACCGACCACACCCTGGAAGAGGTCGGCCAGCAGTTCTCGGTGACCCGCGAGCGGATCCGCCAGATCGAGGCCAAGGCCCTGCGCAAGCTGAAGCACCCGTCGCGGTCGCGGAAGCTGCGGAGCTTCCTGGACAGCTAGAATGGCTTTGGTTCGCAACTTCGAACGGAAGGAGCTGCAGCGGCCGACCCTCCACAAGGAGATCGGCGCATCGTATGCGGTCGCCGAGGTCGATGGCCGCGTGTTGATCCAGATCGATACGTTCGGCACTGATGACCGCAAGTTCCCAGGGAAAAAGAGCCAAACCCTGCAGCTCGATCGCCAAGGCGCTGAGGCTCTCTTCGAGATTCTCAAGCGTGAGTTTGGACTGCGCTAGCTAGGACTGGCGCCCAACGCGCGATGCTCTAAGACTCCCCGGCCGCAAGTCCGGGGAGTTTTTTCTTATGCGTGTTCCGAAGCTTCTGACCGCCACCGCCGTGGCGCTGGCCCTCGCTGCGCCCGCCTCGGCGCAAACCGCTCCGGACCTGGCCCGCTCGGCCGCCAATGTGAAGGCGCATGTGGAATTCCTGGCGTCGGACCTGCTGCAGGGACGGGAGGCCGGCTCGCCCGGTTACGACATCGCCGCGAATTACGTGGCCGCCCAGTTCGCGCTGCTGGGCCTGACGCCCCAGGGCGAGAGGGGGACCTATTTCCAGCAGGTGCCGATGCTCGCCTTCCGGGCCGCCGACAAGGGCGAGTTCGTGGTGCGGGGCAAGGACGGGACGGCGACGCCGCTGGTGTTCGGCGAAGAGGTGCTCCTCGGCCGCAACGCCGGGGCCGCCGACCACAAGGTCTCCGCCCCGCTGGTGTTCGCCGGCTATGGCGTCGTGGCGCCCGAGCGCAAGCATGACGACTACAAGGGCCTCAACGCCAAGGGGAAGATCGTGGTCGTCCTCTCGGGCGGTCCGCCCGGCTTCCAGACCGAGGAGCGCGCCTACTACGGCAATGCGCGCACCAAGCGGATGGCCGCGGCCAAGGCGGGCGCGGTGGGGGTGATCTTCCTCTCGACGCCGAAGGACGAACTGCGCCGCCCGTTCGCCGAGGGCGCGCGGTCGTGGCAGGCCTGGGCGATGACCTGGCGCAAGCCGGACGGCTCGGCCTTCGATCCCGCGCCAGGCACGCCGGGGCTGGGCTCGGTCAGCGTGAAGGGCGCCGAGAAGCTGTTCGCCGGCGCGCCGAAGACCTACGCCCAGGTGATCGCCGAGGCCGACAAGCCCAAGGGCGCCGTGCCGCGCTTCCCGCTGGCCACCGCGATGGACGTGACGCTGCATACCGAGACCAAGGCGATCCAGAGCGCGAACGTCGCCGGCCTGCTGGAGGGCTCGGACCCGAAGCTGAAGGACGAAGTCATCGTCCTGTCGGCGCACCTGGACCACATCGGGATCACGCCGCCGCTGAACGGCGACGAGATCAACAACGGCGCGCTCGACAACGCCGGCGGCATCGCCACCACGCTGGAGGTGGCGCGGGCGTTCCGGGAGTCGGGCCAGCGGCCGAAGCGTTCGGTGCTGTTCCTGGCGGTCACCGCCGAGGAGAAGGGCCTGCTGGGCGCGGAATATTTCGCCCGCAATCCCACGGTGACGGGGCCCATGGTGGCCAACGTCAACCTGGACATGCCGATCCTGACCTACGACTTCCTCGACGTGGTGGCCTTCGGCGCCGAGCGCTCCAGCCTGGGGCCGGCGGTGCAGCGGGCGGCGCAGCGCGCGGGCGTCTCGCTCTCGGCCGATCCGATGCCGGAGGAAGGGCTGTTCACCCGCTCGGACCACTTCCGGTTCGTCGAGGTGGGCGTGCCGTCGACTTTCCTGATGACCGGCTTCCAGAACGGCGGCGAGGCGAAGTTCCGTGGCTTCCTGAAGGACTGCTACCACAAGCCGTGCGACGACCTTTCCCAAGGCATCGACTATCGCGCGGGCGCCAAGTTCGCCTGGATCAACTACGAGATCGCCCGCGAACTGGCCGACGCGGAGACGCGGCCGCTGTGGAACAAGGGCGATTTCTTCGCGGGCAAGTTCGCCCCGAAACAGACGATCGCGGACTGAAGCGGTCCGGCCGGGTCAGCGCCAGCCGTAGTTGAAGCTGACGCTGACCCGCGCGGTCTTCGCGCGGTTGGTCGTGACCTCGTGGCGGAGCCAGCTCTCCCACATGTAGATCGTGCCCGGCTGCGGCTGCAGATAGACGAAGGGCTGGACGGCTTCGGGGGCGTCCTTCCGGCGCGGCGGGGCCGCCATCATCATCGGCAGCCGCGGGTCCTCGATCTTCAGCGCGCTCGCGCCCGGCGGGATGTCAACATAGACGGTGCCCGAGATGACGCTGTGCGGGTGGATGTGGCCGGTGTGGCCCGCGCCCGGCTTCAGGACGTTGACCCACAGGCTGTCGAGCCGCAGCCGCCCGGCGCCGAGGTCAAAGTCCAGGGCCTGGGCGAACGCCTTGGCGTGGCGGTCGAGCTTCGTCTTCAACTCGCCGAAGACGCTCATCCGCAGCGGCAGGTCGTTGAGCGAGGCGTAGGAGGTGTAGCCGCCGTATCCGTGCTCGCGACACCACCGACGGCCGGCCTGGTCCTCGACCTCCAGAAGGCGGCAGGCGTCCAAAATCTCGGCATTGAAATTTTCGAAGGATCGGTCTGTTGTAAGGGTCGCTTCGTAGATCGGCGTGGCGAAGAGCGGGCGTGTTGGCATCCGGGCGGCTTAGCGCAGCCGGGGCTCCGCGCAAAGCGTCCGCAGCGGGCCGCCCGATCGGGGACGAGACGACACAGAACACGGGTGGCCGGACAAGGCCGCCGATGGGGGAACGAGGGCATGAAGAGCATCGTGACGGCGCTTGCGGTGGCGGGCCTGCTGGCGGGCGCGCCGGTGGCGGCCCAGGCGCAGGGCAAGGCCAAGGCCGCGGCGACCTACAAGGCTCCGCGCGGACCGGACGGCAAGCATCCCGACCTCAACGGCGTCTGGCAGGTGATGAACACCGCCGGCTGGGACATCGAGCCCCACGGCGCGCGGGCGGCGCTTCAGTTCCGGCCCGGGCCGTTCGTGCCGGTGCCGGCCAAGGCGGTGGTGGCGCTGGGCGCGGTCGGCGCCGTGCCGGCGGGCCTGGGCATCGTCGAGGGCGGCGAGATCCCGTACACCCCCGAGGCCAAGGCTTTGCGCGACGAGAACCGCGCCAACTACCTGGACCGCGACCCCGAGGTGAAGTGCTACCTGCCGGGCGTGCCGCGGGCGAACTACATGCATCTGCCCTTCCAGATCTTCCAGTCCGAGAAGTCGATGCTGATCGCCTACGAATACGCGGGGGCGGTGCGGAACATGCTGTTCACCGACCCGGGCCCGGCGCCGGTCGACAGCTGGATGGGCCAGTCGGTGGCCAAGTGGGAAGGCGACACCCTGGTCGTGACCGTCACGGGCATGAACGACCGCACCTGGTTCGACCGGGCGGGCAATCACCACTCGGACCAGATGACGGTGGTGGAGCGCTGGACGCCCACCGGCCCCACCACGATGCGCTACGAGGCGACGATCACCGACCCGGCCACCTTCACCCGGCCGTGGAAGATGAGCTTCAACCTCTACAAGCGGCAGGGCGAGGATGCCCGACTCGGCCAGTTCAAGTGCGTCGAGTTCGTCGAGGAACTGATGTACGGCGATCTCCGCAAGGAACCGCTGAAGTAATCCGGGCTCGCCGCCCGGCCTGAAAGAGACGATCATCCGGCGTTGGAGGCGCAAGATGGACAAGAAGAAACTGATCATCGCGGGGGCGCTCGGTACGGCGCTCGCCGCCGCCGCCGCGGGCGGCGCGGCCTGGGCCCACCACGCGTTCGCCGCGGAATTCGACGGCAAGGCGCCGGTGCTGCTGCGCGGCAAGGTGACCCGCGTGGAGTGGATCAACCCGCACGCATGGGTCCACATCAACGCGGTCGACCCCAAGACCGGCCAGGCGACGGCGTGGATGGTCGAGGGCGGCACGCCCAACACCCTGATGCGCTCGGGCATCACCAAGGCCTCGCTGCCGCCGGGGACCGAGATCATCGTTCGCGGCTATCAGTCCAAGGACAAGATGTGCCGGCCGGCCTGCAAGGCCAACGGCCGCGACGTGACCTTCCCGGACGGCCGCAAGCTGTTCATGGGCTCGTCCGGCACCGGCGCGCCGAAGGACGGCTCGGACCCGAACGACAAGTAGGGGCGAAGACGCCGCCGGATACGGAAAGGGGAGCCGCGAGGCTCCCCTTTTTCGTCGGACGTTCCGTGCGCCGGCTCAGTCCCGCTGCAGGTCGAGCAGCGAGTCCCACATGTCCTGGGCGAACTTGATGACCGAGATGTTGGCCGAGAAGGCCGTCTTGGCCTCGATCATCCCGACCATCTCCTGGCCGACGTCCACGTCCGAGCCCTCGACGCCCTGGGTGGCGATGCGAACCGCCGAGCTCTCGAAGCGCTGGGTGGCGGCCATCAGGCCGTAGCGGGCGGTGGCGATCGGGTCCATGCGGCCACGCTGCCACGGCGGGGGTTAACCCGCGGCTCGCAGACGTGGTGAACACAGTTTTGCGAAGCCCGGCGAGCCCGGTGCGCGTATCCTCGGCCGCCGAAGGAGCCCTGCCATGCGACGTCTCATCCTCACGGCCGTCCTCGCCCTGGCCGCCGGCGCGGCGGGCGCCCAGCCGGTCAGCGAGAACCCGCCCACCTGGACGATCCAGTGCATCGAGGTCGGCGGCCAGCT
Source organism: Pseudomonadota bacterium (assembly GCA_046725615.1). GTDB lineage: Bacteria > Pseudomonadota > Alphaproteobacteria > Caulobacterales > Caulobacteraceae > Phenylobacterium. The sequence continues at coordinate 22,954 of JBKOYY010000179.1, forward strand.
GATCCCGGCCGTCTGCAGGGTCCCGGGCAGCCGCCTGGACCCGCGCGAGGACATCTGCACGTGCCCCGACGGCGGCCAGCGCGTGCAGGTCCCGATCTGCGCCAAGGGCCAGACGCCGCCGCCCGAGGGCAGGGCGCTGAACATCGCCCGCCGCGAGGCCGCCCGCGACGGCAGCCTCATCGGCGACAAGGTGGGCGACCGGCCGATCTGCGTGGCGCCCCGGGTTCCGCTGCGCTGACGCGCCGCCCCGTCAGCTCAGGGCGGCGTAGGTCATCTTCTGGAAGACGGGGAGGGCGATCCGGCCGGTGGGGCGTTGGCCCTGCATGGCCGTGACCGCCTCGGGGCCCAGGGGCATGGAGTCCTGGATCAGGTAGACCAGGATCATGTCGTTCTTCGGATCGGCCTGCCACCAGGTGCCGAAGGCGCCCGGCCAGCCGAACGATCCTTCCGCGCCCGCGCCCATCCACTCGTGCTTCTGGGCGTCGAGGATCATCGAGACGCCCAGGCCGAAGCCCTGGCTCATCCAGAACGGCATGCCCAGGAAGTCGTGCGTGCGCTGGACGTCGGTCAGGCGGTTGGCGCACATCAGGTCGATGGTCTCGGGCTTCACCAGCCGCACGCCGTCCACCTCGCCGCGGCCCAGCATCATGCGGGCGAACTTCAGGTAGTCGTCGGCGGTGGAGATCAGACCGCCGCCGCCGGCTTCGAAGGCCATCGGGGTCTCGGAGTGCGGGATCGAGACGTCCTTCAGCGGGCTGCCGTCGGCCTTGGCCTCGTACAGCTTCGCGAGGCGGCCGTGCTTCTCGGGCGCCAGCCAGAAGCTGGTGTCGGACATGCCCAGCGGGTCGAAGATCCGCGCCTTGAGCACCTCGCCCAGCGGCTTGCCCTCGATGCGCGAGACCAGGAAGCCGAGCACGTCGGTGGCGTGGCTGTAGTGGAAGCGTTCGCCGGGCTGGTAGACCAGCGGCAGCTCGCTCAGCGCCTGGAGCCAGGCGTCGGGCGACAGCGCGTTGATCAGCGGCGAGCCGAGCTGCTTGTCATAGGCGTGGGCGATCGGGCCCATCGAGGTGAAGCCGTAGGCCAGGCCCGAGCGGTGGGTGAAGAGATCCTCCACCGTGATCTCGCGCGCGGCCGGCACGGTCTCGTCCAGCGGCCCGGTGGCCGACGTCAGGACGCGCATGTCCTTGAACTCGGGCATCCAGCGGGTGATCGCGTCGTCGAGCTTCAGCTTGCCTTCCTCGATCAGCATCATCGCCGCGATCGAGGTGACCGGCTTGGTCATCGAGGCGATGCGGAAGAGGGTGTCCCGCTCCATCGGCAGGCCGGCGGCGACGTCGCGATGGCCGATGGTGTTGACCTGAACCACTTCGCCGCGGCGCCAGGTCAGGGTGACGATGCCCGAGAGCGCGCCCTGGTCCACGATGCCCTTCAGCGCCGGGCCCACCTGGGCCAGGGCCTCGCGATTGAAACCAGCCGGGGCCTGAGCTCCGTCCATGGGTCGTCTCCCTTATCACTGTTCAGTTCATTGCGCCGGTCGAGGGGGGCGACGTCAAGGCTGACCGCGGGGAAATTCGGCTGCATCTGTGGGCGGCCGGGCCGCGTAGAGGCCGGCAGGGGCCGCGGACGTTGCGCGCGCCCGATCGCCCCCGTACCTGAGTGAGCCCATGCCGCCCGCGCTCTCCAAACGCTCAGCCCTCGCCGCCGCGCTTGCGGCCCTGACCTCGGCCTGCTCGCCGCTGACCATGTTCGCGACGCTCTCGCCGAAGGATCCGGCCTCCCACGTCGTGCGGGGCGCCGCCTATGGGGCGGGGCCGCGCCAGATGCTGGACGTGTATGCGCCACGCGGCGCCCGGGGACAGGCGCCGGTGGCGGTCTTCTTCTACGGCGGTTCCTGGGACAGCGGCCGGCGGCAGGACTACAACTGGGCGGGCCGGGCGCTGGCCTCGCGCGGCTTCGTCACGGTGGTCGCCGACTACCGGCTGTATCCCGAGGTGAAGTACCCGGGGTTCCTGGAGGACGGCGCCCAGGCCGTGCGCTGGGCGGCCGAGAACGCGCCGCGGTACGGGGGCGATCCCCAGCGCATCGTCCTGGTGGGGCATTCGGCCGGCGCCTACAACGCCGTGATGCTGGGCCTGGATGGCCGCTACCTGTCCGCGGCGGGCGTGGATCCGGGCCGGGTGAAGGCGATCGCCGGCCTGTCCGGACCCTACGACTTCCTGCCGATCCGCAGCGAGATCACCGAGCGGATCTTCGGCGGGACGGCGGACCTGCCCGCGACCCAGCCCCTGGCCCATGTGGGGCCGCAGTCGCCGCCGGCGTTCCTGGCCACGGGCGACGCCGACGACATGGTCTGGCCCAAGAACACCATCGCCCTGGCGCGGAAGCTGCGCGAGGCCGGCGTCCCGGTCGAGGAGCGCCACTATCCGGGCGTCGACCACATCCGCATGGTGCTGGCCCTGTCGCGGCCCCTGAGGGGCAGGGCGCCGGTGCTGGACGAGATGACCGCGTTCCTGCGCCGGCATGCGGGCGCCGACGGCGCGGTTGCTGCGGCGCGGTGACGGACGGCGCTGCGGCGTCACCGGTGTCAGGCGCAACCTTATACAACGTAAGGGAATGCGCCCGCCGGCGCCCTTGCGTCACTCGTGCTGCGATGCCGCATTGAATGCGCGGGCCGACGTGCGTATATGCCCGCTCGCCGACATAGAGCGGCGATGCAGGAGGACGCCAAGCCCATGCTGCTCACCCTGATGAAGGCAAAGCTGCATCGCGCCACGGTCACCCAGGCCGACCTCGACTACGAGGGCTCGATCGCCATCGACCGCGACCTGCTCGACGCTTCGGGCATCCTGCCGCACGAGCAGGTGGACGTGCTGAACATCACCAACGGCGCGCGCTTCACCACCTACGCCATCGAGGCGCCCCGTGGCTCGCGTGTGATCGGCGTCAATGGCGCCGCCGCCCGCCTGGTGCAGAAGGGCGACAAGGTCATCGTGGTGACCTATGGCATGCTGCCGGCCGAGGAAGCGCGCAACTATGCCCCGACTGTGGTCCTGCTGGACGACGACAACGAGATCAAGAAGGCCGCCTGAGGCCTGGGCCGCCGCCGCCCTGGCGGCGCTGAGCCTTGCGACGTTGGGCCTCGCCGCCTGCTCGCCGACGGCGCCGCCCGGCGTCGACAAGGACGAGCTGGACGCCGCGGTCTCGCGCGCCATCGGCGATCCGAACAGCTGCGTGCTGATCGCCAGGGCCGGGTCGGACAAGGTGCTCTACCGCTACAACACCGCCACCACCTGCGCGAAGCAGTTCCCCGCCTGCGACGGGCCCGGCCTGCGCGGCGTGGACGACCTGCTGAAGGCCACCGCCAGGGACCGCCAGCCGCGGACGCTCTCGTGCGACACCACGGCCGACGCCTCGCGCGGCGTCGGCTGGGCGTCGGGGCCGATCGCGGGGACCGACCTCGTCTACGCGGCGATGATGGAGGGCGACCGCGCCTTCCCGGGCCGGATGATGGCCGACCGCCTGGAAGGCGCCTTCCGCCGGGCGAAGGTCTCCAGGCCCGCGCCCTAGCGCGTCAGCTCGTAGAGCCCCGAGATGTCGATCCGCACCTTCAGCTCGCCGCCGGCGATCGAGGTTCCGGCGTCCATCGCCTCGCGCTTGGCGGCGTAGGCGACCATCGGCATCGGCGGCTGGGGCGCATAGCCGCCGCCTTCGCTGAGGCTGACCAGGCGGCTGACCTTGTGGCCGGTCGCCCGGGCGTAGAGGTCGGCCTTGGCGGCCAGCGCCTTCACGGCGGCCTCGCGGGCGGCGTCCTCGGCGGCGGTCGGATCCTTCAGCCCGAAGCCGATCCCCTGCACCTGGTTGGCGCCCGAGGCCACCGAGGCGTCCACCGCCGGACCCAGCCGCTTCAGGTCGTTCACGGTGACGGTGACGTTGTTCGAGGCCTGGTAGCCGACCAGCAGCGGCGGCTGGTTCTCCTGGTAGCGGTACTGCGGGTTGAGGCTGAGGTTCGAGGTCTGGATGTCCTTGTCGGGGACGCCCGCCTTGCGCAGGCTGGCCATCACCGCGTTCATCCGGGTGGCGTTGGCCTGCATGGCCTCGGCGGCGGTCTTGCCCTCGGTCATCACGCCCAGGGTGATGGTCGCCATGTCGGGCGCCACACGGGTCTCGCCATAGGCCGACAGGTTGAGCGTCGTCGCGCGGAACATGCTCTCGGCCGCCGGCGCGGCGGTCTGCGCCACGGCGGCGGGCGCGACGGCGGCGGTCGTCAGCGCCAGGCCCAGCGAGGCGGCGCGCATCAGGGTCTTCATCGGAGTCTCCAGTCCTTGGGGAGGAATTGCCGGGAAGCGTCGCAGTTCCAACCTGAACGCAAGCTTTAAGCGACGTGCAGCCCGTGGTAACGCCCGGGCCCTGCGCTGCAGGGGCCTGTAGCTCAATGGTTAGAGCCGGCCGCTCATAACGGTCTGGTTGCAGGTTCGAGTCCTGCCGGGCCCACCAGCAGCCGGTTTCAACCGGTCTCGGAAAATCCGGTCTGACCCTGTTAAGGTGGCGCTCACTCAGGTGACTGGCCGGCTGCGCCCAGCGGGCGGACGCGACGTAGAGGCGGGCTCCGGAGCGGATCAATCCACGCCCAAGACCAAAAGCCCAACGGGAAGCAGGAAGCTTCGCCGTCACGAATCATCAAGCGCGGCCATCCTTCGGCTCTATATGCGAACGGACCTGGCGACCGGGCTTGTCGCTCAACATGTCGAGATAGCCCGACGCGCCGATCGACAACTCGTCGTAAGTCCCCTGTACGGGCTGATGGGCCCGCAGGCGCTCCCCGGCCGTCTGCTCATGGGCCGGCCGGCGCAGCACCCCAAGCGCCCGTCAACGCAAGACCAGCCGCGTCCATCGATCCCCTGGACGCGGCTGGTCATTTTCCCCGATCGGCTTGCCGCGCGTGGCGCGCGGGACATTTCCAAGCGCGCCGTCCCAGGGGCGGCTGTGATTGAAGAGAAGATGGCGAGGGGCGGTCCGAACCTGCGTCAGGGGTGTGAGCCTCAGGGCCCCGAAGTCCAAAGTTGGATCTTCGTCAGCAGCGTCTCGATGTCGATCGGTTTGCCGATGTGATCGTTCATTCCAGCCGCCTCGCACGCCTCGATGTGCTGGGGCAGCACGTCCGCGCTGACGGCGAGGATCGGCGTGGTCCGGTTGAACTT
>JBKOYY010000052.1:0-30868 GCA_046725615.1 Pseudomonadota bacterium
CTCCGGCCACCGCGAGCTTGACGCTCAGACCAACGCCTGACTCCATGCCCACGTCGGCCGACTGCGCCGCCCACGATCACGTGGAATAGGCGCCCGCCATCGCGTGGAATGAGCGCCCACGATCACTGGAATGCGCAGCTGAGCAGCGCCTCGTTCGCGAAATGGTGCGCCAGGTCCGCCAGCGGCCGGCCGACATCGGTCGCGATCACGCTGAAGAGCGCCTTCGCGGCCGGCGTGAAGAACCGGATCCTGAGCTGGTCGTCGAGGAAGATGGTCGCGATATCCGAGCTGTTCAGGATGTTCTGCAGGTCGTCGGCAGTGGACCGCTGCTGGTCGAGGGCTTCCTGAAGCTGGCTGTTGAGCGCCGTGAGCTCCTCGTTGAGCGACTGCAGCTCCTCGTGGGACGTCTCCAGCTCCTCGTTGGTGGTCTGGAACTCCTCGTTGACCGACATCGCCTCTTCGTTGATCGCCCGGATCTCTTCCTCGGCGATGTCGCGGTCGCGGATGGCGGCCTCGAGGTCCCGGCGCGCCGTATCCAGCTCTTCCTCCAGGCGGGCGACGCGTGAGGTGTCGACAGACGGTTCGGGCAGGGTCTCGCCGGCGCGCTCCGAGGGCGGTAGGTCCGCGAAGCTCAGGAGGATCAGGTCCTCGCCTGCGTTCGTCACGGCGCGGGCCGTGACGTTCACCGGCGTGGAGACGCCATCGCGCTTGACCCGGCCCGCGACCGTGACGACCTGCGGCTGCTGCGCCGCCCGCTCGATCGCCGTCCGGATCGCCGGCCGCAGCCCCTCCCGCGCCGCGGCCAGGACGTCGAGGCTCGCCTCGCCCGTCGGCATCTTCAGGTAGAGGTCGGTCGAGCCGAAATAGTAGAGTCCCTGATGCCGGCGTCCCACCAGGATGGAGGCCGGCGCATAGGTTTCGAGCAGCACCCGCTGGGCGAAGTCTCCGATGCCGGCCCGTGACCCCGCCGCCGGCCGCGGCGGCCGCGCCCACAGGGTTCGCGCGACCTCGCCCCGCCCCAGCGGAAGCTCGATGTCGCCCGGCCGGCTGCGGCCGATGTGGCGAAAGATGCGCTGCTTCTTGGAAATGGGTTCGAAGCGGTCGCCGGCCGCGCCGACCGACTCCGATCCGCCCAGGAACAGAATGGCGCCCTGGCCGAGGGCGAAATGGAACAGGCCGATGACCTTCTGCTGAACCTCGGGCCGCAGATAGATCAGCAGGTTGCGGCAGCTGACCAGGTCCAGGCGCGAGAACGGCGCGTCGCTCACCACGTCATGCACCGAGAAGACGATCGGCGCACGCAGCTCGCGGGTCGCCCGGTAGCCCTTGTCCTCGCGCACGAAGAACCGGGCCAGGCGCTCCGGGGACACGTCCGCCTCGATGGTCAGCGGATAGACGCCTTCGCGCGCAATGGCGACGGCTTCGGCGTCGACGTCGGTGGCGAAGATCTGCAGCCGGAGGTTGCGCTGCGCCTCGGCGAGCGTCTCGAGCAGCAGCATGCAGATCGAATACGCTTCCTCGCCGGTGCTGCACCCTGCGACCCAGACCCGGATCGGCCGGTCCGGGGGATGCTGGCGCACCAGATCCGGGAGCACCTCCTTCGCCAGGATCTCGAAGGCCGCCTCGTCCCGGAAGAAGCGCGTGACGTTGATCAGCAGGTCGTCGGCCAGGCGCTGCAACTCGGCGGCGTCGCGCATCAGCAGCTCGAGGTAGGCCTGGCTGTCGGCGAGCCCGTTCAGGGCCATCCGGCGTTCGATGCGCCGCTCCATCGTACCGGGCTTGTACAATGCGAAATCATGCGCGGTGCGTCGGCGCAGCAGTTCGATGATCTGGGATAGGTGTCGCCCGCCCCGGCCCCGTCGTCCGCACCGTCGGTGCGCGGCTGCAGATACCTGTGACCGCCGTACTCCTCGAGAGCTCGGGGAATCCGGGCGAGCGGCAGCACCAGGTCGACGGCGCCGCCGCTGATGGCGTTGCGCGGCATGCCATCGTATTCCGCTTCGTCGGGGTCCTGGGCGATCACCAGGCCGCCCGCGGCCTTGATCGCCTTTGCGCCGACCGCCCCATCCGCCGCGGTCCCGGAAAGAATGATGCCGACGGCATGGTCGCCGCATTGCTCGGCGAGGGACTCCAGCAGGAAGTCGAACGGCATCCGCACGGTAGGGCGCTCGGGCGGGCTGGACAGCTGCAAGGCCCCGCCCCGAACCGAAAGGTAGCGGCCCGGTGGGATCACATAGATGTGGTCGGCCTCGAGGGGCGCGCCCTCGACCGCTTCGACGATCGGCATCGCGGCGTGGGGCGCCAGAAGCTCGACCATCATGCTGGCATGGCTGGGGTCGAGGTGCTGGACCAGGATGAAGGCCATGCCGTTCTGCGCCGGCAGCGCGCGCAGAAGGACGCGGAAGGCTTCGAGACCGCCGGCCGACGCACCGACACCGACCACCGGGAACGCGACACGCGGCGCGGCCTCCGCTGCGGAGGCTGCCGATGGCCGCTTTCGCTTTGCGGGGCGGGCGCGGGGTTGGCCTGGACTGCTCGTCGACATGACTGACCCCGTGACGGAACGAGCGGTCAGCTATCCTGATCGCACGCCGGGCTCCAGGGAACCCGATTCATCGCTCGTCACGCCGTCACTTACATCAACATGCCGCGCACCGGGGACCGAAGGTGCTCAGAACGAGCTTCTGCAACTGGGCGGCCTCGAACGGCTTCGACAGGAAGGGCGCCCGCGCCAGGAGCCCGGGCAGGCCTGCCGAGTTGCCTCGACCCGTCGCCAGGATAAACGGGATATCGCGCTCGGCCAGGGCGGCGGCGGCTGGAAGGACGCACGCGCCGTTGAGCTCCAGGTCCAGCACGGCCCCATCGAGAAGTCCCTGCCGGACGGCGCCGAGAACCTCGCCGAGTTCCTCGAACGGACCCACGATCTCGCAGCCGGCGTCCCCCAGGATCTGCGCGATGAGATCTCCGATGAGGAAGTTGTCTTCGGCGATCAGGACCCGCAGGGCGCTTCGCGCCCGTGTCGTCGACTGGTTCATCGCCCCTTCTTTCCGGGGCGCGATGGCCCCGTTTCCGCATGGCAGCAGACGCACAACAGGCACCAAGGCTTGTTAACTATAGCACCAGGCGACGATCTCCATGACCGATATCAATCGGCGCCGCTTCCTGCCTGCGGAGCGGAGGGGAACAGAATCTCAGCCGGGGCCCACGCTTCCGGGGGAGGTGCGAGATTCCGTTCGGACCGCCCCGGAAGCCCAACGCCGCGCCCAAAAGAAAAGGGGCCCGTGCGGGCCCCTCTCCGTAAGACCGGGAAGTGGGGAGCTTCGGTCAGACGCCCAGGCCCGCCGTGCCGCCGGCGGCGATGAAGCCGAGGAACAGCAGGAACGAGGGGACCAGCCGGTCGAGGTTCGCGAGAGACATGACACACACCTTGAAGTTGGGACCCGCGCCTGGGGTGGAGCGCGGATCGTTCTGGGGAAACCCCGGGGGAGCGGGGCTGTCCGGTTCCGGACGCCTATTGAGTACCAGAAACTAAACACTGCACAGATCAGCGATTTCGCCTGACGGCTATGCGGTTCTGCACATGTGGGGGGGCGCCCCACGAAAAAGGGGCCCGCGCGCGGGCCCCTGACTTGTCGTTACGACGACCGTTCTGAGGGGGAGCTCAGACGCCCAGGCCCGCCGTGGCGACGGCCGCAGTCAGGCCGAGGAACAGCAGGAACGAGGGGGCGAAGCGGTCGAAGAGACGTTCGAAATTGGCGAGAGACATGACACACACCTTTCAGTTGGATCCCCCGGGGGAGCGGGGGCGTTTCTTATTTGAACGATGCTCAGATTTCATTTGAGCACCGCTCAGATAGGTGCGACAAGCTGGGCCGTCAAGACATCTGTACGGCGCTTAGATATGAAATTATGGTAAGGCCATGAGCGAAGCTAAAAGCGTCGAATCCCGCCCCTACCATCACGGCGACCTGCGCCGGGCCCTGGTGGACGCGGCGCGTCGGCTGCTCGAGTCCGAGGGCCCCAGCGCCCTGTCGCTTCGCGCCGTGGCCCGCGAGGCGGGCGTCAGTCCGGCGGCGCCCTACCACCACTTCAAGGACAAGGCCGAACTGCTCGACGCCGTCGCCCACGAGGGCTGGGAGATGCTGCACGCGGCCATGGACGCGGCCAAGACCGCCGCCGTGGGGCCGCAGAAGCTGAGCGCCCTGGGCATCGCCTACGTCTGCTTCGCCCGCGAGAACCCGGCCCTCTACCGCGTGATGTACGACGCCGCGCGCGACAAGGAAGCCCTGCCGATCGAGATGCACGACGGCAAGGACGACAGCGCCTACTGCATGGTGCGCGACACCATGGTCGAGCTGGGCGCCGATCCCGTGGCCGCCGTCGACCTGGAACTGGCCACCATCGCCGCCTGGTGCGCCGGCCACGGCCTGGCCGAGATGGCCGGCTTCAAGCAGTTCGACCAGCTCAAGGCCGAGTTGGGCGGCGAGCGGCCGTTCCTGGAGGCGGTGTTCAACCACCTCGGCCTGTTTCCCTCGCTGAGCCGGGGCTGATAGAGCCCGGCGGGTGTTCGCCACCCGCTTCGCCCCCTCGCCGACCGGCTACCTGCACAAGGGCCACGCCTTCTCGGCGCTGACGGCCTTCGACGCCGCCCGCGCGGCGGGCGGGCGTTTCCTGCTGCGGATCGAGGACATCGACGCCACCCGCTGCCGGCCCGAGTTCGAAGCGGCGATCTACCAAGACTTGGCCTGGCTGGGCCTTGGCTGGGAAACCCCGGTCCGCCGCCAGTCCGAGCACATGGCCGACTACGACGCCGCCCTTTCGCGCCTGGAGGCGATGGGCGTCCTCTACCGTTGCTTCCGCACCCGCGCCGAGCTGCAGGCGCAGTCCGCCGCCGCCCCGCACGGCCCCATGGAGGCCTTCCGCGGCGCCCCGCTCCCGCCCGACGAGGAAGCGCGCCGGCTCGCGGCGGGCGAGACCTACGCGTGGCGTCTCTCGCTCGCCCGCGCCGAGGCGGTCGTGGGCGGCTTCGATGGCCTGACCTATGTCGTCGAGGGCGAAGGTGAGATCCAGGCGCGGCCCGAGCTGGGCGGCGACGTGGTGCTGGCGCGCAAGGACGTGCGCGTCTCCTACCACCTGGCTTCCGTCGTCGACGACGCTCTGCAGGGGATCACCCACGTGATCCGCGGCGTCGATCTGGCCGACGCGCCCCACGTCCACCGCCTGCTGCAGGCGCTGCTGGGCCTGCCGACGCCGGTCTACCGCCACCACCGCCTGATCCTCGGCCCCGACGGCAAGCGCCTCGCCAAGCGCGACCGGGCCGAGACCCTGCAGGCGATCCGCGCGCGCGGCGTCACGCCCGCCGACCTGCGCGGGGAGCTCGGCCTTGACTGAGACGACGACATCGCCGGCCCGCTGGACCGCCCTCGCCGCCCTGGTCGGCGGCGCCTGCGTCATCGGGCTCGCCGCGATCCTCGTCCGCCTGGCCCACGCCGGGCCGGCGGCCACCGGCTTCTGGCGGTTGGTCTTCGCCGCGCCGCTACTGGCGCTGCTGGCGCGCCAGGCCACCGGCGGGCTCGGGGTGCCGCCTCGGATGGCGCTCTGGGCAGGGTTGTTCTTCGCCCTCGACCTCGGCTTCTGGCACTACGGCATTCGCTACACCTCGGTCGCCAACGCCACGGTGCTGACCAACCTGACGCCCGTGGTGGTCACCGCATTCGCCTGGATCTTCCTGCGCCAACGCCCCGGCGGCCTGTTCCTGGTGGCGGTGGCGGCCGCGGTCGGCGGCGCGGGGCTGATGGCCTACGCCAAGGGGGGCGGCGCGCCGCTGAACCAGCCGCTGGGCGATGCGCTGTCGGTGACCACCGCCCTCTGGTACGCGCTCTACTTCCTGACCATGGCCGAGGGCCGCAAGACCGTGGCCGCCAGCCGGATGATGTTCTGGGCCGGAGTGGCCGGCGCGCCGATGCTGCTCGTCGCCGCCCTGGCGCTGGGCGAGCCGCTGACCCCTGCCACCGCCGGCGGCTGGGCCGCGCTCGCCGGCCTCGGCGTGATGCACGTGGCCGGCCAGGGCGCCATCGCCTGGGCCATGGGCCGCCTGCCCACCTCCACGGCCTCGGTCACGGTGCTCGTGCAGCCGGTGGTCGCCGCCGCCCTCGGCTGGATCCTGTTCGCCGAGGCCATCGGCCCGCTCCAGGGCCTCGGCGCGGCGGTCACCCTGGGCGGCGTCGTACTCGCCCAGTGGGCCTCGCGCGCGCGGGGCTAGCTAGCTGAAGCCCCAGCCCTGCCGCGCGACCTCGATCCGCGCCAGCTTGGCCTCGAACGCCGACCAGTCGTCGGCCTGCGCGATCAGCGTCCAGAGCGCCTCGATCTGGTCGTAGAGCAGCTCCTCCGGCTCGGACTGGGCGAAGTAGGCGTGTGCAAGCCGCTCGGGCCGATCCGGGGAATACGTCGCCAGCCGCTCGCGAAACTCCGCGAAGGCCGCCTCGCCGTAGAGCACGGCCCGCGGCCCCGCCATCGCCCGGTCCTCGCCTCCGCCGAACCAGTCGAAGAAGAACGGCTCCCAGCGCAGGCGCTCGCCGCCCTCGGCCAGGGCCCGGAAGGCGGACTGCACGAAGGCTGCGTCGGCCTCGTCGCCCTGCGGCGTGACGCCGAGCCGCGCGACCATCGCCGCCGCCAGCTCACGCCGGTACGCCGGGCCGAAGGCGTTCAGCGCATCCACCAACGGGTCGGTCTGCGTCACCAGGCTGAGGCAGCCGGCGAGCTGCTGCAGGTTCCAGAACACCGCCTCGGGCTGTCGGCCGAAGCTGTAGAGTCCCGACTGGTCGAAGTAGGCGGCCACGAAGTTCGGGTCCGAACAGGGCAGGAAGCGATAGGGCCCGTAGTCGAAGCTCTCGCCCGTGATGTTCATGTTGTCGGTGTTGAGCACCCCGTGCACGAAGCCGGCCGCCATCCAGCGGGCGGTCAGCCGCGCGGCCCTGGCCACCACCGCCGCCAGCAAGGCCGCGGCCTTGTCCTTCGCGCCGGCAAGGTCCGGGTAATAGGCCTCGATCACATGGTCGATCAGCAGGTCGACCCGGTCGGCCCGCTCGAAGAATGCATGCCGCTGGAAGGTCCCGAACCGCACATGGCTGTGCGACAGGCGCACCAGCACGGATGAGCGGGTCGGGCTGGGCTCGTCGCCGCGCACCAGGTCCTCGCCGGTCTCCACCAGGGAGAACGAGCGCGAGGTCGGCACGCCCAGCGCCTCCAGCATCGCCGTCGCCAGCACCTCGCGAACGCCGCCTTTCAGGGTCAGGCGTCCGTCCCCGGACCGCGACCACGGCGTCTGGCCCGAGCCCTTGGTCCCGAGGTCCAGCAGCCGGCCGGTCCCGGCCTCGCGAAGCTGCGCGAACAGGAAGCCCCGTCCGTCGCCCAGCTCCGGATTGTAGGTGCGGAACTGATGGCCGTGGTAGCGCATCGACCGCGGCGGATCGATGTTGTCCGGCAGCGGCTCGAACCGCCCGAAGTGGGCGATCCATTCGGCGTCGGTCAGGGTGTCGAGCCCCACCGTCGCCGCCGCCCGATCGTTCCGGTAGCGCAGGATGGTCTTCGGGAACCGCGCCGCCTCCACGGGGTCGGCGAATTCGGGGCCGAGATCGGGGAAGAGGGGATCGGGGCGGTAGGCGGACGAGACGGGCATCCGGCCACCTAAGGCGGAGCGCGTCCGCCGGGCAACTAGGCGATGCCCAGGAAGCTCAGGACCAGCAGGACGACGACCACCAGGCCGACGAGGTAGATGAGGTTGTTCACGCCGCGTCTCCTCGGGCGATTTCAGGGAGACCCGCTAACGCCGCGACCTAGGGGCCCGTTCCGCCTGCCGCTCTCCGCCCGGGCGAGGGCGCGCCGTCCCGGTCCGGCCCGAACACCTTCAGCAGCAGCAGCCCCAGCAGGGCCGAAGCCAGCGAGCCCACGAACACCCCCGCCTTGGTCTCGGCCAGCAGGTCCGGCGAGGTGAAGGCCAGGTTGCCCACGAACAGGCTCATGGTGAAGCCGACGCCGCAGATCACCGACACCGCATAGAGCTGGCCGACCGAGGCGTGGCGGGGCATGTCGGCCCAGCCCAGGCGGATGATCAGCATCGACGTCGCGAACACCCCGACCTGTTTGCCGAGGAACAGGCCCAGCGCGATCCCGAGCGGGATCGTATCGGTGAAGTGGCGCAGCGTGAGCTCGCCCAGCGCGAGGCCCGCGTTGGCGAAGCCGAAGATCGGGATCACCGCGAAGGCCACGGGCTTGTGCAGCAGGTGCTCCAGCCGGTGCAGCGGCGAGCTCGTGTGGGAGTCCGGTTTGGCCGGCGTGCGGGCCAGCGGAATGGTCATGGCCAGGGCGACGCCGGCGAGGGTCGCATGCACGCCCGACTCCAGCACGCACCACCAGAGGACCAGCCCCACCAGCAGGTACGGCCACAGCGTCTGCACCTTCAGGCGGTTGAACGCCACGAGCACGGCCAGGGCCGCGCCGGCGCCCGCGAGCGCCGCCATGTGCAGTTCGGCCGTATAGAAGATCGCGATGATGAGGATGGCCGCCAGGTCGTCCAGCACCGCCAGGGCGGTCAGGAAGATCTTCAGCGACGCCGGCACGCGGTCGCCCGCCAGGGCCAGCACGCCGAGCGCGAAGGCGATGTCGGTGGCGGCGGGGATGGCCCAGCCCCTGACGGCCTCGGGATTGCCGCCGTTGAACGCCACGTAGATCAGCGCCGGCGCCACAACGCCGCCCAGCGCCGCCAAGCCCGGCAGCACCACCCGCGACGGCCGCGACAGCTCGCCGTCCAGGACCTCGCGTTTGATCTCCAGCCCGACCAGCAGGAAGAACAGGGCCATCAGCCCGTCGTTGATCCAATGCAGCACGGTCTCGTGCAGGGCCAGGGGGCCGACCGCGAACCCGACCTTGGTCTCAAGGGCCGCGAAATAGGCTTCGGCCAGGGGCGAGTTGGCGACGATCAGGGCGAACGCGGCGGCCGCCATCAGGACATAGCCGCCGGCCGCTTCCTGTCGCAGGAAGTCCTGCAGCGCGGACACGCGCCGCTTCAGGGCTCGCTGTGGAGACATGGCCCCGTGATAGAGGGGCAGCCGCGCACCGCCAATTATATTCGGCTTATGTCAGCCGATCCGCACGCCCATGCCGCCGTCGACGGGCAGGATCGCGCCGGTGATGAACCCAGCCTCGTCCGACGCCAGGAACAGCGCCGCGTGGGCGGTGTCCCAGGCGGTGCCCATCTTGCCGCCCAGGGGCACCCGGGCGTCCCGCTCGGCCCGCACCTCCGCCTGGGTGCGGCCGCTGGCGCCGGCGATGCCCGCCACCGCCATCGGCGTGTCCATCAGTCCGGGCTGCACGGCGTTGCAGCGGATACCGTAGCGCGCCTGCGACTGGGCCACGCTCTGGGTCAGCCGGTTCACCGCCGCCTTCGAGACCTCGTAGGCCACTTGGATTCCACCGGCCCGCGCCGCCAGGGACGAGATGTTGACGATCGCGCCCGACCGCTGCGCCCTCATCACCGCCAGCGCCGCCTTGGTGGCCAGCCACGTGCCCTTGAGGTTCACCGACAGGATGCGGTCGAAGGCCGCCTCCTCCACCGCGTGAGCCGGGGCGTCGCCGCCGCCGATCCCGACGTTGTTGACCAGGATGTCCAGCCGGCCCAGCCGGGCCACCGCCTCGGCGACGATCCGCTCGGCGTCGGCCGCGCGGGAGACGTCGGCGTGCAGCGCCGAGGCGGTCCCGCCCGCCTCCAGAATCATGCCGGCGGTCTCCTCGGCGCGCTCGGCGATCCGGTCCACGCAGAGGACGCTGGCGCCCTCCCGCGCGAACAGCAGGGCCATGGCGCGGCCGTTGCCCATGGTCTCGCCGGGAGTCTGGCCCGCGCCGACGATCACCGCGGCCTTGCCCGCGAGCCGAGCGGCCACCTCAGCTTACCTTCAGCTCGGGATCGACGACCTGGTCGCCCTCCACCTGCACCCCGAAGGTGTTCAGCATCATCGACACCTGCGTGTACTGGCCGACGGTGAAGACCAGATCCATGCACTGCTTGGCGGTGAAGTGGCGCCCCAGCTCCGCCCAGGTGGGGTCGGTGATGAACTGGTCGGCGTGCAGTTCGTCGGTGGCCCGAATGAGGGCGGCGTCGGCGGCGCTCCAGCCGGCGTCCGCGCCGCGCTTGATCCGCTCGATCTCGTCGGCGGTCAGCCCCGACTGCAGGCCGATGCGCGTGTGCTGGGTGAACTCGTAGCCGCTGCGGCAGAGGTAGCCGACCCGCAGGATCACGATCTCCCGCTCGCGCGCCGGCAGGTCGTTGCGCCGCGACAGCACATAGCCGCCCCAGGCGTTGAAACGGCTCAGCGCCTTGGGCGCCCGCGCCAGCGTCCGGAAGATGTTGAGGATCGGGCCCGGGCCGAACTCCTTCAGCGCCTCGTGCTGCTCGGGGCCCATCTCGGCGTCGGTCATCGGCGTGATGCGCGGCTTGTCCAGTCTCACGGCGTTTCCTCGAATTATCGGTTTGGTTGGACCCAACCATAGTCGGCGACCGTCGCGGCGCCAGCCGAATCCGCTCGAGCGCGTTCCGCAAGAGTGGAAGCCGGTTTTGCGAACGGAACGCGCTCAAACCCTTGAGCTGGAGCCTTTTCATCCCGTTCAAACATTGCCGTTTGAACGGGAAAGGCTCTAGAGCGCGGGCGGGGCGCTTGTTACCCACGGGCATGTCCAGTCGCCCCACCCTGGCCTTCTTGAGGACCGAGACCGGTTCGGGCCTGCTGCTGCCGATCGCCGCCGCGGTCGCCCTCCTCTGGGCCAACTCCCCGTGGGCGGGCGCCTATGCGGCGTTCACCGGCGCCCTGGTCCCGGTCCAGGTGGGGCCGTTCTCCGAGACCCTTTCCGTGGCCGCCTGGGTCCGCTCGGGACTGATGCCCGTCTTCTTCTTCGTCATGGGCCTGCAGCTCAAGCACGAGGTGCTACGCGGCGAGTTCTCCAGCCCGCGGCGGCTGGCGCTGCCGATCCTCGGCGGCCTTGGCGGGGCCCTGGTCCCGGCGATCGTCTACCTGGCCCTGAACCTCGGCCCCGGCGGCCATCCCGAAGGCTGGCCCGTGGCGCTCGCCACAGACGTCGCCTTCGCCCTGGCGGCCCTGGCGGTGGCCGGCCCCCGCGCCCCGCCGACGCTCCGGGTGTTCCTGCTCACCATGGCTATGGCGGCCGACGTCCTCGCGGTCGTGCTGATCGCCGTCCTGTTCTCGGGCGACCTGCGCTTCCCCATGCTGGCGGGCGCCGCCATGACCGTGGCGGTCCTGGCGGCCATGTCGCGCTGGCGCGCCGCGCCCTACGCCTTCTGGGCGCTCGGCGGCCTGCTGCTCTGGGGATTCACCCTGAAGTCGGGCATCGACGTCTCGCTGGCCGGCATCGCCATCGCCCTCTGCCTGCCGCTGGAGCCCAAGCGCCCCGGCGGCCAGGGCGTGCTGGCCGAGACGATCGACGCCCTGCATCCCTACGTGGCGTTCCTGGTCCTGCCGCTGTTCGCCTTCACCGCCGCCGGCGTGCGGCTGGGGCCGAACCTTCTCGGGCCGGTCAGCCTCGGCGTGGCCGCCGCCCTTGTGCTCGGCAAGCAGGTCGGGGTGTTCGGGGCCACCGCGCTGACCCTGGCGCTGAAATGGGCCCGCCGCCCCACGGGAACGCGATGGGTGGAGCTGTACGGGGTCTCGGCCCTGTGCGGGGTCGGTTTCACCCTCAGCCTCTACATCGCCGACCTCGCCTTCCCGGACGCGGCCAGCCCGCTGCAGGCCCAGGCGCGCGCCGGGGTGGTGCTGGGCTCGCTGGTCTCGGCGCTGCTCGGGGCCGCGATCCTGGCCGGCGGCGGGGGGCGGCGTCCCCGCGGAACCGAACCCTAATCGCCCTTGCCAGTCCGCCGTTCCTGGCGTCCGCTACCTGCAACGAACATGGGAGGAGGCGGAATGACGACCTTCCGATTGAACGGGCGCAGCGTGACGGTCCAGGCGCCCGAGGATGCGCCGCTGCTGTGGACCCTGCGGGACGAGCTGGGGCTGACCGGCACGAAGTTCGGCTGCGGTATCGCCCAGTGCGGAGCCTGCACGGTGCATGTGAACGGCGAGGCGGTCCGCGCCTGCGTGACGCCCACCGGCGCGGTGGCCGGGACCGCCGTGACCACCATCGAGGGCCTCGACCCCGACGGTCGCCACCCGCTCCAGCAGGCCTGGATCGAGGCCCAGGCGCCCCAGTGCGGCTACTGCCAGTCGGGCCAGATCATGCAGGCTGCGGCGCTGCTCAAGGCCAACCCGCATCCCAGCGACACCGAGATCGAGGCGGCGATGGAGGGCAATCTCTGCCGCTGCATGGCCTATATCCGCATCAAGCGGGCCATCCGGCTCGCCGCCGGCCAGGGGGCGAAGGCATGAACGCGCCCGCCAATCTCTCCCGCCGCGCCTTCCTGGTCGCGGCCACCGCCACCGGCGCCGCCTTCACCCTCGGCGCGCCCGCCGAGGCGGCCGACGGTTTCGCCCCGACGATCTGGTACGGCATCGACCGGCAGGGGATCGTCACCGTCCACGTCATCCGCGCCGAGATGGGCCAGCACGTGGGCACCGCCATCGCCCGCATCGTCGCCGACGAGCTCGAGGCCGACTGGTCCAAGGTCCGGATCGACCACGTGGACTCCGACCCGAAGTGGGGCCTGATGGTCACCGGCGGCAGCTGGTCGGTGTGGCAGAGCTATCCGCTCTACAGCCAGGCCGGCGCGGCCGGCCGCATCGCCCTGGTCGATGCCGGCGCGAAGCTGCTGGGCGCCAGCCCCGCGGACTGCGTCGCCCGCAATGGCGCGGTCAGCGCCGGCGGCAAGTCGGTCAGCTACGGAGAGATCGTCGCCCGCGGCGACCTTGCCCGCACCTTCACCGCCCAGCAGCTGGAGGCTCTGCCGCTCAAGCCGGCCGGCGAGCGCCGCCTGGTCGGCAAGGCGGTGCAGGCGCGCGACATCCCGGCCAAGACCACCGGCAAGGGCGTCTATGGCCTCGACGCCAAGGTCCCGGGGATGGTCTACGGCCGCCCCAAGCTGCCGCCGACCCGCTACGGCTCGGTGGTCGTGTCGATCGACGAGACCGAGGCCAAGAAGGTCCCCGGCTACATTCGCGCCATCGCCCTCGACGATCCGTCCGGGACCGTGCCCGGCTGGGTGATGGTCTATGGCAAGACGTTCGTCGCCGCCGACCGCGCCGCCGAGGCGCTGAAGGTGACGTGGAAGACCGACCCTTCCGCGCAGGTCTCGGAAGACGGCCTGCAGGCCCGCGCCCGCGAGCTGATCGCCGACCGGACGGCCGGCGCGCTGGTGGTCGAGGACCCGGGCGTCGACGCCGCCTTCTCCGCCGCGACTTCCCGGCTGGAACGCACCTACGCCACCGCCACCGCCCTGCACTTCCAGATGGAGCCGGTGAACGCCCTGGCCTTCGAGAAGGACGGGCGGTTCGAGATCCACACCGGCAACCAGTGGCAGTCGCTGGTGCTGCCGTGGCTCGCCAAGGCGCTGGGCCGCGACGAGAAGACCATCGTCCTTCGCACCTACCTGCTGGGCGGCGGGTTCGGCCGGCGGCTCAATGGCGACTACGCGGTCGGCGCGGCCCTGGCCTCCAAGGCGATCGGCGGCAAGCCGGTGAAGATGGTGCTGACCCGCGCCGACGATAGCCGCTTCGACAGCCCGCGCTCGCCGTCGGTCCAGACGCTGCGGATGGCGTTCGGCGAGGGCGGCCGGGTGACGGCCATGGAGCACCACGCCTGCGCCGGCTGGCCGACTGAGGCCATGGCGCCGTTCTTCATGCCCAAGGGCGCCAACGGCGTCGCCTACGACCCCTTCGCCATCAGCGGCGCTGACCACTGGTACAACGTCGGCGCCCATCGGGTGCGGGCGATCGGCAACGACCTCGCGAACAAGGCCTTCCGCCCTGGCTGGCTGCGGTCGGTCGGTCCGGGCTGGACCAACTGGGCGCTGGAGAGCTTCCTGGACGAGGCTGCGGAGCAGGCCGGCGTCGATCCGCTGGCCTTCCGCCTGCGGATGCTGGACGGCTCGGGCAGGAACGCCGGCAGCGCGCCCAACGCGGTGGGCGGCGCCCGGCGCCAGGCCGCGGTGCTGAAGCGTGTCGCCGAGAAGGCCGGGTGGGGCGGTCCTTTGCCGAAGGACACCGGCCTCGGCCTCGCCACCACCTTCGGCCAGGAGCGCGGCATGCCCACCTGGGTGGCCTGCGCCGCGCGGGTGGCGGTGGACCGCGCCTCGGGAGCGGTGAAGGTCGAAAAGCTCACCCTGGTCGCCGACGCCGGGGTGATCGTCGATCCCGACGGCGCCCTCGCCCAGATGGAGGGCGCGGCCCTCTGGGGCATGAGTCTCGCGCTCAAGGAGGGCACCGCCTTCGAGAACGGTCAGGTCCGGGACCTCAACCTCGACAGCTACACGCCCTTGCGGATGAGCGATGTCCCGGACGTGGAGGTCGAGTTCGTGGCCAGCGAGCACGCCCCCGTCGGCCTCGGTGAGCCGGCCACCACCGTCGTCGGCCCGGCCATCGGCAACGCCATCTACCGCGCCGTCGGCGCGAGGCTGCGCGACCTGCCGATCCGCCCCGAGGCGGTGAAGGCCGCGATGAAGGCATAAAAAATCCCTCCCCTTGATGGGGAGGGTGGACGTTGCACAGAGACGGCCGGGTAGGGAAACGCGGGCCAGACGCGATGCCAGCCGGACGTCTCCCCACCCTGACCGCTTGGCGGTCTGTCCCTCCCCCGGAAGGGGAGGGAACCAGCCCTACTCCGCCGCCTGCTTGGGCGTCAGGATGGCCTTGGTCTCCAGGAACTCGTGGAAGGCGTAGTCGCCCCACTCGCGCCCGTTGCCGCTCATCTTGTAGCCGCCGAACGGCGCCATCATGTCGCCGCCGCCGCCGTTGATCGACACCTGGCCGGCGCGCAGCTTGGCCGCGACCTTCTTGGCCTTCTCGAGGTCGCCCGACTGGACGTAGGCCGCGAGGCCGTACTCGGTGTCGTTGCCGATATCGATCGCCTGGTCGACGCTGTCGTAGCCGAGGATCGACAGCACGGGGCCGAAGATCTCTTCCCGGGCGATGGTCATGTCGTTCTTCACGTTCGCGAAGACGGTCGGCTTCACGTAGTAGCCCTTGTCGAGGCCTTCCGGACGCCCGACCCCGCCGATGACCAGGGTCGCGCCCTCGTCGATACCGGCCTGGATCAGCTTCTGGATCTTGTCGAACTGGGTCTTGTTGACCACCGGGCCGAGCTGGCTGTTGCCGTTCGGGTCGCCGACGGTGACGGTGGCGGCGGTCTCGCGGGCCACCGCGATCGCCTCGTCCATGCGCTTCTGCGGCACGAGCATCCGGGTCGGCGCGTTACAGGACTGGCCCGAGTTGGTCATCATGGTCGCCACGCCGCGGGCCACGCCCTTGGCGAAGGCGTCGTCGTCCAGGACGATGTTCGGGCTCTTGCCGCCCAGCTCCTGGGCCACGCGCTTGACGGTCGGGGCGGCCGCCTTGGCCACCTCGATGCCCGCGCGGGTCGAGCCGGTGAACGACACCATGTCGATCTCCGGATGGCTGGAGATCGCCGCGCCGACGCCCGGGCCGTCGCCCTGGATCATGTTGAACACGCCGGCCGGCACGCCCGCCGCATGCATGATCTCGGCGAAGATCTGGCCCGAGAACGGCGCCACTTCCGACGGCTTCAGCACCATGGTGCAGCCGGTGGCGATGGCCGGGGCCACCTTGCAGACGATCTGGTTCAGCGGCCAGTTCCAGGGGGTGATGAACCCGCAGACGCCGATCGGCTCCTTGACGATGGTCGTCGGGCCGCGGTCTTCCTCGAACTTGAAGGTCTTCAGCACCTCGGCGGCGGTGGCCAGGTGCGCCATGCCGATCGGCACCTGCGCGCGCTGGGCCAGCGAGGCCGGGGCGCCCATTTCCTCGGTCACGGCGGTGGCCAGGTCGCCGAAGCGCTTCTGGTACTCGGCCAGGATGCGGCCCAGCACTTCCAGGCGCTCTTCGCGGCTGGTCTGGCTCCACGAGGCGAAAGCCTTGCGGGCGGCCTTGGCGGCCTTGTCCACGTCGGCGGCGGTGCCGATCGCGATCTTGCCGCAGGTCTCTTCCGTGGCCGGGTTCTCGACGTCCAGCGTCTTGAGGCCCTCGGCAGGGTCGACCCACTGCCCGTCGATATAGAATTTGAGGTACTCGCGCATAGACGTCCTCCTGGCGGCGTTCTCGTTGAGGCATAGGCCCCCGCGGACCTGCCTTTCAAACGCTCATATTAGTGATCGCCGTTAACCGGGGAAGCCCCAACGCCGCGGAACTTGAAGTCGCCGTTGGCCTTGCGGCCGGGCGAGGCGCTCGCTAAAGCCCCCGCATCGACTTCCGGAGGCCCCATGAGCGGCATTCTGCAGATCCTCGTCTTCGTCGCCGTCATGGCCGCGCTGAACCTGTTCGAGTTCGGCCGCCTCGACTAAGGCGGCCCCGACCATGGCCGGCCGCGGCGCAGCACTGGTGACGGGCGGCGCGCGGCGGATCGGCCGCGTGCTGGCGGCCACGGCCGCGCGCGCGGGCTATGACGTCGCCCTCCACGTCCGGCAGGTCGACGACGAGGCCGAGGCCGCCGCCGGCGAGGTCCGCTCGCACGGCCGCAGCGCCGCCATCCTGCCCTGCGACCTGCGCAAGGAAAGCGCCACCGTCGCCCTCGTCGGCGAGGTGGAGGCCGAGCTCGGCCCGGTCACCCTCCTGGTGAACTCCGCCTCGGTGTTCGAGCAGGACGCCTTTTCCGACATGAACCGCGCGTCCTGGGACCTCCACATGGAGACCAACCTGCGTGCGCCCCTGGTGCTGGCCCAGGCCTTCGCCCGCCGCCTGCCCGAGGGCCGCGAGGGACTGATCGTCAACATCCTCGACCAGCGGGTCTGGCGGCCGGGCGCCGACTTCTTCTCCTACACCCTCTCCAAGACCGCCCTGTGGGACGCGACCCGGATGCTGGCCCAGGCGCTCGCGCCCCGCATCCGCGTCAACGCCATCGGCCCGGGGCCGACGCTGCAGTCGATCCACCAGGATCCCGCCGCCTTCGCCGAGGAGGCCGCCTCCACCCTGCTCCGCCGCCCGGTCGACCCGTCCGAGATCGGCGCGGCCCTGGCCTATCTGATCGACGCCCGCTCGGTGACCGGCCAGATGATCGCCGCCGATTCGGGACAGCACCTGTCATGAGCGCCGCCGCCCGCCTCGCCGCCTCCAAGGTCTTCGTCACGGGCGTGAAGGTCCAGGCCGAGATCGGCGTCTACCGCCACGAGATCGGCCGCGTGCAGCCGCTGATCGTCGACGTCGAGCTCGACGTGCCCACGGACGCCTCCGACCGGCTGGCCGACACCGTCAACTACGAGATGATCGTCGAGGCGGCCCAGGCCGTGGCCGGCGCGGGCCACATCCACCTGGTGGAGACCTTCGCCCACCGCCTCGCCCAGCGCTGCCTTGCCGACGCGCGCGTCAGCCGCGTCCGCGTGCGGGTGGAAAAGCCCCTGGCCCTCGCGCCCGACGCCGTCGCCGCCGGCGTGGAGATCACTCTCGACCGCGGGTGACCGATTTGTAACCGCGTGACGTCTTTGAGCGTCGCCGGTTCGGGGCCATCTTCAGGGCCGACCTCCCACTCCGGGATGAAAGGCCCCGCCGATGACCGACATCTACGCCGCCGAAGACAAGACCATGCCGGCGGTCTGCTACGCGCTGTACCTGATCGCGTTCGCCACCGGGATCACCGCCATCATCGGCCTGGTCATCGCCTACGCCCAGCGCCAGACGGCCGGCCCGGTGAACGGCAGCCACTACACCTTCCTGATCCGCACCTTCTGGATCGGCCTGCTGCTGATGATCGCCGGCGGCGTCATCTTCGGCGTCGGCGCGATCCTCAGCGTCATCCTGATCGGCTTCCCGATCATGGGCGTGGCCTGGCTGATCTGGACCGGGGCGGCCGTCTGGTACGGCGTGCGCTGCGTCGTCGGCCTCACCTACCTCGCCCGCGGCGAAGCCTACCCCCGCCCCTACGCGACGCTGGCCTAGGGCCACACGCGGCCGCTGTCGGCGCCCGCCCGCCCCGCGCGTCTTCCAGCCAGGCGGGCCGCCCGGCCGCCGCCGGTCAGGGAGAACGGACGATGCGTGTGATGGTGCTCGTGAAGGCCACCGAGGACAGCGAGCGGGGCTTCGTCCCCACCGACGAGACCCGCGCGATGATGGAGGCCATGGGCCGGTTCAACGACGACCTGGCCGAAGCCGGGATCCTCGTCGCCGGCGACGGCCTCAAGCCCTCGTCCGCCGGCAAGCGGGTCGCCTTCGACGGCGCCGCCCGGACCGTGATCGACGGCCCCTTCCTCCCCCCGGGCGAGCTCGTCGCCGGCTTCTGGCTCTGGGAGGTGCGCGACCTCGACGAGGCGGTCGCCTGGGTGAAGCGCTGCCCCAACCCCATGCCCGGCCCCAGCGAGATCGAGATCCGCCCCCTCTACGAGGCCGCGGACCTGGCGTAAGGCGGGCCGGGCCCTACCGCCTGCCGGGGCCGCCGGGGATCGGCGCCGTCTCCTCGCCGCCGGGGGGACGCCAGCCGGGAACGCCTCGCACTCCACCTCGCCCACGGCTGTCATCCCGGTTTCGCCGCAGGCGAAGACCGGGACCCAACTCGGGGGCCGCGCGCCTGGAGGGGGCGAGCCCCATGCCCAGAGGATCGACGGCCCGCTCTGGCGGCGCCGTCGCTGGCTCACCTCGGCAGGGTGAACTTCAGCGGGATCTGCACCACCTGCGATGCGCCGCCCCCCGCCTCCGGCCCGGGCGCCTTCACCTTGAACAGGCAGCCCATCGCCTGCGCCGCTTCGCCGAAGCCCCACCCCGGTACCGACTCGTCGATCCAGACGCAGGCCTCGGCGGCGCCATCGGGCCGAAAGCGGCACTGGATGTTGGCCATGCCCTCGATCCGCTTCCTCTGAGCCTTCTCCGGGTAGAAGCGCATGCCCTTGGGCCGGGTCGGCGGACAGACATGCCAGGGCCGGTCGACCGCAACCTCGCCCCCTCGCTCAGGCGGGATCGCCGACGCCGGCTGCTCGGCCCCGCCCTGCGCCCAGGCCGCGCCCACCCCAGCGATGGCGCACGCGACGGCCGCCCCGGCCACAACCCAGCTGATCCTCACGAGACGCCCCTCGGCAGAGCCCAAGACCCGGCTCCACGGCAACGCTACGGTCGGTTGCGATTTCCGTCCAGTCGCGCGGTCCGCTAGCTTCATACGATGACCCTGCCGGCGCCCTTCGACATGGCCCGTCGCTTTCGCGACCTCGTCCTGACGGCCGAGCCGCCGCCGCTCTCAGAGCTGTCCAAAGGCCTCGACGCCCTGGTCCTGGCCGTCCAGGAGGCAGACGACCTCGTCCCGACCACCGAGGGCGCCGATCCGCCGCCGCACGACTACGCGGCGCTCTACGCGGCGATCCGCGCGCGCTTCCCCGACCTCGGTTTCTACAGCGTTAGCGATCCCCTGGTCCTGCCCGCCGAGCCGATGACCGGCGACGCCATCGACGACCTCGCCGACATCGTCATCGACCTGGCCGACGCCCTCTGGCGCTACGACCACAACGGCCTCGCCGACGCGCTCTGGGACCTGACGTTCTCCTACCGGACCCACTGGGGCGCCCATGCCCGCGACCTCGCGGCCTATCTCCACGCCAGGCAGTACGGCTGACGCCGCACCCCTCCCTCCCCCGCAAAGCGGCGGGAGCCCGCGCGCCAGGCTCCGTGGATCGCTCCTCCGCTCCCCCGGCACGTAGTGGGAGGGGAGAGGGGGGCGCAGCTCGGTTGCCCCGCCCCGCGACGGCGCACGTCCGCCAGGACGCACCCCACCCCACCATTGACTCCCCCCGCCCCCGCCGCCACAACCGCTCCAACTCTCGCGGGAGAGGCCCTGCTTCGCGCTGACGCGCTTCGCAGGGCGCCGAAGGCGCAACCGCCCCGGAAACGCTCAGGCAAAAGGACCGCGACGGGCTGATGAACGCTGGAAAGTTCCCTTCCTAGCCCACAGGGCGAAGTCGGGGCGCCGAAGGAGCAGAGGGCCCGCCGGACCATCGGCGAGACCCGAAATCTCTCAGGCTCAGAGGACAGCGGGGGCGCGCGACGGCGGGGGACCATCCTTCGCTGCGCGCCGGATCGTCAGCCGGAGTCCCCCGTGGCCGAAACCTCGACCCAAGACCTGAAGACCACCCCGCTCACCGAGACGCACATCGCCCTCGGCGCCCGCATGGCGCCATTCGCCGGGTACCATATGCCGATCCAGTACGCCGACGGCGTGCTGAAGGAGCACCTGTGGACGCGGGAGCACGCCGGCCTGTTCGACGTCTCCCACATGGGCCAGGCCCGGCTGAAGGGCGTCTCGCCGCTGTCGGCCTTCGAGGAGGTGGTGCCCGGCGACTACATCGGCCTGAAGCCCGGCAAGCAGAAGTATTCCGTCCTCCTCAACCACAAGGGCGGGATCATCGACGACCTGATGGCCGGCCGCCCGACCGCGCCCGACGGCCAGGTGACCGAGGGCCTCTTCG
The DNA here is from genome assembly GCA_046725615.1 of Pseudomonadota bacterium. Lineage (GTDB taxonomy): Bacteria > Pseudomonadota > Alphaproteobacteria > Caulobacterales > Caulobacteraceae > Phenylobacterium. The sequence goes on from JBKOYY010000052.1 coordinate 20,606, forward strand.
TGGTGGTCAACGGCGCCTGCAAGGACAACGACTTCAAGGTCATCGACGACGAGCTCGCCGGCCAGGTGACGATCGAGCGCCTGGAGGACCGGGCGCTGATGGCCATCCAGGGCCCGGAGGCCGCCGCGGTGGTCCAGGCCCACGTGCCCGCCGCCGCCGACATGGTGTTCATGGACATCCGCGCCATGCCGGGCTTCGGGACCGACCTCATCATCTCCCGCTCGGGCTACACCGGCGAGGACGGCTACGAGATCTCGGTCCCGGCGTCCGAGGCGGTGCGGGTCTGGAACCTGCTGCTGTCCGACCCGCGGGTGAAGCCGATCGGGCTCGGCGCGCGCGACAGCCTGCGCCTGGAGGCCGGCCTGCCGCTCTACGGCCACGACCTGGACGAGACGGTCAGCCCCGTCGAGGCGGGCCTCACCTTCGCCATCAACAAAAACCGCCGCGAGCAGCGGGACTTCCCGGGCGCGGCCCGGATCGTGAAGGAGCTGGCGGAAGGGACCACCCGCACCAAGGTCTGCCTGAAGGTGCTGGAGGGCGCCCCGGCGCGCGAAGGCGCCGAAGTCGCCGACGCCGAGGGCAATGTCATCGGATTGGTTACCTCCGGCGGCTATTCGCCTTGCCTGAAGGCGGGCATCGCGCTGGCCTTCGTCCCGCCCGCCTTCAAGGCCGTGGGCACGCAGCTGAAGGTCATCGTCCGTGGCAAGCCCCAGGCCGCCGAAGTCGTCGCCAGCCCCTTCGTCCCCCACCGCTACGTGCGCAAGGGCTAGGGCGATGGGCGCCCACCGCGCGCCGCAGGCGCTGAAAATTAGAACCACAGAGGGCACGGAAGGACACGGAAGCGGCGCCCCGCGAACCGCGCGGCCGAGGTCCCGCCTTCTGTGTTCGTCTGTGTTTTCTGTGGTTTCAAATGATCGCGGCTACGCCGCCATCCAGTTCTAGGGGAGACCTCCAATGCGCTTCACCAAGGATCACGAGTGGGTCGTCCTCGAGGGCGACGTGGCCACCATCGGCATCACCGCCCACGCCGCCGAACAGCTCGGCGACGTGGTGTTCGTCGAGACGCCCGAGGCCGGCAAGACCGTGAAGGCCGGCGACGCCTTCGCCGTGGTCGAGAGCGTCAAGGCCGCCTCCGACGTCTACGCCCCGATCTCGGGCGAGGTGGTCGAGGGCAATTCGATCCTGGGCGACGCGCCGGAGACCGTGAACGCCGACCCGGAGAACGGCGGCTGGTTCGCCAAGATCAAGGTCGCCGACCCGGCCGAGTACGAAAAGCTCATGGACCGCGACGCCTACGAAGCCTTTCTCGCCACCCAATAAGGGCGCTCAGCGCCAGTGATCGAACCACGGACCATCACCGACCGTCATGGACAACGGCACGCCGTCCGTGCTGGCCCGTGTTGGTCCGTGGTTCCAGCGACAGCGCCTCCGGCGCACAGGTCTGACGGATAGCCCCATGCGATACCTGCCCCTCACCCCCGAAGACCGCGCCGAGATGCTCGGCGTGATCGGCGCGCCCGACGTGGACGCGCTGTTCGCCGACGTGCCGGGAGCCGCGCGCCTGCCGGGCCCGGTGGACCTGCCGCACCATGCCGGCGAGCTGGAGGTGGAGCGCGAGCTTGCCGCCCTCGCGGCCATGAACCGTACGGCGGGCTCGGGGCCGTTCTTCTGCGGCGCGGGCGCCTATCGCCACCACGTGCCGGCCACCGTGGACCACATCATCCAGCGGTCGGAGTTCCTGACCAGCTACACGCCGTACCAGCCCGAGATCGCCCAGGGCACGCTGCAGGTGCTGTTCGAATTCCAGACCCAGGTCGCGGCCCTGACCGGCCTCGATGTGGCCAACGCCTCGATGTACGACGGCTCCACCGCCTGCGCCGAGGCCGTGATGATGGCCCAGCGGGTGACCCGCCGCGAGAAGGCGATCCTCTCGGGCGGCCTGCACCCGCACTACGCGGCCACCACCCAGACCATCGCCCACGCCGAGGGCATGGAGATCGTGCGCCAGAAGGCGGCGATCGACGCCGAGGCCGCCGTGATCGACGCCATCGACGAGCACACCGCCTGCGTGGTGGTGCAGACCCCGAACGTGTTCGGCGTCGTCACCGACGTCTCGAAGATCGCCGAGGCGGCCCACGCCAAGGGCGCGCTGCTGATCGTGGTGACGACCGAGGCCGTGTCGTTCGGTCTGCTGAAGTCGCCCGGCGAGATGGGCGCCGACATCGCCGTGGCCGAGGGGCAGTCGATCGGCAACGCCCTGAACTACGGCGGCCCGTACATCGGCCTCTTCGCCTGCCGCGAGAAGCTGGTGCGGAACATGCCCGGCCGCCTCTGCGGCGAGACCGTCGACGCCGACGGCCGGCGGGGCTACGTGCTCACTCTCTCGACCCGCGAGCAGCACATCCGGCGGGAGAAGGCGACCTCCAACATCTGCACCAACTCGGGCCTCTGCGCCCTGGCCTTCACCATCCACATGTCGCTGCTGGGCGGCGTGGGCCTGCGGCGGCTGGCCGAGATCAATCACGCGCGCGCCCGCGAGCTGAAGGCCACGGTCGAGGCCGCGGGGCTGGAGGTGCTGACCCCGCGCTTCTTCAACGAGATCGCCGTGCGGACGAAGGGTCCGGCCGCGGCCCTCGTCGAGGCGCTGCTGGCCCGCGGCGTCGTCGCCGGCGTGCCGTTCTCGCGCCTCGACCCGTCGGCGGGCCTGGACGACGTCCTGCTGCTCGCCGCCACCGAGACCACCACCTCCCAAGACATCGCGGCGCTCGCCGCCGCCCTGAAGGCCGCCTGAGATGACCATGCAGAACGTTGGCCGCCCCACCCGCCCCGAGGGCGACGTGTCCACCCAGGGCTTCACCTCGCTCACCGGGGGCCGCGGGCTCCTGCAGGACGAGCCGCTGATCTTCGAACTCGGCGGCTGGACCAAGACCGGCGTCGACCTGCCGGCGGCCTCGGCCGACGCCCCGGACCTCGCCGGCCTCACCCGCGAGACGGTGGCCCTGCCCGGTCTCTCCGAGCCCGAGGCCATGCGCCACTACGTGCGCCTGTCGCAGAAGAACCACGCCATCGACCTGGCGCTCTATCCGCTGGGCTCGTGCACCATGAAGCACAATCCGCGCCTCAACGAGAAGGCCGCCCGGATGGCCGGCTTCGCCGACGTCCACCCGCTGCAGCCGGTGTCGACCGTGCAGGGCGCGCTCGGGCTGATGGACCGCCTGGCCCACTGGCTGAAGACCCTGACCGGGATGCCGGCGGTGGCGCTCTCGCCCAAGGCCGGCGCTCACGGCGAGCTCTGCGGCCTGCTCTGCATCAAGGCCGCGCACGAGGCCGCCGGGCAGGGCCACCGCCGCACCGTGCTGGTCCCGACCTCGGCCCACGGCACCAACCCGGCCACCGCCGCCTTCGTCGGCTACGCGGTGCAGGAGATCGCCCAGACCGAGGACGGCCGCGTCGACCTCGCCGACCTGGAGGCCAAGCTCGGCCCCGACGTCGCCGCGATCATGGTGACGAACCCCAACACCTGCGGCCTGTTCGAACGCGATATCATTGAAATCGCTCGACTAACCCACGCCGTCGGCGCATATTTCTATTGTGACGGCGCGAACTTCAACGCCATCGTCGGTCGGGTGCGTCCCGGCGACCTCGGCGTCGACGCCATGCACATCAACCTGCACAAGACCTTCTCCACCCCCCACGGCGGCGGTGGTCCCGGCGCGGGCCCGGTGGTGCTGTCCGAGGCCCTCGCCCCCTTCGCCCCGGCCCCGTGGGTCGTCTCCGGCTCCGACGGCCTGAAGCTGGTCGAGGACGCCACCGACGAGGCCGCGCAGACCTTCGGCCGGATGTGCGCCTTCCACGGCCAGATGGGCATGTTCGTCCGCGCCTACGCCTATATGCTGAGCCACGGCGCCGACGGCCTGCGCCAGGTCGCCGAGGACGCCGTGCTCAACGCCAACTACGTCAAAGCTCGGCTGTGCGACGTCATGTCGCCCGCGTTCCCGGACGGCCCGTGCATGCACGAAGCCCTGTTCGACGACGCCTGGCTGGACGGCACGGGCGTGACCACGCTCGACTTCGCCAAGGCGATGATCGACGAGGGCTTCCACCCCATGACCATGTACTTCCCGCTGGTGGTGCACGGAGCGATGCTGATCGAGCCGACCGAGACGGAGTCCAAGGCCGAGCTCGACCGCTTCTGCGACGCCCTGCGGGCGCTGGCCGTGGCGGCGAAGGGCAATGACAAGGACCGGTTCAAGGGCGCGCCACACCTGGCTCCGCTTCGCCGACTCGATGAGACGCTGGCCGCCCGCAAGCCCAAACTGGCGTGGCGTCCGGAGGCCCCGGCCGGCGCCTGATCTGCAGTTTCGATGAAGGTTCCGCGGCGAAAGCGTGGCGGAGCCGCATCGGGGTGTGGCTTTGGCGCCAGGAGCTTCCGAATAGCGCGCGTTAGGAAAATTTAACGCGCACCTCGTCTTTACGAGTCTCCGGTACGTACGCATATCAGAAGGGTGACGGCGGGACCTCCCCACCTGCCGCGCACTCCCCAGGACTATCCACGTGTCTTTCGCCATGCCCTCTTTGCGCGCCTATCGCGCCACGGACGACTTCGCGCGCGAAGTGGCCGGCCGCATCAAGCGGGCCGGGCTGGTGGCGCTTGGCTTCGCGGTGATCGCGGGCGGCGTGCTGATCGCGCCCCTGCCGGGGCCGGGCGGCATCCCGGTGATCGTGGTGGGCCTGATGATCGTCCTGAAGAACTCCTTCAAGGCCCGCCGCCAGTTCGTGAAGCTGCAACGGGCGCATCCGAAGGTGATCTCACCTCTGCGCCGGCTGCTTCGCCGCGACCCCGAGTTCATGGCGCTGTTCTACCAGCAGTCGCTCCGGGTCGAGCGGATCCTGCTGCCGCGTCGCGTCCGCTTCGTGAAGCCCCTGCGCCGGCGCTTCCGCCGCCGCTGATCGCCAAAGGCGATCACGTTCTCAGCTGGTCGAGTGACCTGCCGGGCTACGCCCGGAGGCGGAGGGCTGCTGTCGAATGACGGCTGGGGTTGAGGCGTCCACGAACCCCGCAACGGCGAGGGATGGTCCCTATAGCGGCGCACCTCCCCAGAAAGGGCGTCGCGGACAATGTCGTGCGTTGCGGGGTTCGTGGACAGGTCACGGACCGCGTCGTTCCCCAACGCCACGGTCCGACCACGGGCGGCGGCCTCAGGAGAGCTGAGGCGCGCGCGGACCCGATCTCTATTGCAGCTTGGTCGCCATCTCGCCGATCGCCTTGTCGATCAGCGGGTCAGTCTTCACGCCGGCCAGCCGCTCGGTGAGGACGTTCTCGGTTGCGCGGGCGGCGAGGTCGATGGCCGCGGCCCGGACCTGAGCAGCCGCTTCGGCCTGGGCGGCCTCGATCTTGGCTTCCGCGATGCGGGCGCGGCGGGCCAGATCATCGGCCAGCTTCACCTTGGCGTCGGCCGCAAGTTGCTCGGCCTGCATCTGGGCAGTCTCGATCATCGCCTTGGCCTGGGCCTCGGCGTCGGCGCGCTGCTTGTTGATGTCAGCCAGCAGCGCTTCAGCGTCGGCGCGGATCCGGGCGGCCTCGTCGAGGTCGACCTTGATCTTGGCGGCCTTGGCGTCGAGCGCGGCGCCGGCCATGCGGAACGCCCCGGCCACCCACAGGATGGCCATGAAGGCGATCAGGCCGACACCGACCCACAGCTCGGGGTTGGCGAGATCCCAAAACTCGGCGTGGAAGAAGGCGGGCATGGATTATCCCTGGCTCTTGACGGCGGCGGCGACCGCCTCGCGAGACGTCTTGGCGCCGGTCAGCTTCTGCAGCATCGCCTCGGCGGCGTCGGTCGCGACCTCGGCCAGCTGCTGCATGGCGGAGTCGCGAGCCGCGCGAATGCGGCCCTCGGCCTCGGCCTGCTTGGCGGCGAGCTCAGCGTCGAGCTCGGCCTTGCGGGCGGCCGTTTCGGCGGCGGCCTTGGCGCTGGCTTCGGCCGCGGTCCGCTGGGCGGAGGCGCGAGCTTCGGCCAGGGCGCGCTTGGCGGCCTCGGCCTGGCTGTCGGCCTGGGTCTGGACAGCGCGGGCGCTGGCCAGGGCTTCCTGAATGGTCGTCGTCCGCTCGTCGAGCACGCGCCGCATCCGCGGGGCGAACACCTTCGAGATCAGGACGTACAGGATCGCGAACAGGATGAGCAGATAGGCGATCTGACCCGCCCAATGCTCGGTCTGGAACTGCGGCAGACCCGCGCTGTGCCCAGCCTCCGTGGTGGTGGCGTGCTCAGTCGCGCCCGCCGTCTCCGGCGAGTGTTCGGCAGCGACCGCGGGGGTCGTCGCGCTTTCGGTCTCTACGGCCATTCTGGGAAGCTCCGGGATCGGCAGATTGCGCGGGGCTCACGATGGAACCCCCGCGCCGTGGTCCTTGTGGATCAGCCGAACTTCAGCAGGATGCCCAGAACGAAGGCCAGAATGCCGAGGGCTTCGGCCAGGGCCGCGCCGACGAACAGGTTGCCGATCTGGCTGGCGGCGGCCGACGGGTTGCGCACGGCGGCCGACAGGAAGTTGCCGAAGATGTTGCCGACGCCGATGCCGGCGCCGATCATGCCGAGCGTCGCGAGGCCGGCGCCGATTTGCTTAGCAGCTTCGATTTCCATGGGATTCTCGTCCTAAGAAGTGGTGGATTCAGGAGTTGGCTTAGTGACCGTGGCCGAGGTTGACCACGTCGTTGAGGTAGATGCAGGTCAGCACGGCGAAGACGAACGCCTGCAGGAAGGCGACCAGGCATTCCAGCGCCGTCAGGCCGACGACCATGCTGAGCGAGAGCGCCGCGCCGGGGATGCCGAGAAGGCCGAGGCCGCCGCCGGCCGCCATCGCGCCGAGGGTGACGACGAAGCCGGCGAACACCTTCAGGGCCACGTGGCCGCCGAGCATGTTGCCGAAGAGACGAAGGGCCAGGGTGACCGGCCGCAGCAGGAACGAGACGAACTCGATCACCACGATCACCGGCAACAGCACGATCGGCACGCCTGACGGCACGAACAGCTTGAAGAAGCCGAGACCGTTCTTCGCGAAGCCGACAGCCAGCACCACGAGGATGGTCATCAGGCCGAAGGTGGCGGTGATGGCCAGCTGCGAGGTGACCGTGAAGGTCAGGAGCAGGCCCAGCACGTTCATCGCGAGGATGAAGGTGAAGATCGTGAACACGAACGGGAAGAACTTGCGGCCCTCATGGCCGATGATCGACTCGGCGAGGTTGTCGATGAGGCCGAACAGCCCCTCGCCCGCCGCCTGCAGCCGGCCCGGGACGACCTGCATCTTCGACGTCGCCATCGACAGGAAGCCGACCAGGGCGACGAACGCGATCGTCATCGCCAGGTGCGAGTTCGTGAAGGCGATCTCCGAGCGGCCGAACACCGGCAGAGTCACGGCGCCGAAGTCGACGAGCTTTTCGATCTGAAACTGGTGGATCGGGTCGTTCGCGGCCATCGGCCCTAAGACTCCTCGTCGTCGTCATCGAACGGAACCGACGGAAGCGGCTCCGATCCCTGCTCTTGCCTCGCCAGCGCCATCAGGCGGTTGGCAGTTCGTCGCGCCATCCAGATCGAAAGGGCAAATCCGAGCAGGACTCCCCCGATCAACCCCCACGGCGTGGTGTTCAAAACCCGATCGACGATGAACCCCGCCGCCAGCCCCACCAGCACCCCGCCGACGAGTTCGGCGACGATGCGGTAGGCCTTGCTGACGGCCTGCTCACCGGCGTGCGACGTCACCGGACTCTGGGTCCGGGCCCCGAGCGCCGCAGCCCGTTCGTCGAGACGCTTGAGCGCCTCTTCGCGCGCGTTGTCAGCAGGAGCCATGAACGTGCAATACGAGTTACGGGAGAACGTGAGCCCCCCCGGCTTGATCGCGGCGGAACCTATAGACGGGAGCCCGACGCGTCAAGAAGCCTTGGGCGCATTATAAGTCGTTGTATATAATGACTTTTATGGAGCGCGCGACAGTCTGCCCGCCCTGACCCAGCGTCACTGCGCAGCCATGGCCTCGGCCTGCCGCAGATCGACGCTGACCAGCTGCGACACGCCGCGCTCGGCCATGGTCACACCGAAGAGGCGATCGGTCCGGGCCATGGTCACCGGGTTATGGGTGATGACGATGAAGCGGGTCTCGGTCCGCCGGCACATCTCGTCGACCATGTTGCAGAAGCGGTCGACGTTGGCGTCGTCGAGGGGCGCATCCACCTCGTCCAGAACGCAGATGGGCGCCGGTTGCGCGAGGAAGACCGCGAAGATCAGGGCCGATGCGGTCAGCGCCTGCTCGCCACCGCTCATCAGGCTCATGGTCGCCAGCCGCTTGCCGGGCGGGCAGGCGAAGATCTCCAGGCCGGCTTCCAGCGGGTCGTCCGATTCGACCAGGCGCAGCTCGGCCTGGCCGCCCTGGAACAGGGCCGCGAACAGCGTCTTGAAGTGTTCGTTGATCACCCCGAATGCGGCGGTCAGCCGCTCGCGTCCCTCGTGATTCAGCTCGTCGATTCCCTGGCGCAACCGGGCGATCGCCCCAGTCAGGTCCGCGCGCTCGACGTTCATGGTCTCCAGGCGCGCCGCCAGCTCGCCGGCCTCCTCCTCAGCGCGCAGGTTCACCGGCCCGATCTGCTCGCGCTGGCGCTCCAGGTTGAAGAGGTGGGCCTCCATCCCTTCGGCGTCGGTGGGAATCGCCACCGCCTCGTCGGCCAGCTTGCGGGCAAGCTCGGCGGGCTCCATCCGGGCCGCCTCGCGGATGTTGGCCGAGACCTCCTGCAGGCGCTGCACGGCCGCCTCGGCGTGGGCGGCCAGGCTGGCGCGGACTTCCCGGGCTTCCGAGGCGGCGGCCTCGGCGGCGCGCAGGCCGCGATCGGCGTCGGCGCGTTCCTTCTCGGCGGCGGCGAGCGCGTCCGAGGTCTTCGCCCGGCGGGCCTCGGCGGCGGCGAGCTCGTCGAGCAAGGCTGTCTTGCGGCTCTCCAGCGTCGAGGGCGCGTCCTGGGCGGCGACGAGCGCGGCGTGGGCCTTGGCCCGGGCCTCGTCGAGCTGGCCCACGCGCTTGGCGGCCGCCGCGGCCCGGCGCTGCCAGTCGTCGTGCTCGCGGGTCAGCGATTCGAGGCGGCGGGATCGGCCGTCGCGCTCGCGTATCTCCATCTCGTAGGCGGCGCGCGCCTGGGCTGCGGCCTCGCGGGCGGGACCGGCCGCGGCGCGGGCCGCCGCCAAACGCTCGGCCAGGTCGCTGGCCTGGGCGCCGCCCTCGGCCTCGGCCTGTACCGCCGCCAGCGCCGCCTCGTGCTCGGCGAACTCGGCCTCGAAGCGTCCGATCAGGTCGTCCAACGACGCTGCACGCGCCTCCTTGAGCGCCGACTCGCGCTCGAAACGCTCCAGGGCCGAGCGGGCCTGCGCGGCCTTCTGCTCCAGCGCCGGCGGTTCGCGCCGGGCCGTGCGTAGCGTCTCCTCGGCGGCGCGCACCCTGGCGACGGCGGCAGAGGCGGATTCGCGGGCCGCCCCGGCCCGCGGCTCCAGCTTCTCGATCTCGGCCTCTACCTCGGCCAGGCGGGTCTTCTGCTCGAGCCGCACCGCGGCCGGCTTCGGGGCGTCGGCGCGCGAGGTGAAGCCGTCCCAGCGCCAGAGGTCACCCTCGCGCGACACCAGGCGCCCGCCCGGCGGCAGGGCCTTCTGGAGCCGGTCGCCGTCGGCGCGCTCCACCAGGGCCACATACGCCAGTCGCGCGGACAACGCGTCGGGCGCCCGCACCAGCGGGGCCAGCGCGACCGCGCCGTCGGGCCAGACCGGCGGCGGCGCCTCGCGCCCGCCCCAGTAGGCCGGAGCCGCCGGGTCGAGCGCCGCGTCCAGGTCGTCCCCCAACGCCGCCGCAAGGGCCTTCTCATAGCCGCGTTCAGGCGCGACCGAATCGAGCGCCGGCGCGAAGCCGCTGCGCCGGGCCTGGGCGACCAGGGCGGCCAGGGCGCGCGCTTCCGCCGTCAGACGTCCGAGCTGCTCGTCCAGCCGGCGGGCGACCTCACGCGCCGCGACCTCGGCCTCGGTGGCCTTGGCCCGCTCGTCCTCGGCGGCTTCCAGCGCCCCGCGCGCCGCGGTGAGCGCTGTCTCGGCGTCCGTGAGCGCGGCCTTGGCCGCCGCCGCCTGGGGATTCTCGATCGGGCCGAGAGCGGCGCGTTCCTGCCGGGCCTGGTCCAGCGCGCGGCGGGTGCGGGCCACCCGGCCTTCGGCCTCCTCGACCCGCGCGCGGGCGGCCCGCCGC
>JBKOYY010000094.1:0-25399 GCA_046725615.1 Pseudomonadota bacterium
ATCCTCCCCTCCCGCGCCGAACGCCTGGCGCTGGACCTCCAGCGCGACCAGGCCCAGGCGGCCGCCCGCACGCGCGCCGCCGCCTCGGCTGCCGCTGCTGCGGCGCCGGGCCGCCCGGTTCACGTGTCACCTGCCGAAGCCCCGCGCCTCGGCGACGGCTATCGCCGTCCAACCGTCACCTCCCGACCTGCGGGAGCTTCCCGATGATCCGCATTTCCGCCCTTGCCCTCGCGGCCATCCTGGCCGCCTCGCCCGCCCTCGCCGTGACTCCCCGTCCCGGCCCCGGCGACGCGCGCATCCATGTCGTTGAGTACGACCCCGCCGAGGTGGTCGAGCTGCGGACCGCTCTCGGCCTGCAGCTCTCGCTGGAGTTCGACCCCGCCGAGAAGATCGAGAACGTCGCCATCGGCGATTCCCTCGGCTGGCAGGTCACGCCGAACCGCCGGGCCAACCTGCTGTTCATCAAGCCGATGGCGCCGCGCCCGCCGACGAACATGACGGTCATCACCAACATGCGGCGCTACAACTTCCAGCTCAGCGTGCAGCGGCAAGCCTCGCGGACGACGCCCTTCGCGGTGCGCTTCCTCTACGCCGAGCCCGCGGTGGCCTATGTGGCCCCGCCGCCCCCGCCACCGCCGCCCATGGAGAAGAACAGCGCCTACTCCTACGACGGCTCGACCCGCACGCTGCCGGTGAAGGTCTTCGACGACGGCCAGGACACCTACTTCACCTTCCGCGCCGAAGAGGACCTGCCGGCGATCTACGCTGTCGATCCTGACGGTGGCGAGGCGGTGGTCAATATCCGCCAGCGGGACGGCTACTTCGTGGTCGATCGCATCGCGCGCGGCTTCGTGCTTCGGCGTGGCAGCGAAGTGACCCGCATCTACAACGACGGCTTCCGCATCGAGGAAGCCAGTGCGCTGGCCCGGCGCAAGAAGGACCCATGGTGGCGGCGATGACCCGCAAGACCCCGATCTCCAAGGACTCCAGCCCCGTCTTCGCCCGTGGCGAGACTGCGGCCCCGCGCGTGCGGCAACCGAACTCGCCCATGACCCTGTGGGTCGGCGGCGTGGGCGCGTGCATCCTGGGCTTCGTCGTGTTCAACGGCCTGAGCTCCGGTCGCGAGGCGCACGCCCAGGCTCCCGAGACGACGACCACCCGGCCCGTCGTCGCGCCGGCGCCCCAGGCGGCCCCGCCGCCGCCGCCCGCTCCCGTCGCGATCCCGACGCCCGCCCCGGTCACGCCGCTGCCCACCATGCCGACCGGCAACCCCTCGGAGGCCCATTGGCGCGCGCCCGCCATGGTCGTGGATTTCAGCGGATCGGCCGACGCTGGGACCATGCAGCTCGCCCAGGCCGGCGCCGCTCCGGCCGCGCCGCCCACCGTGGCCGCGCCCGCAGACGATCCGGGCGCGTCGGCGGACGAGCGTTTCGCGGCCCGCGTCACCCGCGGCGCCGGCGACACCGCCCGCGCCAGCCAGATGTACAACCTCGGCCGCACCATCCCTCAGGGCACGGTGATCGCCGCCGTACTGGAGACGGCCATCGACTCCGACCTCCCCGGCTCGGTGCGCGGCGTCGTCAGCCGCGATGTCCGCAGCTTCGACGGCAGCCGGGTGCTGGTTCCGCGCGGCTCCAAGCTGATCGGGCAGTACAAGAGCGCCGTCGCCGTCGGCCAGACCCGCGCCTTCGTGGTCTGGACCAGGATCATCACGCCGACCGGCGTCACCATCGAGATCGGCTCTCCCGCCGCCGACCGCCTGGGCCGCGGCGGTCTGCCGGGCGATGTCGACACCCACTTCTTCCGGCGCTTCGGCGGCTCGATCCTGCTGTCGGTGGTGAGCGCGGGCTCCCAGGCGCTCGCCAACTCCGCGTCCGGCGGCGACAACACAACGCTCGTGATCGGATCGCCGGTCCAGGCGAGCCAGGTGGCCTCGCAGGCGCTCCAGAAGCAGATGGACATCCCGGACACCATCCGCGTGCCCGCGGGCGTGCCGGTGCAGGTGTTCGTGGCCCGCGACCTCGACTTCGCCGGAGTGGCGCGTTGACCGCCAACGTCTACCTCTCCGCCTATCTGGCGCCGTTGTCGCCCTGGCTATCGCGGCCCGACGTGACCGACGTGCTGGTCAACCGACCGGGCGAGGTCTGGGTGGAGACGACCGGCGGCGGCATGACCCGCGAGCCGGCCGATCAGCTTGACGAGACCGCGCTGCAGCGGCTCGCCCGCCAGATCGCGGCCGCCAGCCACCAGGGCGTCAACCGTGAACAGCCCCTGCTGTCCGCCACCCTTCCCGACGGCGCCCGCGTCCAGGTTGTCGCGCCGCCGGCCACCCGCGGGGGCTTGGCCCTGGCGGTGCGCAAGCACCTGATCTCGGACCTTTCGGTCAGCGACCTCGACCGCGACGGCCTGTTCTGCACCAACGCGCGCGCCGATCCCGAGCGCGAGGCCCGCGCCGACGACCAGCTCCAGGCCCTGCACGACGCGGGGGACCTCGCCGGTTTCCTCAGGCTGGCCGTCCAGCGGCGCAAGACCATCGTCATCTCCGGCGGCACCGGCAGCGGCAAGACCACCCTGCTGAACGCCCTGGTGAAGGAGATCGACCGCGGCGAGCGCCTGGTGGTCATCGAGGACGCGCCGGAGATCCGCCTGGACCATCCCAACAGCGTCGGACTGGTCGCCGTCCGGGGCGAGTTGGGCGAGGCTCGGGTCGACGCCGACACCCTGCTCGCCGCCAGCCTGCGCCTCCGTCCCGACCGGATCATGCTCGGCGAACTGCGCGGCAAGGAGGCCTTCGCCTTCCTGCGCGCGGTGAACAGCGGCCACCCCGGGTCGATCACCACCGTGCACGCCGACAGTCCCGCCGGCGCCCTCGACCAGATCGCACTGCTGTCCCTCACGTCCGGCGTCGACCTCGGCTGGGACAAGGTTCAGACCTATGTGAACAAGGTCATCGACGTGGTGGTGCAGATCGATCGCATCGACGGCGCCCGAAGGGTTACCGAGATCCGCTTCCAGAGGGGCTAGGCGGCGCATTTGCCGCAGGAAATTCGCGCAAAAGGGGAAAAAACCTTAAGCATCGCCGACTAAGGTGCCGGCCATGACCCCGCCCGTTCCCAGCTATATCGAGCGTCGCGCCGAGCCGCGCGAGCCGGCGAACATCCGGGCGCGGGTGATGCACGGAAAGGATCTGGCCCTCTGGGCCGACTGCGTGATCCGCGACCTCAGCCCCAGCGGGGCAAAGATCGAGCTCTCCCACTTCTACAAGCTGCCGCCGCGCTTCGTGCTGTTGCGCTTCGATGTCGGAGTCGCCTTTGAGGTGGTCCTCAAATGGCGCCGCGCGGACCTGGCCGGCATGGCCTTCGAGGCTCGCCACGAGCTCGAGGGCGACGTCGAGCCCCACCTTGCCCCCGTCCGTGAGGCCTGGCTGGCCCTGAAGCCGCGGTAATCCCGCTCAGCGCTTGCGGCGCAGGATGGCGTTCGCGCCGTTCTCGAACACGAAGTCCGGACGGGCCGCCACGAACTCGTCGGTCGCCGTGCGGCAGCCGCCGTAGTCGTTGTAGTCGTCGAGCACGATGACGCCGCCCGGGCCCAGCTTCTCGGCCACGGCTTCGAGGCAGTATTTCACCGGGTCGTACCAGTCGCAGTCGATGTGCGCGAAGGCGATCGCCTCGACCGGGAACGTCGGCCAGGTCTCCTCGAACAACCCCTTCACCAGCCGCACGTCCTGCCCGTCGACCGGCACGCCGTAGCGCCGGAAGGTCTCGCTGACCTCGTCGAACAGGTTGGTCTTGTAGCCGTAGTAGTCATCACCGCCGAGCCCTTCGGAGCGGCCGGAGGCGATCACCTCGTAGCGCTCCTTCGACTTGGCGTCGTCCTTCTCGGAGGTCGGCGGCGGGATCATCGCGAACACGTCGAAGCCCGCGAAGCGCCGGCCCTGAGCCCGAGCCTTCTTCGCCAGCAGCACGGCCGATCCGCCCATGGCCACGCCGAATTCCAGGAGGTCGCCGGGCGTGGCGGCCATGGCTTCCTGGGCCGCGGCGTCGAGCCGGCGAAGCTTCGCGGGCGACAGGTAGGTGATCCGCTCCGCCCGGACCTGCCGTGCATCAGCGGGCAGCAGCCTCGCGTCCACAGCCCTCTTCAACCGTCCCAGAAGCCCCACGCGTCATCTCCACGATGCAATCGCGGCGACGTGGTCGTCGCCGTCTCGCCCCCTCGCAGCCGCCAGCGGCCGCAGCGACTGCCGCTGCAGGAATGGCGCCAGCCGCCGCCACTCGCAAGTTTGGCGATGGTCTGTAGATTGCATGACTCGGCGCGGTAGGCCCCCTCGCGATCTGTGGCGGAACTGGTGATGTGTGATCGACGACTTCCTTGCGCCGCCATGCAAGCCGCCCCGCTGGGGCGCGGCCGATGAGCGCGACGACGGCCCCGGCCGAAGGGCGCGTGAACGGACTGGGAGCCCTCAGGCTCCTCTTCGCCTCGCTGGTGATCGTCGCCCATACGGTCGAGCTGCTTGACGGCGACAACGCCCGCGAGCCCCTCTTCCGCCTTTTCGGGACACTGACCTTCGGCAGTCTCGCCGTGGACGGCTTTTTCGTCATCAGCGGCTACCTGATCGCCGCGAGCTTTATCTCCGATCCCAGGACCTACTTCGCCAAGCGGATCCGACGGATCTATCCCGGCTTTGTTGTCTGTTACGTACTGTGTGTATTGCTCGTCGCCCCGCTCGCCGGCGCGAACCTCGCGGACCTCACCGCCACCGACTGGCTGCGGACCGTCTACCGGATGCTCCTGCTGAAGGCGCCCGAGGTCGAGGGCGCCTTCGCCACCCTGCCCGTCCCGGCGATCAACGGCTCGATGTGGACGATCAGCTACGAGTTCCGCTGCTACATCCTGGCGGCGCTGTTCGGCGTGCTGGGCCTCTACAAGCGCCCCAAGGTCTTTGCCGGCCTGACCGCGGCGGTGTTGCTGGCTGGCGTAGCCCTGCGCGACCCGCGGCTCGTCGCCTGGGCCGAGACCCTGCCGACCCCGGTGACCGGCCTGTTCGGCGAGCCCAGGGAGATGGTCCGTCTGCTGGGCGTCTTCATGACAGGCTCGACGTTCATGCTGCTCCGTCCTGACTGGAACGGCCGCATCGCCCTCGCCTGCGCGGCCCTGCTTGTCCCGCTCTTGTTCGTCCCGGGCTGGGTCGAGGTCGCCTTGGCCATCCTCGGCGGCTACGCCCTCTTCTGGTGCGCCTTCCGGATCAAGGCTCCCTTCTTCCTGCGGCTGAACGCCAAGGAGGACATCTCATACGGCGTCTACCTCTACGCCTTCCCAGCCTCGAACCTGATGATCCTCGCCTGGCCCGAGATACCAGCCCTGGCGCTCGGCCTTCTGACTTTCGTGGCGGCCGGGATCTGCGGGTGGCTGAGCTGGAAGTTCGTCGAGAAGCCGGCTCTTGCACTCAGCGGAGTCCGCCTGCGCGAAGCCGCCTCCGGTGCGGCTTCGGGCAAATGACCCCTAACTGAACAGCTTGTCCGGATCGAAGGTCCGACGGCGGAAGTCTATGATGCTGGTGTCCCCGAACGGGCCGACAACCTTGTCCGACTTGCGCGCCGGACTGCCCGGCTTCGGCTGCCAGGCTTCGACCACCGCACGCACGCTCTGCGCCCCATCGCCCAGGAACGGGTTCACCCAGTAGTCAGCGGCCGCCTTGGGACTGCTGATGGACACCGCCTGCAAGAGGTTCCCGATCCGTGTGGGCCCCGCGGCCGCGAAGCCTCCGTTGGTCATCAGATTGTGCGAGATCAGGACACCCGGGCCGGGCGTTCCCGCCACGGTATTCATGAACGGCGCGCCGGTGCCCTTGCCCGGCGCCCAGGGACCAGCCGCGGCGTAGCCCTGCCGGGACTGCGCGCCCCGCAGCACGCCATAGTCATAGACCACCAGGTTGTGGCTGATCACGGACCCATCGGCCAGATGCGGCGTCTCGATACCATGGAAGCTCAGGCTGACCTGGGCGTTGCCGGAGATCCGCATCCGGTGCAGCAGGTCCTTCCGCGTTGTGCTGTTCAGGAACAGCCCGTGCGCATCCTCGACTGCCTTGCCGACGTCGTCCGGCGTCACGACGCCACCCGGCCACAGCACGCCCACGTCGCTGTCCTGCAGGGCATAGCCACGCCCACGGATCATCAAGTTGCCGATGAAGTCTGGCAGTTCGACCACGGACCCCGGCGGCAACGCCTGGTAGGCCTTCACCGCGTGGAAGTGCTGCTGCACATAGTCGGGGTGAGCCTTCGCCGTCGTGTTCTTGTTGTACATGAAGTTCCAGGCGACGACCGATCGGCCGCTACCGGGCTCTCCGTTGTAGATCGCCGGGTTGATCGAATCTTCGAAGCTGCCCTGGATCCAGTTGCCGACGATCTGGCAGTCACGCCCCACTACCGACAGGCCACCGAGTTCGCGCAGGCCGCCCGCGTC
Organism: Pseudomonadota bacterium; assembly: GCA_046725615.1. Lineage (GTDB taxonomy): Bacteria > Pseudomonadota > Alphaproteobacteria > Caulobacterales > Caulobacteraceae > Phenylobacterium. Next base: position 6,460 of record JBKOYY010000094.1, read on the forward strand.
GACATAGTTGTCGATCAGGAAGATCGCTGAACTCTCGCCCTCACCCGCGTTGGCCGTGATCCGGCCGGGGGCATTGTGGTCGAACATCAGCCACGAGAAGCCCTTCTCCGGCCCCGTGCGCATCGGGAAGATCGACCCGTTCCGAAGGTTGGAGAACCGCCAGTAGAACGCCCCGTCCTTCAGGCGAGCGGCGTCGATCACCCCGCCGGCGCCCGAGGCGCTGTTGATGTTGCCCGTGGTCCTCGGGCCGACTGCCGCCCCGAGCGGGTTGCGACTGCGGATGGTGATCCAACCCGGGTCAGGCGACACGATCCCGTGCGGACTCCACCCCTCGACGTAGGGGCTGGTCGGCGGGTCCTGACGGGTCGCCGGGTTCACCGTCGGGGTCTCCGGCTTGATCTGGCCGATCCGCGGATACTCGCCATCCTCGAGCAGCACCGTGTCACCGAAGTGCAGCCGTCCGGTGAGCAGGGTGGCGAGCTGATTGCGGCCCGGCGCATCCTGGCCCGGGTTCGGCGCCGCGTTGAGCTCGTCCGGCCGGACGTCGAACACGATCCGCCAGGTCCGCTTCAGCTTGGCGTCGGCGACGTCGACCCAATAGACGGCCTGGCCGACCCTGGGCGTGCCGACCAGACGCACAGGGCTGCCGTAGACTCCGGCCCAGGCCAGGTGCGCGGTGTCGGTATTGATCGCGAACGCGCCCACCTGGCTCTGGCCGCTCACCGACTTGTCGGCGGCAGTCCCCGGCAGGTTGGCGAGCGGGAAGCCGCCGAAGCCCGCGGGCGTGCGCTGGCCAATACTGTAGATCAAGGGGGTGGCCGGTTCGGCGACGGAGAAGCGAACCCGAATGGTCACAGGCTCCCCCGTCTCGCCGGGGCCAGACCGATAGGAGATCAGCCACTCGCCCTCTGTCCCCGCCGCCGCCTTGTCTGCGATGGCCGTGAGGTGGTCCAGAAGCTCACGCTTGTACCAGACGGCCGGAGGGCCCTCGGCCTGATCCTGGAAGGGCCAAACCCGCATGGCGACCGGGCCGCGAACCTGGACGGTCATCGCATTGTCCGGCGCGTCGCGCAGAAGCGTACCCAGGTCGACGAACCGGAGGCGGCCGGGGGCGATCCACAGATCGGTCGGGGTTTCGCGCTGGACGACCAGTGCAGGGGGGGCCGCCGACTGAGCCGGACGGCAACCGCTGGCCAGCAGACCGGCGACAGGTGTGGCGATGAGCCAGCGTGTGATCTCCCGTCGCGAACTCATGGCGTCTTCTCCGCGACAGCCGGCGCCGGGCCGGCCGCGTTTCCTATCGTGTCGCCGATCATTCGGTCCCGGAGGCGCAGCATCGGCTGTTCGACAAGCCGCCACGAGGCCTGGGCGACGATCAGGGTGACGATCAGGTTCGCGACAACGATCAGGTCAACCCCGGCGAACGCGAGGCCGGTCTTCGGCAGCTTTATGAAGATGTGATAGAGATAGAAGGCGTAGCTGATCTTCCCCATCTCGCGCAGCGGCCGCCATTCGAGCCACCGCACCAGCCGGGACTGCTGGTTGGCGATGATCTGCCAGATCACCAGCACGGCGACGCCGCCCATGGACACCGCGACGACGAACTCCGCGGCGCCTTCGGGGCGCGCGGCGACGCAATAGGCGCTGATGCCGAGCCCGAGCACGGCCGCAACCAGCAGGCCGACGTCTCGACGCCCCTGTGCAGGGTGCAGCAGTTGGGCGATCAGGCCGCCGGCGGCGAGGTATCCGAAGTTCACGAACGAATCCATGCCGACCGCGAACCACGGGCGGCCGGTAAGGTGCAGGGTCAGGGCCACCGTCAGGGCAAGCAGGATCAGGCCGAGGCAGATCCAGGCGTGGCGGGACGGCCTGAACAGCAGGAAGAGCGGCGCCGCCAGCAGGTAGAACTGCTCCTCGATCGCCAGCGTCCAAAGATGCCCGAAGTTCCCCTTCGGCCAGCCCTCGAAGACGTATCCCCACGCCACGTTGGTCGTATAGGTCAGATACCAGGGATAGAGGTCGAAGTTGACGAAGACGCCGGGGATCAGCGCGGCCGCCGCGCCTAGCCCGAGCAGGACGTAGTAGGCGGGGAAAATCCGGAACGACCGGTGCAGGAAGAAGCGCTTGATCTCAGGCCAGCTTGCCGTTCGCCCGGCCTCGATCGCGCCAGCCCGGCGGCTCAGGATGCCGACGATCAGGTAGCCGCTCAGCACGAAGAACAGCTCGACGCCGAAGCGACCGAGGTGCATCCGCGCGCCCAGCCAGATCTGATGCTCGGCGAAGACCATGAGGGCGGCCAGCCCCCGCAGGCCGTCCAGGCCCAGCACGTGCCCACGGGCCGGCAGGGCGGCCGGAGGCGTAGTGTCCAGCGCGGACCTCAAGAGATCACCAGGCTCCGGACGGCGCGCCGACGCGACTGTAGGCTCGTGCGCCGCCTTGGACTGCTCTGGCTCCCGGTCCGCAATCGTCATCCTCCGCAGGTTCGTCCAGCGCGCGCCTGCTCGGCGGACGGCGCGCGGGTTAATACCATGCTATCCTTGCAGGCCTTAAGAATGACCGACGCGCGCCGTCGCGCCTAGGCGGCCACAGGGAGACCGCAGGTGGACCACTTGTTCGACAGTCTGAACATCGGCGACTTCGCCATGATGTTCGGTGTGACGTTCGGGGTGATCTGCATGGCGCTCGCCAGCGGTTCGATCTGGAATCCTTCCGACGAGGAGCCGGCGCCCGAAGCGCAGGATCCCGCCGGCCAGCGCGAGGCCGCGGCCCGACGCTACCGCAAGAGATGGTCCGAACATGAAGGTTGAACCGCGTCTCGCCCTCGCGGCGCTCGCACTTCCCGCCGCCTTGCTGTCCGCGTGCGACGGTGGCGCGGGACGGATCACCGACGCCGCGGAGAACGCCCGCCGGGCGACCGAGCGCTTTGCCGCTTCGACCAAGGCGCAGAGCGACGAGCGGGAGGCGCTGATCGCCAGCCAAGCCGAACCCCTAGGCCAGGCCGAGGCCGTCGCACTCGGTGAGCGCTTCTACCTGCGGGCGGACAGCGGTGGCTGGGCGATCATGGATCGGGCTTCCGGCCAATACGCCTCGATCGGCGGCCAGATGATGGCCGACATGCCGCTCGACGAAGCCGAGAAGACCCTGGCCGACCTGCGCGCCGACGCGGACAACTAGTCCTTCGGCCGAAGGCCGCGGGGATCAGCCGGCGGCCGAGACTGCGGCGGGCGTCTTCACGGCGGCCATGGCGCGGGCGCGCTCGGTTCCGATCAGAACTTGACGCTTGTTAGCCGGCATCGCCGTGATGAGCGCCGCGATGAAGTCCTTGAGCTCCTTCCACGCCAGATCGGGATCCGAACTGACGATCGAGAAACGCGACAGCACCCCGTCCGGGATGACGCCCTCGAACGCAATGCGCAGGCGGTCCCAGCGCTGCTGCTCGCCATCGAGCGGCAGCGTCTCGCCGATCCGCGACCAGTAGATGACGCTTTCCCGACGATCCTGACCGACGGCCCAGAGCTGGCGCGCCGGAATAGCGGCGCCCCCGGGGAGAGCGATCTGGGTAGCCTCGTTGCGGGTCAGCTTGAATCCAAACGCCGGGTAGCAGACCTCGGGGCGATGGAGCTGCAGGTCGTCTGTCTGCTCGGCGCCGTACGCCAGGAGGACCATCACTTCCGCGCCCGTCTCGGTGTTCACGTACACGCGCGTGACGAGCTGGTTGTAGAGCTTGCTGACCAGCGAGTTTTCCGACTGCAGGGCCAGGGGATCGCCCGTGTCGCGCGAGATCCATGAGCCGAACGCCGCCGGTGTCAGATCGGCGATCTGGTCTTTACCGACCAGCGTGACCCGCTTGCGCGGCTTGAGCTGGTAGGCGGCGCCCGCGGCGGCGAGGCACGCCACCGACATCAGGAGATGACGACGAGTGGTCACGCCGTCCTCCAGGAACGCGGCACGAGTTTGATAAGCAGGCTGTCCAGCGCGAAGACGAGCAACAGGTCGATAGCGAAGAGCGTGATACCCGCCGCCATGTGCAGGAAGCCCTGGGCGACCTCGTCCCCGAAGAAATAGGTGAGCAGGATCAGGATCAGGATCCGGATGATGTTGCCGACGATCGCGATCGGGATCACGAACAGCGTCAGCAGAATGGAGTATCGGACGGACGAGCCGCGCAGCAGATAGATGTAGAACAGGCTGATCGCCGTCAGGCCCACCAGCGAGTTCATGCCCGAGCAGGCGTCCTCGACCAGCAGCTGATACTGCGCCACATAGAGCGTGACGCCCTCCTGCATGATCGGGATGCCGACCAGGCTGGCCAACTGCGTCGATACGAACGAGATGAACTGCTTAAGCGGAGCCGTCAGCTCGTCGATCAGCCACCCGGGCGGCGGGATGCAGAAGCCCAGGTAGAACATCGGGAACCAGTTCTTCAGCAGCGGGCGCAGGCCGTACAGCGAGTAGAGCGCCGCAACGAACGCACCGTAGACGCCCAGCACCTCAAGGCTGATGAAGTCGAAGGCCCGGCTGAACGCGTACATCGCCAGCGACGGCAGAAGCACGAGCCACACCAGCCACGTGGCGCCAGGCTTGCCGAGCTTGCGGAACGAGTCGGCTTCCCGCCAGAGCAGCCACGCCGCGGTGAACAGGATGATCGGCCCGTGGGCGCCGGCTTCGGTCGACCACACGGTCTCGCCCAGGCTCGCCAGGGTCGGAATCCCGAGCGCCAGAAGCCCCAGCAGTAGAGGCCACGCGGCTTTCAGGCCCGTCCAGCCGGAAGCCGGCGGCGCGGGGCTCGATTGCACCGTCGTCTCAGGCATTCATCACCGTGCCAAGCACCACCGCATGGTCGGCCGCGAGCTGGCGGCAGAGCGTCTTCACGTCCGGCACGAGATTGCGGTGGCGTCGGGCCACCACGAGGGCGTACCCGGCGACGCTGCAGATGCGTCGGGCGTCCGCCGACGTGTTCGCTGGCGGCGTGTCGATGATGGTCACGTCGTAGTCGCGCAGGCAGCTGTCGATGACGTGCGCGAAGTCTTCGTGGGTGATCAGTTCCGAGGCGTGGGCAGTGGCCTTGCCGGCGAACAGGACCGACAGGTTCGGCAGCACCTCGGTGGCGACGAACTCGCCGATATGAGTATCGGGGTTCGAAAGGCAGCCGACGAGGCCGTCGACGGGCTGGCTCGGACGGATCAGCGCATCCACTCCGGGCTGACGGAGGTCCGCGTCCACCAGCAGCACATTGTGACCGACCTGCGCCAGCGCCACGGCAAGGTTGGTCGCCAGGAACGTGCAGCCGGCGCCTTCCGCAGGCGCGGCGATCGCCAGCGCCCGGCGGCCGGCCTGAAGATGCTGGGCGATTACGTGCGTACGGATTGCCCGAATGGACTCCGCGCTCTCGCCGCCGGGATCCGTCAGGGTCACCAGATCAGGCGCAAAGGTAAAGGTCGGGCGTTCGACGGTCTGTCCGACCGCTTGCGGGGACACGCTCACGGCAGGCTCGCTCATGCCGGCGCTCCTGCGACACGTCGACGGCCGAACCGGATACGACCCAGGCCAAACCTCCGAGCCTTCGCGCGGGCCGGCTCGGTGATCACGCCGATACAGCGGACATCGGCCGCTACGTCCAGGTCCTCGACGCCGCGGACTCGGCGGTTCAGCAGCTCCAGCAGCAGGGCCAGCGCCATCCCCAGGCCGAAGCCCAGCGCCGTCGCGCCGCCCACCATCAGGCTCTTCTTCGGGAACACGGGACTGGTCGGCGCGAGCACTACGCCCAGCGGCGTGGCCTGTGAATTAGCCATTGCGGCCTCGAGCGACAGCTCGGCGGCGCGCGCCGCGGTGCGCTTGTATTCGTCGCGCTTCAGGTCGACTTCGGACTGGAGCTGCCGCAGGCGCTCCACCTTGTCGCGCTGGCCGACGACGCGAGCCTTCTGGTCCTGCAGCGCTTGTCCGATGGCGGCCGTCGCTGCCGCCCCGCCGCTCGCGGCGGCGCGTTCCTGGCGAGCCATCTCGGCCAGTTGCTGGCGACGGCGGTTCAGCTCGACCATGCGGGGGTGGTTCGGCCCGAGCCGCTGGGTCTCCTGAGCGATGATCGACTCGATCTCGGCCAGCTGCAGACTCGCCGCGGAGGGGCCCGCCGGCCCAGCGGCCGCCGCGCCGAGCTGACCCGCCAGAGCGGCGAGACGCGCGCTGTCGGCGTCGGTGTTGTCGCTCGTCAGGACGATGCCGCTTTCCTTTTCGTAGGCAGCCTTCGCGCGCTCAGCGGCTTCGGCCGCGGTCCTTGCGACCTCGGCGCGCTGGTTGAACCACTCCGCGTTCTTCCTCGCCTCGGCCCGCTTGTCGGCCAGGGCCTGCTCCAGATAGGCGGTGCGCAAGGTTTCGGCCGCGATCTTGGCCTCCATGGCCGACGGCGCATGGTAGACGATGCGCATCACCGTGCCCTGGATGGCCACGTCGGTGTTGTCGCTGGCGCGACCTGCCAGCCAGCGCCGGAAGTCCCGATTGTCGCTGGGCGGCCGCCCCTGATAGGCGCGGATCAGGTTGGGGTCGGTCTCCCAGCGGAGCGCGTCGGCCACGCGGCCCGCCACGCGGTCATCCTTGACCAGTTCCCGCTGGGTGTCTCCGAAGGACTTGGCCCCGGCCGGCGTGATCACCGCGCCAGTGACCGGGTCGGGCTTGCCAACGTTCAGCATGACCCGCGCCACCGCCTCGTAGCGCGGCTGCACGAGCTTGGACACGACATAGGCGCCGAACGCGCTGCTCACCATCACGATGACGATGGTGAGCCAGCGGGCCCAGAATATCCGAAGGAACTGGACGATGCTCATGGGGTAAGGGACTTCGCCTTTAGAACAGCCGCGCGCCGACGGTCACGATGTCGCCGGGCTGCAGCTTGGTCTCGAGATCGACCTTGGGAAGTTTCTCGCCGTTCCGGATGATCTTCAGGCGCTTCTCGCTGCCGTTCTCGCCGACGCCGCCGGCGCGGGCCAAGGCGATGCGAACAGACATGTCCTTGACCACGGGGATGGCGCCCGGCGAGCGAACCTCGCCCGAGATGTAGACGACCTCGTTCTCGGCCGCCGGCACGAAAATCTTGTCGCCGGAGAGAACGATCGGATCGTCCTCCGTCCCGCCCGTGGCGAGCTTCTCCATCTCATACTGCTTGGATTCGCCCGAACGCGGCGTGACGACCACGTAGTTCGCCCCGCCAGCCGTACGGCCGCCGACCTTGGCCATGATCTCCGAGAGCCGGTAGGTGCGGTCCAGCGGGATCAAGCCGGGCGACCCGACCTGGCCCAGCACGGTCACATACCGGCTGCGGATTCCGACCAGCTCGACGCGCACCAGAGGGCTCGCGAAGTAACCGCCCTTCTTGAGGCCTTCGGCAATCCGCTCGGCGAGCACCATCGGCGAGCTGCCCGCCGCCGGGACCGGTCCGAGCAGCGGAAGCAGGACGACGCCGTCCGAAGACACGCGCGCACGGGTGTTGAAGTCGGCGCTGCCGACGACGAGCACGTCGATGACATCGCCCTCCCCAAGGGCATAGTCGGGATCGCTGACCAGAGGCGTCGACGACGACGCCGTGGGCGCGGCAGCAGGTTGCGTCGCCGGCTGGGCGACCGCGGTGGTGGCAAGGCCGGCCAGCGCGAGCGGGGCCGCCGCGAGGGCGGCCAGGAACATGTGTCGGAAGTGCCGGAACACCAGCTTCTCCATCAAATCAGAACGACGTCGTCGCAGTGAGCCCGACCCGATAGGAGTCATAGCTCAAGTTCGTCACATTGGTCTTCCGGTCTTCGTACTGCGCACTCAGCGAAAGGCTCGAATTTCGGCCGATCGAGGCGGTCGCGGATGCGAAGCCGGTCAGGTTCTTGTCCTTGTCGATCCTCTGTGTCGCGGGCACGGGCGCATCGCCGCCATAGGTCCGGGTAGCTCTCGTCACGCCGCCGCTGAGCTGAATCCGCGGGGTCATGCGATATGACGCCCGAAAGCTGTAGTCTTCGTTTAGAACGTAGGTCGACTGTGCGAGGATCGTGCCGGTCACGTTCCGCCGATAGGAAATGTCGGTGGTGAGCCGGGGCGATGCCCGATAGCTCAGCGACACGTCCGCCGACAGACCTTCGGTGTCCGGCGAGGTGACCGTGGTCGTGGCGCCGCGGGTCTTGGCGGTGACGTAGCCCACGCCGACGCGGCCCACGAGCCTGCGGCCGATCGGGCGCTCGTACTGCAGCCCGACGTTGGTCGTCTCGAGCCGGCGCGCCGGCGGCGGCGTGCCCAGTGTGCTGGTCTGGGAGTAGCTGGTCTCCTGGTAGCCGCCCACCAGAGACAGGGCGCCCAGGGCCGGGTTGCGGTAGCCGAGCGCGACCGAGACCCCGTCGGACTGTGAATCAACCACGCCCGTACGCGACGTGTTCGTTGTTTCGGAATGGTTGTAGTTGAGCGAGCCGCCGATGCCGCCCGGCAGGCCGCAAGACAGGTCGGCGCCGAGGTTGATGGCCGTCTGCCTATTGTTGGCCGGCACGTTCAGCGTCAGGTCTTCCAGTCGGCTCTTGCCCCGGGAGACGCCCGCGGTCGCGCTGGTTCCACAGAAGCCGAGCACGGTCTTGCCACCGCCCCTCAGGTCGATCCGCTCGCTGCTGCGGTCGCTATTGCGCGCGTAGCCCTGGTAGCCGACCGAACCCGCGAGGAAGGTCGTCACCGACCCGAACGGGACCAGGGCGTCGACATTGGCGTTCGCCGAATAGGTCACGTCGGACTGCCGGACGCCGCGCGTGTCGGCCGCGATCTGGTTACCGCGCGCGGCGTTGCTGTCGTAAGTGGTGCTGGCGTCCACGGAGAAATCGAGCCGGCGGGGTTCGCGGGTGGGCGCAAGGTTGCTCGGCATCGAGGCCTGCGCCGCGGCGTCCCCGCCCCACGCAAGACTTGCCACAGCCAATGCGCCGCCAGCCAACCGCAATCCGAACCCAGACCCGCGCACCGTCGTCTCCTCGCCTGATCTACGCGATGCGGCCCGGCAGCAAACAACCGCCGGGCCGCACCCTTACTCGTCTTAGTTGGCCGCGGGCGCCGCGGCGGGCTTCGCGGCCGGCGCAGCGCCTGCCTTGGGCGCGGCCTTCGCAGGCGGCGCGGGCTGATAGGCCTTCGCATACTCGACCTTGGCCTTGCCCTGCGAAACCACTGAGCCGAACTGACGCTGGACGGCTTCCTGCGTCCGCTGAACCTTCAGCACCTGCGTAGCGTGCTGCAGCGCCTGCGGGCCGGTGAACGGCGCCGGCTCCGTGCTGGACGCCTGGCTGATCGCCAGGAACTGGCCGGTCGGGACCACGAACACCTCGCCCATCGGCAGCTTGGCGATCTGCGACGAGAGCCGCGGATCGGTCGACAGCGGGTCAAAGCGGAAGTTGCCCTTCTGGAAGCGCACCTTGTTGGCGGTCAGCAAGGCCTCGATCTCGGGCAGGGTCTTCAGCGGCTGCAGCTGTTGGACGATCGCCGGAGGCAGCGCCCCCGTCCGGATCTGCGTGCCCACCAGGATCTGGCGGTTGGCGTACAGTTCAGGGTGTTCGTTCACGAAGCGCTGCGCCTCGTCGTTCGCCGGCTGCGGAACCGCCTTGGCGATCTGGTTCTGCCACAGTTGCACCAGCAGCGCCTCGCGCATCCGCGCTTCCTGCTGGGCGAACTCGGGGGTCTTGTCGATCTTGGCCTTCTCGGCGGCCTGAGCGAGGAGCTTGCGCGTCACGATCTGGTCCAGGGCGCGCTGCTCGGCCAGCTTTCGGGTCGCGGCGTCCGGCGGATTGAAGCCGCCCAGCTCGTTCCGCAGGTCGATGGCGGTCACTTCCTCCTTGTCGACCGTTGCGACCACCTGGCCACTCGGGGTCTTGCTTCCGCCGCACGCGGCAAGCGTCAGGCTCGCCAGCAGCGCCGCGGCCATTGCCGGTTGGTTCTTCATTATTCCCCTGTTCCAACTTGAGAGTGGGCGTTTACGTCCCATGCCCGGTCGCAATCCCTGGGCCAACCCCGTTATCGCGCCCGAAGCCTCGGCATCGCGCGATCATCGTCTGTCCCCCTGGTTTTAGCAACAGCGCGGCGACTGGATGGAAGAACGCCCGCAGGGCGAGTGACCGGGTTCGAGACACGATGTATTCACGCCCTTCGGAATAGGCCCATCGGGCGATGAGCCAGGAGTGGGAATGGCTGTCGGGAAAGGCGGGCTCGCTTGTTAAACGCTATCGGCGCCATCATCCTTCCGCTTCTGGGCCTTCTGATGTTCGCGTATCTCGGCGTCGCCGCCTGGCACATCTACAAGCCAGGCGCCGCCCCTCCGGTGCACGCGACGACCGACGACGCAGAGCCTTCCCGATCCGGCCGCCGCCCGGCAAGACGCGATGTCCGCTGATCCCCCGCCCAACAAGCCCGAAACACCTGCGGCCCGCGCAGCCTGGAGGTCGCGCGCCGCCGAGGTTGTCGCGCGCCTGCAGGTACTGTTGGCTCCGATCCTGGCTTGGGTCGTTGGGCGCTGGCGCCATTGGCGCCGTCCGAAGCTCAAGATCCAGCGGCCGTACTTCAACCTGCGCTCGCGCTGGCGCTTCGCGGCCAAGATCGGCCTGCCGCTCGTCCTGATCCCATTCGGACTGATCTACGGCTTCTTCTTCGCCCTGACGGCGCCCTATCTGATCGTGCCCTTCGCGGCTCCGGTGGCGCTGTTGCTGGCGCTGTCGGTCTGGGCGCTGCCGTCCAGTGGCAAGCCGCCCGTGCGGACAATGGAACTGTTCTTCTGCAGCGTCTTCGTCGGCCTGATCCTGTGGCCGAACTACCTGGCGCTCGCCCTGCCCGGGTTGCCATGGATCACCGTCATCCGTCTGACCGGCTTCCCGATGGCCGCCCTGCTTCTAGTCTGCCTGTCGATCTCCCAACAGGTGCGCAGCGAAATCTGGCAGGTCGTCACGGTCATCCGCCCCCTTTGGACCCTGTTCCTCGCGTTCATCGCACTCCAGATCATTCCGATGCCGTTGTCGGACTCGATCTCCGCGAGCTTCTCCCGGGTGCTCGTTCACATGGTGAACTGGACGGCCATCTTCATCGTCGCCGCCTACGTGTTCCGGAAGCCGGGCCGCCCACAGTTCTACATCAACCTGCTCTTCGCCCTGGCCGTGCCGATCATGGTCATCTCGGTGCTGGAGTACATGCAGCGGAGCTCTCTCTGGGCCAGCAGCGTCCCGAGCTTCCTGAAGGTGGACGACCCGATGGTCCAGATCATGCTGGGCAACGTCGTCCGTAGCGCCACGGGCCTCTACCGCGCCAAGGCCACGTTCTCGAACCCGCTGGGTCTCGGAGAGTTCATGGCGCTCCTCACGCCGTTCGCGATCCACTTCGCGGTCGGCCAGTACCGCCCGACGACCCGAGTGTTCGCCGTCATCGCCCTGCCTTTGATCTTCTACGTGATCCGTCTCACGGACGCGCGGCTGGGGGTTGTCGGCTTCCTGGTGTCCTTCCTCGTCTACCTGCTGTTCTGGGGCCTCCTGCGATTTAAGCGACGCGGGCAGGACCTGATCTCGAGCGTGCTGGTATACGCCTATCCGGCAGTCTTCACGGTAGCCGTCACCGCCGTGATGACGATCCAACCCCTGAACGTGCTCGTGTTCGGCGGCGGGGCGCAGTCGGCCAGTAACTGGGCCCGCCAGAACCAGCTCAAGATGGGCATCCCGAAAATCCTGCAGAACCCGATAGGCCACGGCGCCGGCGGATCGGGCGAGGCCATGGGCTACGCCGCCGACCAGTTCGTTGCCGTCGACAACTACTACCTTACGCTCGGACTCGACTACGGCGTCATGGGCACCATGGCCTTCGTGGGCATGTTCGCCGTCGCAATCATCTACGGCTCGCGCACGGCGATCCTCGCGACGAAGGAGACCGACAAGGAGGTCTTCCTGCTGATCCCGCTGGCGACGTGCTTCTGCGCCTTCCTGATCATCAAGTCGGTCTTCAGCCAGGAGGACAACCACCCACTGCTGTTCATGATGCTTGGGATGGTGGCCGCGCTGGTCCATCGCGTCCGCTCACGCGACACGGCAAGCGCCAACACGGCTCCAGTGCTGGTTGAGCGTCGGGGGAAGACCGCCAAGGCCCGCCGAGAGCTCGCGCCGATCGACGCCTGAGACCGCCGCGAAGCACGGGCCGGCACGGCAGGGCCAGCCTCAGCCTGCGGAGGCTCCGCCCGCAGCCTCGTTGGGACGCCACGAAGTGTAGTAGCTGTCGGTGTTGACGAGGTAGTTCACGGTCGGCTTGGCGATGTGCCGGACCCGGCCGTGCCGCGTCTGCCGGTAGGCGAACTCCCAGTCTTCCTTAGGCAGGGTCGTGCGGACCCGCGGCAGACGGCTGAAGATCACGCCCGGCGTGCGGCGCAGAACCATCGAATTCGAGTCGATGTAGTTGCTCTGGTCGACGAAGGTGCGTCGATCGTAGGGCCGGGATAGGATGTCCAGCAACCGTCCGTCGGCGGTCTGGCGCCGCAGGGCGGTGTAGACGAAGTCCGCCCCCGTCTCGAGCTCGCGCAAGGCCAGCGTCAGGTGATCGGGCGTCCAGGTGTTGTCGTCGTCCAGAAAGGCCACGAACTCCGATTCCGTCAGTCGGATGCCGACGTTGCGCACTAGGCCCAGCACCGCCGAGTTGCGCGACAGGGAGACACCGTGCACACGCGGGTCACTCGGCAGCGGCGGCAGTCCGGCGCCGTCATCGACCACCATGATCGTGAAGTCCTGGACCTCCTGGGCGAGGATCGACTCGATCGCCGTGATCAGGGTCTCCGGCCGCTTGTAGGTGGGGACGATGCAGGCGACACGGGCGCGCGGCCGGCCGCCCAGCTCACGCGTGAGGCGCGCGACTTCCTCGTTCTCGAACCGGACCAGCCTTGGCACCTTGGCGCCCATGGCGAGCTTGTTGCCCAGCTCCAGCACCGGCCACAGACCGAAGGTCCGCCGGATCAATTGCTTAGCCTGCCGGATCAACACTCGCCCCCATCTATTTCAAAAATCGTCTGAACCGGTCGCGCCAAGCAGGCGCAGCGAGTCCCCCATGCGCCACAACCGTAGGCGGAACAGCGTGGTCAGCGCCGACATGCGGCTGGCGACGCCCTTCAGCTGAGGGCTCGCCAGCACCCTGGGCGCATGGGCCACCGCCGAGAGCGGCAACAGCAAGCTCCGCAGGCCCCACCGCAGCCGCGCCCCCGGCGCCCCGACCGTGAGCGCGTAGGTTTCGCGATTGAGGCGGCTCCATTTGCGCTTCAGCTCGAGCCAGGTACGGCGCGCCGGGTGCCCGACGACGGCAGCGGCCGCGTAGTCCAGCCGCAGTCCCTGGCCGCAAGCCCGGCGGCACCATTCCAGGTCTTCCGACAGCCCGTTGCGGAATCCGCCCACTGTCCGGAAGTCGCGGGACCGGCAGAAGAGATTTGCGGTTACGCTGAAGCCCTTGCGGCGGACGTAGGTCTCGTTGTCGAAGGCGAAGACGCGCTCGAAGGCTTCGGCCCCCGTCAGGGCGCGCTCATCCTCCACCAAGACCCGCATGCGTCCGCCGACCACGTCCGCGCGAGCCAGGGCGGCGATGCCTTCGGCGAGCCAAAGCGGCTCCGGTACGCAGTCGGAGTCGGTGAACGCCAGCACCTCCCCGGTCGCCGCAGCCGCGCCGCCATTACGCGCGGGCCCGGCTCCCTTTTCGACCACCGTCACCAGGCGCGCCCGGCCGGCGATCGCCGCCGATACGGCCGCCTCGCCCTCCGGCGAGCCGTTGTCCGCTACGATGATCTCCACCCGGTCACGCGGATAGGTCTGCGCTTCGAGCGCCCGCAGGCAGATGTCGAGGCGAACGAGGTCGCTGTAGTGGGGGACGATGACACTGACGGCCGGGGCAGCATCCTCACCTTCGCGCGCGGCGCTCACGCTCGCGCCTCGCCGTGGCGCACTGCCGGCCCGCGCAGCCTCACGACCGCCATCATCTTGAGTTGAGTGGGATATCGCATTTGCCGACGTTCTGACGTATCGCCTTCCGACGTGGGAGTCCTTTTGTGCGGCTGCCGCGGGTCACAGCAAACACGAGATGGTAAGGATTCCGTGGTGAAACGCGACAGCTTCGTTTGTGGTCGGCAGGCGCTCTCGGCGCTCTGGAGGAATCGTTCGTGGCGGTAGCCAACCCGTTCAAGAAGCTGTTCAAGCGCAAGCCGACGAGCGACGAGAAGCAGCGCCGGATTGCGGCCGCCTTGGAGCCGGCTCCGATCACCGCGCCCGCGCCCGAGCTTTTCCAGCAACCGCCGGCCAAGACCCGGCAGGTCACCAACCGACTCCCCCGTTTCCAGACCAGCGCGAGTGATCATCTCGATCCGCGCCGCGGCAACCGCATGGCCCAGTTCCGGGTCAAGGTGCGAAACGCCTTCACTCCCTCCCAGCCGGTCAGCGACCCCCGCATGTTCGCGGGTCGCCAGGACGTGCTGACGCATATGATCCGTGCGATCGAGGATCAGCGCCTCCATCTGGTGATCTATGGCGAACGCGGCATCGGCAAGACGTCGTTGCTGCACACGCTGGCCGACGCGGCCCGCGAGGCGCGGTACATCGTGGTTTACTGGTCGTGCGGCGCCGCCTCGAACTTCGACGAGACGTTCCGCGCGGCCGCCGCCGAGATCCCGCTCCTGTTCCATAGCGGTTTCGCCCCCACCACGACCGAGGCCGAGACCGGCTCGACCCTGGCCGACCTGCTGCCGACCAGCCGCATCTCGCCCCGCATGTTTGGCGAACTGTGCGCCAAGCTGACGGGCACACGCGTCCTCATCATCCTGGACGAATTCGACCGCAGCGACTCCGCCGAGTTCCGGCGCGACGTCGCCGAACTGATCAAGATCGCATCCGACCGGGCGGTGCGCGTGAACCTGATCATTGCGGGCGTGGCCGCGGACCTGTCCGAACTCGTCCAGCACATCCCGTCGATCCGCCGCAACATCCTCGCCTTCCGCGTGCCGCTGATGAGCGCCGAGGAGATCACCGAGCTGGTCGACATGGGCGAACGCGCCGCCGGCATCACCTTCGATCGCCAGGCGCGGAACCTGGTCGTCACGACGGCTCGCGGTTCACCGCACATTGCCAGTCTGCTCTGTCACCATGCGGCCCTCGCGGCGCTGGAGGAGAACCGTACGGTCGTGCAGCCCAGCGATTTGGCGGTCAGCATCGAGCAGGCGCTGATCGAACTGCGCGACCGCATCCCGGCCAGCGTGCAGGCGCTGGTGGACAACCTGAGGAAGAAGGGCGCCGGCCGCCATCTTGCGACCCTCGCGGCGACGTCCATGCAGTGCGGCGGCGACTTCACCGCCACCATGTTCGAGGAGGCGGGCGCCACACCGGCCGAGGCGGCTGCGTGCAAGCGGATCGTCGATGAGCTCGCCGCACAGGGCGAATTGATCAAGGTCCGTCACGAGGACGAGGAACGTCACTATACGTTCCTGGAGGACGGCGTTCCGCCCTACCTGTGGCTGCTCTGCATGCACGAACAGCTCAATGCGCCGCAGGCCGCGCCGGACCGGGTGGCCTCGGTCGGATAGCCAGGCTCCCAGGCGCCTCGAAGTTCGGCGTCCAGCCTCCAGGCGTTCGCGCTCATGACGATCGATCGCGAGTGGAGGAGTCGGCCTCACACTCCGGGGAGACGTGGCCCCGGGCCGCTTGGTCAAAGCGATCTGGAGCGCCCTAGCCGATGACAATCCAGCCGGCGGTGAGCGACGTCATCGAAACGCCGGCCAAGGTCATCTGGCCTCCACCGCCCAGCGAGACGACCACATCCGCGCCGACCTGCGCCACGGCATAGGTGGTCCCCGCGTCGAGCAGCACTCGGTCGCCCTCGGCGGCGTTGAAGTCGGTGACCAAGTCGGCGCCAGCCCCGTCGAAGCTGTGGAACACGTCCGCACCTGCGCCGCCCGAGAGCGTGTCGTCGTCGCGGTCCCCGGAGATCCAGTCGTCGCCTGCCCCGCCCGTCAGCAGGTCGGAGCCCTGCCCGCCGCGCAGGGTGTCGGCGCCCGCGCCGCCGACGGCGGTGTCGGAGCCGAGGTTTCCGTTGACGACGTCCGCGCCATCGCCGCCGGACAGGCTGTCGTCGCCCTTGCCGCCGAGCACCCAGTCGTCGCCCCCTGCGCCGCTGACGGTGTCGTTCCCGGCGTTGCCGTTGAGGTCGTCAAACCCCGTGCCGCCTGTGACACGGTCATCGCCGCCGTCCCCGCGCACCACGTTCACGCCCGACGACATGACGAGGGTATCGTCGCCGGCGCCGCCATTGATCGTCTCGCCGCCCAGGGCCGCGCCCCGCAGGACATCGCTGCCCTCCGAGGCGGCCGCTTCCAGGCCCCGCGTGGCGGCGGCCACCGCGCCCGGATGAGCGAGCAGCCACTCCTGAAGCAACGACGTGTCGCCGTGGGCGAGCAGCGGCACGATCTTGTTGTCGAGCGCCGTTAGCAGCGATCCGCCGACGGGCACATAGGAGGACGTTATGTTGCCCGCGATCGTCGCCTCAGTCGTGTTCTTGATCTGGATCCAGGCCATCATGTCGCGATAGCCCACGACGACGTTATCCAGCACCTGCACGCCCTGGCCTCGGCTCACATAGATGCCGTTGTACATGCTCCCGATGACGGCGTTGCCCTTGATCGTGACGTTCACGTACGGGATGTCCGCCTCGTTCCCCAGGAACACGCCCTGCATCACGCGGCCCTCACCACGGATGATGACGTTGTCGGTGATCGTGATGTCGCGCGCAGCCTCTCCGCCCACAGACGTCCAGAATTGGATGGCGTCCGGGTGATCGTTGGGCTCCGGATAGAAGTTGGTGAAGGTGTTGCCCGAGATGCGCACCCCCGAAGAGCCGCTCCCGCTCACGCCGTCCGAGCGCAGGTTGTAGAAGCTGTTGCCAAGTACCTGCAGGCCCTGGGCGTTGGAGTGGGCGATCCCCGCCCCGAGTTCGTGGAACCGGCTGTCAGCGACGACCACGCCGCTGCTGTTCTTGACGCTGATCCCGCCGCCGTCGTTGGTGTAGTCGGCGTCCATGATCCCGTGGAAATCCATCCGCTCGAAGCGGATGTCGGTCGAGCCGGTCACACCAACGCCGACCGCCTTCGCGCGACCGGCGATCTCCAGGCCCTCGAAGGTCACGCCCGCCGAGTTGGTCACGTTGAGATAGTTGATGACGGCAGGCGCGTTCGGGTCGGCTGCAGCGATTGTCAGCCCCCCCTCGAACCGCGCATTGACGACGTTGACGGTGCCGTAGACGCCGGGCGCAAGCAGGATCGTATCCCCCGAAGCGGCGGACGCGACAGCAGCAGTGAGCGCAGCGGCGCTTGAAACCGTAATGACCGACAACGCGTTACCCTCTCGAAGCGCCCCCCCGGGTGCCCCGCGGCTCCGTTCGGCGCGCACTTGCGCGTCGTCAGCGGAAGTTGATCTATAGCGTTATGCCCGGGAACGATGACGAACTGCGCACCGCCCCCTGCACGCCTCTACCCTCAACATAGTTTACCAGTTTACTACAACGCGACAATGCGACCGCGCTTAGACCTCAAGCCTTGCGCGGCAGAAGCGCCCGGCGTCCGAGCAGATCAGTCAGCCAACGGCGCACCGGGCGGTCGTAGTAGCGATCGGCGAGATAGGCGAAGACGATGCAGCCGATTCCTGCCAGGACCACCGAAACCAGCGTCTCCGGCGCAAACCTGTGCGCGAGCCGAAGCAGTGGTTCATGCGTCGCGTAGAGCGGATACGACACCGCGCCCAGCATCATGACCGCGCCCATGCTCGCCGAGGCGCGGGCGTGCAGACCGCAGATGACAATCGCGGGCGACACCAGAAGCACGAAAACCACGTCGCCGAGCCAGTGTCCGGCGAGGCTGGTCAGAATTAGCGCTCCCAGCAGAAGGGCGCCCAACAACGTGAAGGGTAAGCGCACCACCGGAAGACGCCCGGCCGCGTGGAGGCGATAGAGCAGGACCCCACCGCCGTAGCTGAAGGTCAGCCGCGGGATGCCGCCCCACCAGTTCGTGGCGCTCCAGCCCGTGCTCAGGAAGTGGAAGTGGTAGCCGACGAAGACGAGGGCCGCCGCCGACACCAGAACGCCGGCGATGAGGACCGGTCGGGTCGCCAGTCTCAGCAGGGCAGCGTGCGCGAAGTTGGCCGCCAGCTCGAACACGAGCGACCAGTGAGGCGAGTTGAGAAGGAACAGCGCGCCGCCGCCGGCCAGGCCCGGGATCAGCAGAAGCTGCGAGACGGCGGCAAGACCCAGCCGGCTTTCGGAGCCGAGCAGCACCCCCGCCAGCACGCCCAGAAGGGCGCCGAGCAGGATCAGGGGATACAGCCGGATCAACCGTAGCTTCACGTAGCGCCAGAAGCCCAGGCCGCCGCGCAGGCGATCCTCGTAGGCCAGCGCGATCACGAAGCCGGACAACACGAAAAAGAAGTCGACCGCGAGATAGCCGCGGGCGAACAGGCCGGGGCCGCCGTTTAGGTTCTCCAGATGATGGATCAGGACCGCCACGGCCGCGACGCCGCGCAGGCCGTCCAGCGCCTCGAAGCGACTGCTGGCGGGTGCGGGGCGCGCGCCGGCGGTCACTTCTTGATCATCCACCAGGCGAACAGGCCCAGGTAATAGAGCGAGGACGCGAGCAGCAGCAGCAGGACCGTCGCCGGCCAGTGCTCCCACCAGCGGAGGGGGCGGTTGGGGCGTCGCCGTTCGCGCGGCGAGGACCCCTCCCGCACGCCGGGATCCCGAATGCGGCCGCCCTTCATCCCGCCACCGCTTCAGCGGAAACCGTGGCGGCGCGAGGCCGGCGCGTGGCCTGTCGGCGATACGCCGCCGCGCCCCAGTACATCCCAAGCTTACGCAGGTAGTAGAGACTCCGCCGGGTGAAGCCGAGGAAGCCCAGGACGTGGAAGCCCGCGAACAG
>JBKOYY010000102.1:0-24732 GCA_046725615.1 Pseudomonadota bacterium
GGCCTGATCTGCGCCGAAACGTCCTTGAACTCGACCCTGGACCGGCCGGCCGCGAAATCCAGGCTGCGCACGTCCTGAACGAGCGCCAGGTCCGAATTGTAGATAGTCAGCGATAGCTTGGCGGGCTCGGCCGCGAGCCCCGGCGCGGCCAGCACGAGAGCTGCGGCCGACCCGGCCAGGAGAGATCTCAACACGCGACGCGCCTCCCTATGGTTGCAGCCAACCTGTCATGCGACCGGCAAGCCCCGCAACCCGCCTTGGCGGACGTGGCGGCAAGGCGTCAGGCTCTCCTCAAACAGTTCAGGAGGAAGCGTCATGGTCGCCCTGCCGAAGGCCTGCATCATCGGCGCCGGATGTTCCGGCTTCACCACGGCCAAGCGGCTGCAGGACCTGGGCGTGCCGTTCGACTGCTTCGAGATGTCGGACGACATCGGCGGCAACTGGTACTTCAACAACCCGAACGGCAAGTCGGCCTGCTACGAGAGCCTGCACATCGACACCTCGAAGTGGCGGCTCGCGTTCGAGGACTATCCCGTGCCGGCCGACTGGCCCGACTTTCCGCACCACCGCCAGCTGCTGCAGTATTTCCACGACTACGTGGACCACTTCGACCTCAGGAAGCGGATCACCTTCAACACCGCCGTCGAGCACGCCGAGCGGACGGCCGAGGGGCTGTGGCGGGTGAAGCTGTCGACCGGCGAGACCCGGCTCTACGACGTGCTGTTCGTCTGCAACGGCCACCACTGGGACCCGCGGACGCCGGAATATCCCGGCCACTTCGACGGGCCACACTTCCACGTCCACAGCTACCGCACGCCGTTCGACCCGGTGGACATGCGCGGCAAGAACGTGGTCGTCGTCGGCATGGGCAACTCGGCCATGGATGTGGCCTCGGAGCTGTCGCAGAAGCCGATCGCCAGGAACCTCTGGGTCGCCGCCCGGCGCGGCGTCTGGGTGCTGCCGAAGTACATGGACGGCAAGGTGGCGGACAAGGCGTCCATGCCTCACTGGATGCCGCGCAAGCTGGGCCTGGCCCTGGCGCGAAAGAAGATCAAGCGCGCCGTCGGGCGGATGGAGGACTACGGCCTGCCCAAGCCCGACCACGAGCCGCTGGAGGCGCACCCCTCGGTCTCGGGCGAGTTCCTGACCCGGGCCGGCTGCGGCGACGTGAAATTCAAGCCGAACATCGCCGAGCTGATGGGCAAGCAGGTGAAATTCGAGGACGGCAGCGTCGAGGACGTGGACGTGATCGTCTACGCCACCGGCTACAAGATCAGCTTCCCCTTCTTCACCGACCCGGCCCTGCTGCCCGACGCCGAACACCGGTTCCCGCTGTTCAAGCGGATGATGCAGCCGGGCGTGCCGAACCTGTTCTTCATGGGCCTGGCCCAGCCGCTGCCGACCCTGGTGAACTTCGCGGAGCAGCAGGCGAAGCTGGCCGGCGCCTACCTGGTCGGAAAATACCGCCCGCCGCCGGCGGACGAGATGCGCCAGGTGACCGCCGCCGACGAGGCGCTGCACCTCGGCCCCTACTACAAGTCGGCCCGGCACACGATCCAGGTGGACTTCGGCATCTACGTCCACGACCTCCTGAAGGAGATCGAGAAAGGCGAGAAGCGGGCCAAGGCGGCGGGTAACACCCTGCCCGTCCCGGCCCGGGCCGGGGCCGCTGGCGCGCCGGCTATGGCGGCGGAGTAGCCTCTGCGCCGGAGGCGCAATCAGTCGTCCACGAACCACGCGAACGAAGGAGCCTGATCGGAACAGGTTCGTGTGGTCCGTGTGGTTCGTGGACCAGTCTTCAGGCCGCTTCGCGACGGTCAGGCGTCCGCGCGGCGGAAGCTACTGGGGGCGTGGCCGGTCTGCCGGCGGACGAGGCGGTACAGCGCCACCGGGTCGGCGAAGCCCACCCGCGCGGCGATCTCATCGTGCGGCAGGCGGGTCGTCTGCAGGAGATGCAGGGCCGTATCCAGGCGGATCTTCTGCACGAACTTCATGGGCGCGAGGCCCGTCGAGGCCCGGACGCGGCGCGCCAGCGTGCGGACGCTGACCCCAAGCGCGTCGGCGATCTCCTCCAGCGTCGTGGACGCCGGCAGGCGCTCGCGCACATAGGTTTCCAGGCCCCGCGCCATGGGATCGCTGGCGGCGAGGTGGGACGGGGCGACATAGCGGGCCTGGGACGTGCGTTCGTCCACGACCAACCGGCGGGCGACCTCGTCCGCCAGTGCAGGGCCGCCGTGCCGCGCCACCAGGGTCAGCATGAGGTCCATGTGGGCGAACGAGGCGCCGGCGGTCCAGACGCCGCTGTCCTCGACCACCATGGCGTCGGCCCGCGCGTCGCACCGCGGATGGCGTCGAGCAAGCCAGGGCACAAGCCACCAGGTGGTGGTGCACCGCCGGCCATCCAGGAGTCCCGCCGCGCCGAGGAAGAACGCCGCCGTGCAGGACGCGGCCACGGCCGCGCCCGCGCCGGCCGCCGCGGCGATCCAGTCGGTGATCACGGCGGAGTCGGCGGTGGCCAGCAACGCCTCAAGGGTGGGCTGGTCTCCGGCGCCCGTGCCGAGCACCACCACCAGATCACGGGCCGGGCGGGCGTCGGACAGCGGGATCGTGGGCGCGGTCACGCCGCCGCGGACCTGTTCGCCCGCGCGGACGCCCAGGAAGCGCAGGTCGAAGACCGGCCGCTCGGCCAGCCGGTTTACGGCCTCCGTGACGTCCACGGTGATGCCGAGCGCGGCGGCGCTGCCGCCCGGGGGCACGATCACGTCCAGGCCGATCATCTGGCCAGAATAGCAATAATTATGTCGTTTCGGTCAATTCCACCCGCAAGCAGCCTGCCTGATGCTGACACTCAGGAGGACCTGACATGCCATTGATGCACGTGACGCTGACCGCCGGCGCCTTCGACGCCGCCGCCCGGGACAAGTTCGCCGCCGCCCTCACCGAGGCCGCCTGTGTGGCGGAGTCGGTGCCGGACCGCCCCCAGAGCCGCGCCCGCGCCCTGGTCCTGATCCACGAGCTGGAGCCTGGTCACGCCTATTCCGCGGGCGAGCCGTCGGACCGCCGGCTGCGGGGCGTCTTCGTGCGCTGGGCTGTCAGCACCGGCGTGCTGGACGGCGCGCGCAAGGCCAGGTTCGCCGAGGCGCTGCAGGCCGCTGCCGAGGGCGCGGCCCCGGCGGATCCTCGCCCCGTTGTCACCTCCTGCATCGTCGAGGAAGTGCCCGAGGGCCAGTGGGCGCAGGTCGGCCGCATCGCCCGGCTGCCGGACGTGACCGCCGTGGCCGGCTTCGAGCACCTGGCCGGCGCCCCGGGATTCGCCTGAGCCGGCGACTACCGCGTCACGATCGGGAAGTTGGCGCGGGGCGCGCTCAGGTAGCCGAGCAGGCGATTGAGCGCGCCCGGATCGCCCGAGGTGGCGGCCTTGGAGAGGTCGGCGCCCATCAGCGCCCCGCCGAGGAACTGAGCCCGCGGCAGGGTGTAGACCGCGTCGGCCGGCCCGGTCGGATCGGCCTCGTGGGTGAGGACCGCGTGCTTCAGTCGGACGCGGAACCGCTCCTTGCGGTCGGGGAAGACGAGATCGACGGTCAGGGCAGCGTCCTTGGCCTTCTCCGGGTCGAGGCGCACGGCCAGCAGCTCCAACAGCATCGGCGTGGGCGTGTTGCGCACCATCTCCAGCGCCGCGGCGCCGGCTGGCGAGGGCTTCACGCCGTCCCGCAACTCCTGGGCGCCGGCGAGGTACATGTTGCGCCAGATGGCGCTCTCGGCCCCCGCGCCCTGGCGCTCGTAGACCTGGGCCAGCAGCTGGCGGGCGGCGGTGTTGGCGTCGGCCATCACCAAGCGGTTGGCGAGCTCGCCGGCCCAGCGGTCGTCGCCCTTGCCATAGGCCTCGCGGGCGGTGGCCAGCACCTTGTCCGCCCCGCCCATCAGGGCGACGTAGCGGGCGGCCTCGTCCGCCGGCTCCAGCGGCGCCAGGTGGACCGGATTGGCGTCGTACCAGCCCATGTAGCGCTGGTAGACCGCGCGGGAATTGAAGCTGAGCGTGCCGTAGTAGCCGCGGTTGTACCACTCGCTGTCCAGGGCCTCGGGCAGCTTCAGGCGATTGGCGATCTCGTTCGGCAGGTAGCCGTCGTTCATCAGCCTGACCGACTGGTCGTGCAGGTACTTGTAGAGGTCGCGGTGCTTTTCCAGGTACTCGGCGATCACCGGGCGGCCCCAGCGCGGCCAGGCGTGGCTGGTGAACACCACGTCCGACTTGTCGCCGTAGAGGCGGATGGATTCCGAGAGATAGTCGGCCCAGGCCTTGGCGTCGCGGACCAGCGCGCCCCGCGGCGTCAGCACGTTGTGCAGGCTGGCGTTGGCGTTCTCGGCCAGGCACAGGGCCTTCAGGTCGGGCAGGTAGATGTTCATCTCGGCCGGCGCTTCCGTGCCGGGCGTGATCTGGAACTGCAGGCGCACCCCGTCGACCACCAGCTCCTGGCCGGTGCGGACGATGTCGACGGTGGGCGGGACCAGGGTCTGGGTCCCGGCGCTGACCGCCGGGCCGATGCCGGAGCTGAGTTGGCCGCTGGGGCCCTTCGGCAGGAAGCTGCCGAACTGGTAGGTCGCGCGGCGCGCCATGGCCGGGCCGGCGATAATGTTTTCGCTGACCGCGTGCTCGAGGAAGCCCTGGGGGGCGATCACCTGCACCTTGCCGGCGTCGACATCGGCCTGGGCGACCATCCCCCGGGCGCCACCGAAGTGGTCGGCGTGGCTGTGGGTGTAGATCAGCGCCACCACCGGCCTGGCGCCCAGTTTCTCGTTGGCGAGGTCGAGCGCCGCCTTGGCCGCCTCGGCCGAGGTCAGGGGGTCGATGACTATCCAGCCCGACTTGCCGGCGATGAAGGTGGCGTTCGAGATGTCGAAGCCCCGCACTTGCCAGACGCCCTTGGTGACTTCGAACAGGCCATGCTTCGCCAGCAGGCCCGACTGCCGCCAGAGACTGGGGTTGGCGCTGGCCGGCGCGGGGGCCTTCAGGAAGTCGTAGGCGGACAGGTCCCACACGACACGGCCGTCCGCAGCCAGGATCTTGGGATCGGCCCGCGTGCCGACGAAGCCCTTGTCGGCGAAGGTGAAATCCTGGCGGTCAGCGAAGTCGGGCGCGGCCCGCGCGCTGCCGACGAGGGCCAGAGCGGCCAGCGTTCCGATAAGGGCGTTTCTCATGACGTCTCCTCCCCCGCCGGTCATGCGCCGGCGCCCGCGTCCTGATTAGGCCGCCGGCGATCTCGGGATTGTCACGAACTACCCATTTTGCCCACCTTGACTTCGCGGACGCGCACGGCTGGCATCGCCGCTTCATCCAGTCGGGATCCCCCATGCCGAAGCTCAACCGCCTCGCCGCCCTGGCCCTCGGCCTTGCGTGCCTGGCCGCGCCAGCGCTTGCCCAGACCGAGGCCCGGAAGGCCGCCTTCGCCAGGATCGACCCGCTGTTCGAGAGCTGGATGCGCGACCAGCACGCACCCGGACTGGTCTATGGCGTCGTCGTGGATGGGCGGCTGGCCTACGTCCGCGCCCTCGGCGTGCAGGATGTTGAGACCAAGGCGCCGGTGACGGCCGACACCGTCTTCCGGATCGCCTCGATGTCGAAGAACTTCACCGCCCTGGCGGCGCTGAAGCTGCGCGACGAGGGCCGGCTGCGGTTCGACGCCCCGGCCGAGACCGTCGTGCCCGAACTGGCCCGGCTGAAATACCCCACCAGCGACAGTCCGAAGATCACGGTGCGGGACCTGCTCACCCACACCGCGGGTTTCGTCACCGACGACCCGTGGGGCGACCGGCAGCTGGCCATGCCGGAGGCGGACTTCTCGCGGTTCGTGGCCGCCGGCGTGCCGTTCTCGCGCGCCCCGGGAATGGCGTTCGAATACTCCAACCTCGGCTACGCCCTGGCCGGGCGCGTGGTCACCAACGCCGCCGGGACCAACTACGCCGACTATGTCGAGACGTCCTTCCTGAAGCCCCTGGGCATGAGCTCCACCGGCTACGACCAGGCGCGGGCGCCGGCGGGTCGGCGGGCGATCGGATACCGCTGGGAGGACGGCGCCTGGAAGGAGGAGCCCTCGCTAGGTCCGGGCGCCTTCGGAGCGATGGGCGGCCTGATGACCACCGCCAACGACTACGCCCGCTACATGGCCTGGGAGCTGGCGGCCTGGCCGCCGCGCGATGGCCCGGAGGACGGCATCCTGAAGCGGTCCAGCATCCGCGAGATCGTCCGTGGCCAGAACTTCCCCGCCGTGGTCACCCGCGCCGAGCCGGACGGCTGCGACCGGGCGCGGGCCTACGGCATGGGGACCATCGTCTACGCCGACTGCGTTCTGGGGCCGCACTTCACCCATTCGGGCGGCCTGCCGGGCTACGGCTCCAACGTACTGATGCTCCCCGAGCGGGGTATCGGCGTCTTCGCCTTCGCCAACCGGACCTACGCGCCGGCCTCGCTGGTGGTCCGTGAGGCGGCCATCGCGCTGGTGAATTCCGGGGCCTTCCCCGTTCGGACCGCACCGCCGAGCGCCGGGGTGCAAGCCATGGCGGAGGCCGCAGCCCGGATCTACGCGGCCGGCGACGTCCTGGCCGCACGCGAGTCCCTGGCGATGAACGTCCTGCTGGACCGCGACGTGGCGCACCGCAACGCCGAACTGGCGGCGCTGAAGGCCAAGCTGGGGGCCTGCCGCGCCGCCGAGCCGATCGTCACCGACACGGCCACCGCGGCGACCGTGCGCTATCCCTGCGAGCGGGGGACGTTGCAGGCGCGGCTGCTGCTCGCGCCCACCGCGCCCGCCTCGCTGCAGGTGCTGGAGTTCTCCGCGCTCTAGAGCCTTTCCCGCTCAAACGGAATCTTTTGAACGGGATGAAAAGGCTCTAAATCAAGGGTTTGAGCGCGTTCTGATCGCAAAACCGGTCTCCACTCTTGCGGAACGCGCTCTAGACCGACCAGCCGTCGAGGGCGTTCAGCGCCACGCCGACGTGCATCACCTGGCCCAGGTTGATCGGCCCGTCGCCGGGCATCGGGTAGGGCAGGATCGTGAACACCCCGTCGTCGGTCGGCAGCGGATAGGGCAGGATGGTCACCACATCGTCGTCGCCCGGCTGCGGGAACGGCAGGATGGTGAAGCCGCCGTCGTCGTCGTCGGGCAGGATCGCGGCCGGCTCGCCGTTCGGGCCCGGCGCGTAGACGAGGACGTAGCCGTCCTCCTTGCCGTCTCCGTCGTAGTCGATGCCGATGCGCGCCCCGCCCTTGATGGCGTCCTGGCTGACGATGACCGCCGCATCGCCCAGCTTCCCGAGATCGAGGGCGTCATTGGCGAAGTCGTAGTCGCGGATCACGCCCAGGCGCTCGGAATCGTCGGACTGCACGCCGTTCGACACGAGAACGAAGACGTCGGCCCCGCCCGCGCCGACGGCCGTGGCGCCGCCTTCGATCACCAGGGTGTCGTCGCCGGAGGTCCCGACGACAGCGCGGATGCGGCCGCCCGGGGCGGGCTCGCCCACGGCGATGGACGGCGGCCCCCCGGAGGCCGTGCCCGTAGGCACGATCCAGCTGGTCGCAGACAGGTCGGTGGTCGGCATGAAAGCTCCCCAAAAATCAGAACTGGGGAAGCTGTGCCTTAGTCCGATCCAAAAATCCAGTATTTATGAAACAAGTTTTTCGTTACCGAAATCGGTCATGAAGATCGGGCCGGCTACGGCCTCACGATGTGCCCTTCGTCGGGCGCCACCCGCCCCGCCACCACGTCGGCGTAGAGCCGCTGGAGCGCGTCCGGCCCGGCGTGAACCTTGAGCTTCAGCCAGGGGTTCCCGGCGACGAAGGCCGAAAGGGCGGCCGCGAACCGCGCGTCCAGCTCGGCCGGCCCCCAGTCCTTCATCCGCTGGCGGATCCGGTCCGGCGCGAAGAAGAACACCGGCGCGGGTCCGACCGGCGCAGGTCGCGGCCCCGCCATCGAGTCCCAGTGGGTGAGGCCGACGCCGACGCTCGTCGTCAGGGCCTCGCCGAGCGCGGCGTGGACGTCGGCGGTGACTGTCGCCCGTCCGGCGAAATCCACATAGGCCGCCGGCGCCTCGGCGCGGAGCGTCCCGACATCCCCATAGGCGATGACCTCGTCGTAGAGTCCCGTGGCGTTCAGGGTCGCCACGTGCGCCGGGGAGGTCAGGCCGATCACCCTCAACCCTCGCCGCCGCGCCAGCCAGGCGAGGCCCATGGCCGTCTTGCTGGAGGCGCTGGACAGCACCAGCGTCTTGAGCGGCGCTTCCGAAAGCTGGTCGTCGATCAGGAAGCTGGTCATCAGCAGCGGGCGCAGCAGCGAGCGCCAGTCGTCGTCCGGGCCTGGCGCCGCTTCCTGGTAGGCGTTGTAGGTCGGCGGCAGTTCGGCGCGGTGCGGCGAGATCTCCACATAGCCGCCCGGCCGCTTGTCGAACCGCGCCACCACATGGCTGGACATCGGCCAGTAGCCGAACAGCCGCAGTCCCTCCGGCGCGGCGGCGACGCGCGAGCGCACCACCCGCGCGAAGCCCCACACCGGGATCCGGCCCCAGCCCGTCGGCGCCGGGAAGAAGCGCCAGTAGCCGATCTGGTCGCCCACCGCCCCGTAGGTGACGTTGTTGGCGGTCAGCGCGAAGCTCTCGACCTCAAGGAGGGCCTCACCGTCCCCGAGCGGCGCGTCCGGATCCAACGGCGCAAGCTGCGTCTTCGTCAGGTCGCCCCGGTCGACGAGGAGATCCCAGCCCTTCATGTCCATGCTCCCCGGTGGCTCCTACGACAGGTCGGCCCAGTTGCCATGGAACCCGAACGGCACCCGGCGCGGGACTTCGGCCACGGCGATGGGACCCTTGGCGATATCCTGCGCCTCGAAGATGACGAGATCCGAACGATTCTCGCCGGCCCGCCAGACGACCGCGGTGAGCCAGCCGTCGCCCTCCGCCGCGTCCGCCGACCGCGGGACGAACACCGGCTCGGAGGTCAGGTCGCCGCCGGTCAGTTCGTAGACCTGGCGCCTGCCCGTCTGGAAATCCATGTGGGCGATGGCGCACTGCTTCACCGTACCGCTGGCGGTCGGGTCGGCGGCGTACCAGCCATGGCGATGCTTGAGGGTCTCGACGCGCATGTCCACGCGCGGGAACTCGCCGTCCAGGTCGTCCAGCGGCGTCTCCTTGATCGCGTCGGAATTGCCGGCGAGGTCGAAGGTCCATCGCACCAGGCGGGCGGCGGCCTTCTTGCCGGGGCTCCCGTCGGCGTTGGGGAACAGCGGCGCCACGTCGTAGCGCATGACGTCGCAATGGATCTTGTCGCCCTCCTCCCACGAGTTCAGCGGGTGGAAGACGTAGCAGGCCTCGGTGTTGAACCAGCGGATGGTCGAGACGTCTGCGTCCCGGCGCATCACGCCCACATAGCTGCCCTTCTCGGGCTCCCAGGCGAAGGCCGGCTTGCCGCTCATGGCCCGTTCCAGGCTGGCGGTCAGCGGCAGGATCGGGAACAGGGCGTGGCGCTCGGTGACCATGAAGTCATGGACCATGCAGGCGAACGGCGCCTCGAAGTCGCTGCGCCGCACGACCTTGCCGTCCTTGTCGGTCACCCCGTAGGTCATGCCCGCCGACAGCGGCATCTGGCCGACCCCATAGGCGAACCAGACCATCTCGCCGGTCTTCGGATCCATCTTCGGGTGCGCCGTCACCCGTCCGCCGTAGGGCCGCACATAGCCGCGCGATTCCAGCGTCTTCGGATCGACCTCGAAGGGGTGGTGCCCTTCCTCCAGCGCCATCAGCTTGCCGGCGTGCCAGACGATGTTGGTGTTGGCGACGCCGCCCTCGTTGCCCATCGCCAGCGGATCGGTGGTCATCGGATTGCCGAAGCTGCCGAACAGCGAGCGGCCGTGCTGGTGCTCCAGCTCCCACTTCGGCGTGCGGACATAGCGGTTGCGGTAACCGACCTTGCCGTCCGCGACGTAGAAGCCGTGGATCATGCCGTCGCCGCCGAACCAGTGGTGGTTGGGATCGCGCGGCTCGAACTGGGGATTCGGCCCGATGCGGAAAAGCGCTCCGCGCATGGCCGCGGGGATCTCCCCCTTCACGACCAGGTCGAAGTCGTCCTCGGACCGGATGGGGGCGAAATTGCCCGCCAGATAGGGATTGATGCGCGCATCGCCGTCCATCGCCGTTCCTCCGTGACCCGTTGCGGGTGGGTCTTATGTAACTTACGTTGTAAATTCATGATCCAGGCGCTAGCCCTTGGCAAGCCCTTTTCGAACCAGCGAGTCGAATGCCGCGCGTCCTGTCCGAAAGCGATGTCGCCGACTTCCGCGAACGCCTCTGCGCGGCGGCCGAGCGGCTGTTCGCGGAGAAGGGCCCGGATGCGGTGACGATGCGCCAGCTCGCCTCGGCGCTGGGCGTCTCGCCCATGACCCCCTACCGCTACTTCCGCGACAAGGAGGACATCCTGGCGGCCGTCCGGACGGGCGGGTTCAACCAGTTCGCCGAGGCTCTGGAAAAGGCCCGCGCCGGCGCGTCCAGCGTGCGGTCCAAGGGCGCGGCGGTCGGCGACGCCTATGTCAGCTTCGCCTTCGAGCACCCGCACACCTACAAGCTGATGTTCGACCTGCACCAGCCGGTGGACGGCGACTATCCCGAGCTGGTCGAGGCGGGCCGCCGGGCGCACGCGACCATGACCGACTGGGTCAAGGACCTCATCGACGCGGGCGTACTGGCGGGCGATCCGAACGAGATCGGCGCCATGTTCTGGGCGGCCACCCATGGCCTGGTGGTGCTTGAGATGGCCGGCCGCCTGCCCGCCGGCGAGGCGCGGCGGCTTCAGGCGAAAATGGCCTCTACCCTCGCCAGGGGCCTGCGACCCGGCGCTTGACGGCCCCCGCGGCAGCCGCAGGAGTGTGCGCCGCATCCGGGAGGCGCAGATGGCTGAGATCAAACCGTTCGAGGTGAGCTGGACCGAGACCGAGGTCGGCAAGGTGCTGGACCAGGTCCGGGCCTATCCGTGGCCGCCCGCGCCGCAGGTTCCCGACGGCTGGGCCTATGGCTGTGACGGCGCCTGGCTGAAGTCGTTCTGCGAGCACTGGACCCAGCGCTACGACTGGCGCGCGGCCGTGGCCGACCTGAATCGCTTCCCCCAGTTCACCGCCCGGGTCGAGGACTTCGACCTGCACTTCCTGCATGTGGTCGGCGAGGCGGGCGGCAAGCGGCCGTTGCTCGTCACCCACGGCTGGCCGGGCTCGCACTACGAGTTCTGGGAGACGATCGAGAAGCTGGCCTTCCCGTCACGCTTCGGCGGCGATCCGGCCGACGCCTTCGACCTGGTGGTCCCTTCCCTGCCCGGGTTCGGCTTCTCGTCGAAGCCCACGCGCCCAATCGGACAGCGGACCACCGCCCGACTGTTCAACACCCTGATGACCGAGGTCCTGGGCTATTCGTCCTACCTCGCCCAGGGCGGCGACTGGGGCGCCATGGTGACCTCCTGGCTGGGCCGCGACCATGGGGCGAACGCCCGCGCCATCCACCTCAACATGCTGGGCTTCCGCCCGCACGGCGGTCCTCAGGACGAGGCCGAGGTCGCCTGGGCCCAGCGCCAGGCCGCGTCGATGGAGGTGATGGGCGCCTACTTCCGCCTTCAGGCGTCCAAGCCGCAATCGATCGCCTGGATGGCGGCCGGAAACCCCGTGGGCCAGGCCGCCTGGATCCTCGAGCGGTTCCACGACTGGTCCGACCTGTCGCAGAAGTCGCTGGACGAGGCCTACGGCAAGGATCGGCTGCTCACCAACATCATGATCTATGTCATGACCGGCAGCTTCACGACCGGCGCCTGGTACTATCGTGGACTGCTCGAGGAGGGCGGGGTCGCCTTCCAGCCCGGGGAGCGGGTGGAGACCCCGACGGCGTTCGCCAACTTCCCCGGCGAGCCGCTCTACAGCGCCCCGCCCCGCTCCTTCGCCGAGCGGGCCTACAACATCGTCCGCTGGTCCGACATGCCGTCGGGCGGCCACTTCGCCGCCATGGAGGAGCCGGAGCTGTTCGTGGACGAAGTGCGCACCTGGGCCCGCGAGATCGGCTGACGCCCGCCTACCAGTTCACGAACTTCTTCACCTCCGGCAGGAAGCTGAGGAAGACGTTGAAGCTGTCCTCGATGGATTCCCAGGTGCCGCCGGGCGAAACGCTGTCGTCGTATTCGAACCCGGCGTCGCCCTTGTCGTTGAGATAGGCCTTCAGGAACCGCTTCTCGCGGTTCCAGGTGTTGATCTTCTCGAGACTAGGGGTGTCGTCGCTCTTGTCGAAACCCACGTAGTATTCGATCGAGGCGCAGCGGTCCTTCTTGCAGTCGTAGAAATAGACGCTGAACTTCAGGCCGTCAGATGCGGAATTGACGTGCTTGGCGCCGTCCTTCTCCACCTCGATCTGGGCCTTGTAGCCGTTGTCCTCCAGCCACTGGCGGAACTCCTCGACGGTGACACCGCCCTCCGCGACCGGCTTCGCCGCCGCCCCGTGCGCGCTCGTCATGACCGCCGCCGCGGCCAGCGCCGCCAGAAAACTCTTCCGCATTTCGATATCGCTCCGCCCCAATCCGAGTCGGTATGAAATCATCCGGTCCGCCGCCCTCACAAGCCTTGGCGCGCGGGAGGCGAGCGGGATTGATCCGGACCGCCCCGGCGGGCCAAAAGCGCAGCCATGGCCCGCTACGATTTCGCTTCCGACAACACCGCGCCCGCAGCGCCCGAAGCCATGGCCGCCCTGGCGGCGGCCAACACCGGCTTCGCGTCGGGCTACGGGACCGACCCCGTCACCGCCCGGGCGGCCGACCTGGTGCGCGCGCTGGTGGACGCGGACGCCGAGGTGCGGTTCGTCGCGTCCGGCACGGCGGCCAACGCCATCGCGCTGGCGGCGCTGTGCCGGCCGTTCGAGGCGGTGCTGGCGCACGAGCACGCCCATATCTGCACGGACGAGACGGGCGCCCCCGGCTTCTTCGGCCACGGCTTGGGCCTGATCGGCCTGCCCGGCGCTTCGGGCCGGATCGACCCGGCGGCGCTCGATGCTCCGCTCGCCGCGCCCGACCTCTCGCACCGCCAGTCGCCGGCGGCGCTCTCGCTGACCAACGCCACCGAGTACGGCACGGTCTACACGACAGGCGCCCTGGCCGACCTTATCCGGCCGGCCAAGGCCAAGGGCTGCGGCGTGCACCTCGACGGGGCGCGCCTCGCGAACGCCGCGGCGGCGGGCTTCGACCTGAAGGCGGTCCCGGGCCTGGGCGTGGACGTCCTCGTCGTCGGCGGGACCAAGGCTGGGATGCCGCCGACCGAGGCCGTGGTCATCTTCGACCGCGGCCTCGCCCGCCGTTTCGACGCACGCCTGAAGCAGGGCGGTCAGCTTCCGTCCAAAGGACGCTTCTACGCCGCGCCCTTCATCGGGATGCTGGAGGACGGCGCCCTGGTCCGACACGCCGCTCACGCCAACGCCATGGCGCGCAAGCTGGCCGGACTGATGCCGTTCGCCGTGCGCCATCCGGTGGAGGCCAACGCGGTGTTCGTCGAGATGGACGACACGCGCCTCGCCGCGCTCCAGCGGAGCGGCTGGTTCGTCTATCGCTTCCTCGACGGCTCAGTGCGGTTCATGTGCTCGTGGGCGACGACCGAGGCCGCGGTCGAGGAACTGGCCGAGGTCCTGCGCGGGCTCGCCTGACGAAGATTTCCGACCGGAAGCCGATTCCGGGGACGGGCATGCCCCCTCGGCGGGGAATGTGTGGCGGAAAGTCCGCACATCGACAGAAAACCGTAATGATCCCGGACCGTTCGTCGAGAGTGTGGCGGCTTTTCGTTGCCCGCATGTCGGGTGCGTGACAGCTTCCGGCCACCTTTCCAGGGGTGCGTTCCTCGAATCCGTCGTCGTAGATCACGCCGACGCCAAGAGGGATTTGCGCCGCTGGAGGGGCAAGCGTCGGCGCAAGACCGATGCGCCCCACCCCACTCATTTCCAGGCCGGGGGGCCGCAGAATGAAAGTTGAGATGAACACGATGCTCCGAGGCGCGCTGCTCGCGTCCGCCGCAACGGTCGGCCTGATGGCCGTCCCCTCTTTCGCCCAGGCTCAAACGGGCGGCGACTCCGTCGACGTCGGCGAAATCGTCATCACCGGTTCGCGCATCCGCCGCGACACCTTCTCCTCGCCCCAGCCGCTGTCGGTGGTCACCGCCGAAGCGATCCGGGAGTCGGGCAACACCTCGATCGGCGACATCCTGCTCGAGCAGCCGACGATCAACCCGGCCACCAACCAGCAGAACTCGTCGGGTACGCTGTTCCTGGCCGGCCAGACCCGCGCCGACATCCGCGGCCTCGGCCCGACGCGCACGCTCGTCCTGATGGACGGCCGCCGCCTGCCGTTCTCCGACGCCTCCTCGCCGGCCGTCGACCTGAACACCATCCCCTCGCTGATGGTTGACCGCATCGACACCGTGCCGGGCGGCGTCTCGGCCGTGTACGGCTCGGAAGCCATCTCGGGCGTCGTCAATTTCATCATGAAGAAGGAACAGGACGGCCTCGAACTCGACATCCAGGGCGGCATCTCCCAGGAAGGCGACGGCGAGGAATTCCGCGCCGGCTTCAACTGGGGCAAGAAGTTCTTCGACGACCGCCTGAACGTGCTGGTCGGCGGCGAATACGCCAGCCTCGACAAGATCATGCAATCCGACCGGGACGAGCTGTTCCCGGGCATCCGGCGCAACAACGCCACCGGCGTGACGACCCAGGGCATCCTGCCGAACAGCCGTTCGAACACCGCGCCGTACGCGACGTTCCAGCTCGTGGCCAGCAACACGGTCGGCACCGGCCGCGCGGTGACGCTCGACTATCGCAACCCGACCAACGTGGTGCGCCTGTCGAACGCCTGCGCCACCTCGACGGTCCAGCCGACCTGCCAGGACGAGGCCCTCTTCTACAGCGGCGTCTACAACGCCCTGCAGGGCAAGGGTAACCGCGGCGTGCTGCGGACCTACGCCGACTACAAGATCACCGAGACCTTCAAGGCGTTCGTCGACGCCAGCTACGTGAAGGTGTCGGGCTACGGCATCTTCCAGCCGGCGTTCTCGTCGGCGGCTGGCGGCGGCACGATGCCGGTCGTCCTGCGCGGCGACAACGCCTACCTGAACGGCGGCGGCGCCACCGCCGCGGCCCTGCGCACCGAATGGCTCGCCGCCGGCAAGACCCTCACCCAGGGCTCGACCGCGAACGTCGGCAAGTTCTGGCAGGAGTTCGGCGGCCGCGACGTGAAGACCGAGCGCGAGCAGTATCGCATCGCGGGCGGCATCCAGGGCTCGTTCGAGACCTTCGGCCGCAAGGTCGATATGGACAGCTACATCCAGTACTCGCGCCTCGACGGCCGGACGACCTCGTACAACGTGCCGAACGTGGCCCGCGTGCAGCAGGCCACCGACGCGGTCCTGCTGAACGGCCAGATCGTCTGCCGTGACGCCGCCGCCCGCGCCGCCGGCTGCGCCCCCTGGGACCTGGTCAACGGCGCCTCGCGTGAAGCCATCCTCTGGGCCAACGCCCAGTCGGTCACCGACCAGAAGATCACCCAGACGGTCGCCGGCCTGAACTTCACCACCGACCTGATCGAGCTGCCTGCCGGCCCCGTCGGCGTCGCCTTCGGCTTCGAGTACCGCAAGGAGACCAGCTTCTTCCAACAGGACGCCCTGGGCGCCTCCGGCGCGCTGTTCTTCAACGCCATCGGCACCCGCCAGGGCGAGTACAACGTGAAGGAAGCCTACGGCGAAATCCGCGTTCCGCTGCTGAAGGACATGCCCTTCGCTCAGGAACTGTCGGTTGAAGCCGCGGGCCGCGTGTCGGACTACTCGACGATCGGCGGCACCGACCAGTACCGCATCGGCCTGAACTGGGCCCCGGTGAAGGACGTCCGCTTCCGCCTGTCGGAAGCCACCGCCGTCCGCGCGCCGAACATCATCGAGCTGTTCTCGCCGCAGAGCCGGAACTTCACCACCGCCGCCAGCGATCCCTGCGACGCGGCCGTGTTCCGGGGCGCCACGGCGGCTCAGCAGGCCGCTCGCCGCGTCACCTGCGCCGCCGCCATCCCGGGCTGGAATTCGGCGACCTTCCAGTCGAACTTCGGCACCGGCCGTCCGTCGCTGGCCCTGCTGCAGGGCGGTAACCCGAACCTCGGTCCGGAAACCGCTCACACCTACCAGTACGGCGTCGTGATCCAGCCCCGCTGGATTCCGAACCTCCAGATGTCGGTGGACTTCTTCAAGTACAACATCGACGGCCAGGTCGGCACGATCCCGATCAACACCCTGTTCCAGGCGCTCTGCTACGACGACTCCACGCAGGCCGTTGCGGCGAACCCGTACTGCCAGCAGATCCGTCGCGACCCGACCGGCGCCCTGACCGGCGTCGTCGGCGGCGTGTCGGAAGTGGTCCTGATCAACCAGAACGTCGCCAAGGTGAAGGTCGAGGGCTACGACTACTCGATCGCCTACGGCTTCCGCACGGAAGACCTCTTCGGCAAGGACTACGGCAACCTGGCGTTCCGCCTGGACGCCACCTGGATGTACCAGTTCCAACTGCAGGGCCTGCCGGGCCAGGCGTTCACCCAGCTCGCGAACACGATCAACAACGCGACGCCGGAGTGGAAGGCCAACGGCTCGATCCGCTGGTCGAACGACAAGCTGTCGGTCACCTGGAGCACGCTGTGGATCGACTCCATGGTCTCCAACAACGCGTTCCAGCCCAACCAGCTCGACCCGTACTACACGGGCGACTACTGGCGGCATGACCTGCGCGCTTCGTACAAGCTGAACGACCAGATCCGCCTGCGCGCGGGCGTGGTCAACCTGTTCGACGACTACCCGCCGGCGCTGCCGGAAGTCTACACGGGCACGGGCACCGGCTCGTCGCAGTACGACAACCGCGGCCGGTTCTTCTTCGTCGGCGCGAACATGGAATTCTAAGCCGCGACGCCGGCTGGGCCTGCGGGCCCGGCCGGCTCCGGACGAAGTCCAGATATGCGAAGAGCCGCCGGGTCGCCCCGGCGGCTCTTTTCATTTTGCCTGCGATGGAAGCGAGGGGGCGGTCAGGCCACCGCCGCGGCCTTCCTCACCACCGCATTCGCCAGGCGACCCGTGATGATCTCCTCGGCCTCGCGGACCATCTTCGAGATCAGGTCGGCGCAGGTCGGGATGTCGTGGATCAGGCCCTGCACCTGGCCGGCCGACCAGATGCCGTAGTCCGGATCGCCCTCTTCGTAGACGACGCGGCCGCGGGCGCCCGCCACCAGATCCTTCACGTCTTCGAACTTGGCGCCGCCGCGACGCTCGATGGCCACGACCTCGTCGCTGACCGCGTTCTTCGCCACCCGCGCGGTGTTGTGCATGGTGCGGAAGATCAGGTTGGTCTGCCGCTCGTCGTTGGCGACGATCTGCTCCTTCACCTTCTGGTGGATCGGGCTCTCGACCGTGCACATGAAGCGGGTGCCCATGTTGACGCCATCGGCGCCCAGGGCCAGCGCCGCCACCAGGCCGCGCGCGTCGCCGAAGCCGCCCGACGCGATCATCGGGATCTTCACCTTGTCGGCCGCGGCCGGGATCAGGATCAGGCCGCCGACGTCGTCCTCACCGGGGTGACCGGCGCACTCGAGGCCGTCGATCGAGATCGCGTCGACGCCCATCCGCTCGGCCG
Organism: Pseudomonadota bacterium; assembly: GCA_046725615.1. Lineage (GTDB taxonomy): Bacteria > Pseudomonadota > Alphaproteobacteria > Caulobacterales > Caulobacteraceae > Phenylobacterium. Next base: position 17,701 of record JBKOYY010000102.1, read on the forward strand.
ACAGGGCGTGGCGAACCGCGGTGCACTTGTGGATCACCTTCACACCGTGGGCTTTGAAGTGGTCGACGTGCTCCTGCGGCTTGTAGCCGGCGGTCTCGACGATCTTCACGCCCATGTCGATGATCGCCTGGCGGTATTCCGCGTACGGCGGCGGGGTGATCGCCGGCAGGATCGTCAGGTTCACGCCGAACGGCTTGTCGGTGAGCTTGCGGGCCTTCTCGATCTCGCGACGCAGGTCGTCCGGCGTCGGCTGGGTCAGGGCCGTGATGAAGCCCAGGCCCCCGGCGTTGGCCACGGCGGCCACCAGCTCGGCCCGGCCGACCCACTGCATCCCGCCCTGCACGATCGGGTGTTCGATCCCGAAGGTTTCCGTGAACCGGGTCCTGAGCGCCATCAGTCATCCTCCCAAACGATTGTTCGAAAGGCAGTTGAAACCCCGGACGTGGCGTCACGCAATCCCGGCTTTTCGCGGGAAGGACGGGCCTACTGCAGCCCGTTGCGGCCGATGGCGTAGAAGCGCTCGGCCCGCTTGGCCTTCAGCTCCTCGGCCGACAGCCCTTCCAGAGCCTTCAGCTCCTCCTCCACCGCGTCGCCGACCGACTTCATCGCCGCTTCGGGATCGGAGTGCGCGCCGCCGGCCGGCTCAGGGATGATCCGGTCGACGATCTTCAGCTTGATCAGGTCCTGGGCGGTGATCTTCATCGCCTTGGCCGCTTCGCCCGGCGTGCGCGCGCCGCGCCACAGGATCGAGTTCGCCCCCTCGGGTGGGATCACCGAATAGATGGCGTGCTCCAGGATCAGCACCCGGCTGCCGCAGGCGATGCCCAGCGCGCCGCCCGAACCGCCCTCGCCGGTGACCACAGCCACCATCGGGACCTCGAGCATCAGGGCCTTCTCCGTCGACCGCGCGATGGCCTCGGCCACGCCACGCTCTTCGGACGCCATGCCGGGATAGGCCGCCGGCGTATCGACGAAACTGATCACCGGCAGCTTGAAGCGCTCCGCCATTTCGAACAGGCGGACCGCCTTGCGGTAGCCCTCGGGCCGGGCGTAGCCGAAGTTGTGCTTCACGCGGGTGACGGTGTCGCGGCCCTTCTCGTGGCCCATGATCACCGCGGGGCGGCCACGGAAACGGCCGATGCCCCCCATGATCGCCTGGTCGTCCGCGAACTTGCGGTCGCCGCGCAGTTCCTCGAAGTCCTCGATCAGCGCCGCGACGTAGTCGACGAAATGCGGCCGGTCAGGATGCCGGGCCACCTGGGTCTTCTGCCAGGCGTCGAGGTTGGCGTAGGCCTCGCGGCGCATCGCCAGGGCGCGGCCGCGCAGCGCCTCGATCTCGTCGTCCAGCGAGCCGGGGCTCGACTCGGACAGCTTGGAAAGTTCTTCGATCTTGGCTTCGAGGTCGGCGATCGGGCGCTCGAACTCGAGGTAGTGCGCGGCCATCAGGCGTCCGTCCGTGAGAGGCTGCCGCCTCGGGAAGCGGCGGAAGTTAGGCGTGAACCCGCGCCGTCACAAGCGCGACGGCCCCAACACCCTTCCGCGCCGTAGGGAACACCCAGGCTGTAGCGGCGTTTCCCCGGCGATCGAGGGGACCAGGAGTCGAAATAATGAAGCATAACCTGAAAATCGCCATGGCCTCGGCGCTGGCCCTCGCCACGGCCCTGCCTGCCGCCGCGCAGCAATATCGGCCCACGGACGAATACCAGCGCCAGCAACGGGATTACGACCGCGATCGCGCACAGTACGACCAGAGCCGGGACGACTATCGCGAGGCCCGCGAAGACTATCGCGAATCCAACCGGAACTATCGCGCTGCGCGTCGCGACTACCAACGGCGCCTGGCGGAGTGGGAGCGCGCCCGCAGCATCTACGACCGGCGTTACGGCTACGGCTCGTATTCGCGGATGTACCCGCGCCCCGTCTGGGACCAGACCGCCTGGAGCCGTTACGAGTCCCCGCCCTACGCCGGCTACTACGGCCGCAACGTTTCGGCCAACGTGCGCTGCGACAACAATAATTCCACCGTGGCCGGTGGCCTGATCGGCGCCCTGGCCGGCGCGGTGCTGGGCTCGAACGTGGCCGCGCGCAACGCGCGCACGGAGGGCGCAGTCCTCGGCGGCCTGGTGGGCGCAGGCGTCGGCGCGGCGGTCGGCAACGCCAACGACCGCTACAAGTGCGACAGCCGCGGCCCGTACTTCAGCTACGACGAGACCGTGCCCTACCGCGAAGGCCGGATGCGCTACTCCAGCGCCTACGACTACAACTACTACAGCAATCAGCGTTGCCGCCTGGCGCCCGCTCCGGTGGACGCCTACGGCCGCGACGTCCGCTACGTCCGCGTCTGCCCCGACGCCAATGGTCGTTATCGCATCACGGGCTGACGCCCTGGGCGCCCTGTCCTTCCTACGAAGGGAGGGACGGGGCGCTACTTCTTCGCCAACGGATGCTTGGTCGCCACGACCTCGCGAAGCCGGTCAGACGCGACGTGGGTGTAGATCTGCGTCGTGGCGATGTCGGCGTGGCCCAACAGCTTCTGCACGACCCGCAGGTCCGCGCCGCCCTCGAGGAGATGGGTGGCGAACGCATGCCGCAGCACGTGTGGGCTGACGCGTTCAGGGTCGATGCCGGCGTCGGCGGCGGCCTCGTCCAGGACCTGGGCGAAGCGTCTCGGCGTCAGGCGGCCGGCCTTGCCGCGTGAGGGAAAGAGCCACGGGTTCGCCTTGTCGCCCTTCGGTAGGAAGCTCGGACGCACGTCGAGATAAGCCTTCACCGCCGCCCGGGCGGTGTCGTTCAAGGGCGCCAGCCGCTCCTTGCCGCCCTTGCCGCGGATGATGAGATAGGCCGGGTCCCGCGCCAGGGCCGCCAGCGGCAGCGCCGTCAGTTCCGAGATCCGCAGGCCGGAGGCGTAGGCCAGTTCGACCATGCAGCCGAACCGAAGGCCCTGGGCCCCATCGCGGGCGCCGGCCGCCGCGATCAGGCGGTCCATCTCATCGCGACTGAGAATCTTGGGGAGCGGCCGGCCCTTTTTGGGGGCCTCCACGCGGCGGGAGGGATCGTCGTCCCGCCAGCCCTCGCCGAGCACGAACCGATAGAACTGCCGGACCGCCGCGCGCCGACGCGCCGCCGTGGCCGGCGACAGCCCCCGCGCGCCGAGGTCAGCGAAATAGGCCTCTACGTCCTCGGCGCTGGCGTCATGGAGACCCCGTCCTCGCGCCGCCAGGAAACCGCCCGCATCTGAAAGGTCACGGGAGTAGGCGTTGAGCGTGTTGCGCGCGGCCGCCCGCTCGACCGCCATCATCTCCAGGAAGGCCTCGGCCCAGTCGGCCCCCTTGCTCATTTCAACCCGGCCAGGCCTTCCAGGACGAAGAGGCGCGCATCGTCGGCAAGCCCGGCCCGGGCCAGTGTCCGGACGATGCGGACACGGTCGCCCAGCGCCGGCCCAGCCGCCCCGGCTTCGGCGCTGGTCCAGAGCGCGAGCAGCGCCGCCTCGCCAACCCGCTTGGTGTCCGCCGCGGCCTCCAGGGCCAGGTTGCGGCCGGCCGGCGCCTTGCCCTCGCCGATCGCGAAGGCCGCGACGCGCGCCCGGTCAGGACCCGGCAGGTCGTTGGACAGCGACGCCAGCAGCAGCGCCGCGCCCTGCAGGCGGGCCCGGGTCTTGATATCTGCCTCCGCCGCGGCGGCGATCAACGCCGAGAGCGCGCCTTCGGGCGGCAGGCCCTGGCGGATCGAGGCGGCGAGGCCGCCGATCTGGGCGTCGATCGCCGAGGTGTCGAAGGCCGGCGCCGCAGGCTCCCCGCCCGACAGGGCCGCCTCGACCGCGGGCGAGGGCTTGGCAGCCGCGAGGTCGAGGCCGAGCGACTGGGACAGGGTCAGGTCGAGGCCATTGCGAAGCGAAGCTGCGCCCGCTGGCGCGCCGCCCAGCTTGGCCGTCATCAGGCGTCCGTAGACGGCGTCGCGCGCCTGGGTCTGGGCGAGGTCGAAGGTCAGCTGGGCCTGGGCGCCCTGCCCCGCTTCGGCTTGGCAGAAGGCCCGCAAGCGCAACCAGTAAGCTTCGCCCCGACCGGTCGCCAGACCCTCGGCGATACGGCAGGCCCGGGGCGCGTCGCCGGCGAGAAGCGCCGACTCGGCCGCCGCTCGCGAAAGCTCGGCGTTGCGCTCCAGCCCGGGCGCGCGCTCCAGGATTCGCCCGGCGGCCTTGACGTCGCCCAGGGCCAGCAGGGCCGCGGCGCGCTGGCCGGCGAGGGTGTCGTCGCCCGCGGAGCCGTCTGGACCGCGTGCGCCCGTGGCCAGCACCTTCCGCGCCAACGCGGCCGCGGCCGGCGAGAGCGGCCGGGCGGCCAGCATTGGCAGCACCGCGCGGGCCGTCTCGACCGGCGTGCCGGACCAGAGGTCGGCGGGCAGGCCAGTGTCGCGGCCGGGCGTGGAAAAGGCGTCGGGGGCGGCGAGCGGGGCCACCTCGACCTGAGCGGCGGCGGGCGTGGCGGCGACCAGGGCGACGGCGAAGAGCGCGATACGCAGCATGGCGCCACCTTACCCACGGCGTTCCGCTCGCGCGAGCACACAGGCTCGTGTAAAGGCTGCGCCTTCAAATGGACCGATACGAACCGCTTCGCCGCCGCACGATCGCGCTTGTCGGCCTCATGGGCGTCGGCAAGTCGAGCGTCGGCCGGCGCCTCGCCAGCGCGCTGGGCCTGCCCTTCCGCGACGCCGATTCCGAGGTGGAGGCCGCCGCCGGCCGCACCATTCCCGAGATCTTCGCCGAGATGGGCGAGCCCGCGTTCCGCGACGGCGAGCGCCGGGTGATCGCGCGCCTGCTGGAAGGCCCGCCGCACGTGCTGGCCACCGGCGGCGGCGCGTTCATGAACCCGGAGACCCGCGCCCTCATCAAGGATCGCGCCATTTCGGTGTGGCTGAAGGCCGACCTGGACGTGCTCGCGCGTCGCATCGGCCGCAAGGATTCGCGACCGCTCATCGCCGGCAAGGACCCTCTGGAGGTGCTTCGGGAGCAGGCCGAGGTCCGCTATCCGGTCTATGCCGAGGCAGACATCACCGTCGAGACGGGCGACGCAGCGCACCACGTCACCGTGGGCCAGGTGATCCGCGCCCTCTCCGAGCATCTGGGCGAGACGACCGAATGAGCCGCACCATCTCCGTGGGCCTGGGCGCGCGGGCGTATGACGTGGTGGTCGGCGAGGGCCTGCTGGACACCGCGGGCCGCGCCATTGCGCCGTTCCTGAAGCGCGGCCGGACGGCTGTGGTGAGCGACGAGACCGTCTGGGCCCTGCACGGCGAGCGGTTGACCGCCGCCTTCGAGGCGGCGGGCGTGACCGCCCTGCCGGTCATCGTGCCGCCCGGCGAGCAGACCAAGAGCTTCGAGGGGCTGGCCGACGTCTCCGACCGGCTGCTGGCCCTGGAGCTTGACCGGGGCGACCTGGTCACCGCCTTCGGCGGCGGCGTCGTCGGCGACCTCGCCGGCTTCGCGGCGGCGATCTACAAGCGCGGCATCGACTTCGTGCAGATCCCGACCACCCTGCTGGCGCAGGTGGATTCCTCGGTCGGCGGCAAGACTGCCATCGACACCCCGCGCGGCAAGAACCTGGTCGGCGCCTTCCACCAGCCACGGCTCGTGCTGGCGGACCTGGGCGTTCTGGGCACCCTCTCGGCGCGCGAGATGCGAGCCGGCTACGCCGAGGTGGTCAAGTACGGCCTGCTGGGCGACCGCGGGTTCTTCGAATGGCTGGAGGCCAATGCCCCCGCCGTCCTGGCGCGGGAGCCCGCGGCGCTGTCGCACGCCGTGGCGCGCTCGGTGGAGATGAAGGCCGAGATCGTCGCCGAGGACGAGCGCGAGCAGGGTCGCCGCGCGCTGCTGAACCTGGGCCATACCTTCGCCCACGCTCTGGAGGCCGAGACCGGCTACGGCGAGGCTCTGCTCCACGGCGAGGCCGTCGGAGTCGGCATGGCGCTGGCGTTCCGCTTCTCCGCGCGCCAGGGTCTGGTCAGCGGGCAGGACGCCGAGCGGGCGACCCGCGCCATCGCCGCCGCCGGCCTGCCGGTGCGCCTGGGCGAGGTTCCGGGCCATCCGTTCAACGCCGACCGGCTGGTGTCGCATATGGCGCAGGACAAGAAGGCCGAGGGCGGCCGGCTGACCTTCATCCTCGCCCGCGCTCTCGGCGAGGCCTTCGTGGCCAGGGATGTGGACGCGGCCGCCGTCCGCGCCTTCCTCGTGGACGAAGGAGCCCAGCCGTGATCGTGGCTCTGCTGGCGACGCTTGCCCCCTCGCTGCTGATCCTGCTGACCCTGTCCGCACTGCTGTCGGCGTCGGAGACCTCGATGACGGCCGCCAGCCGCGGCCGCCTGCACCAGCTGGAGCGCGACGGCGACCGGGCGGCTCGGCGGATCAACCGGCTGCTGGGCAACCAGGAGACGATGATCGGGGCGATCCTGCTCGCCAACAACGTCATCAACATCGGCGCCTCGGCCCTGACCACCAGCGTGCTGTCGGTGGCCTTCCCCGGCCCGCTCGGCGCGGTGATCGCCACGGTGATCATGACGGTGCTGGTGGTGGTGTTCTCCGAGATCCTGCCCAAGACCCTGGCCATCGCGCGCGCCGATGACGTGGCCCGCGGCCTTTCGATCCCGACCTACTGGACCGTCCGCATCTTCGGCCCCCTCGCCGACGGCGCGCAGTGGATCGTTCGACAGACCCTGCGGCCGTTCGGTATCCGGCTGGACGCCGGCGTGGACGTCCTGGCCGCCCACGAGGAGATCCGCGGCGCGGTCGAGTACCACCATTCCGAAGGCCTGGTGGAGACGCGCGACCGCTACATGCTGGGCGGGGTGCTGGACCTTGGCGAGATGGACGTCTCCGAGGTCATGGTCCACCGACGCTCGATGCAGACCGTGGACGGCGGCCGGCCGACGCGCGAGATCGTCTCCGACATCCTGGCCAGCCAGCACAGCCGCGTGCCGGTCTATGCGGACGAGCCGGAGAACGTCATCGGCGTTCTGCACGCGAAGGACCTGTTGCAGGCC
>JBKOYY010000181.1:0-17549 GCA_046725615.1 Pseudomonadota bacterium
GGGCTATCCTCTGGAGGAGTTCGTCCGGGAGGCCATCGGCGCCTACTTCGGGTTCATGGCCGACGAGCACGTGAGCTGGGCGGCCCGCCGGCCGGCCGGCGAGCAGCATCCCCACATCCAGGGCGAGACTCCCGAGATGGCGGCGGTCTATGCGGAGGTGAAGGACGCCATCGAGAGCGCGATCGCCGAAGGCGACAGCCCCCTGGCCGACGCCGATTACATGGCGACGTCCTGCATCGCCGTGGCCCGGGAGGTCTGCGACCGGATGCTGATGCGGCGCCCCATCGACACCGCCGCCGCCGCCGACTTCGCGGTGGCGATGATCCTCGGCGGCCTGCGCGGCCTGCCCGGGACGCGCGCCTGATGGCCTCGGTCGCCGCCCAGCGTCTCGTCGTCCGCACCCTCCTGTCGCTGCCGTCGCCGCTCCTGCGCCTGATGAGCGGCGGAAGCGCCGTCTACAAGGCCGGCCGCACCCTGGATCCGCGTCTGCAGTTCCTGGCCCACCAGGCGCGGAACCAGCCGCCGATGGACACCCTGTCGCCCGAGGAGGCCCGGCGCGGCGAAACGCAGGCGATCGGCGCGGTGACCGGCGATCTGGAGCCCGGCGTCCGCTGGGAGCCCTTGAGCGTGCCCGGCCAGGCCAGCGACGTCCCCGCCCGCCTGTACCGCCCCGAGGCGCAGGACCCGACGGCGCCGATGATGGTGTGGGCGCACATGGGCGGCGGGGTGATCGGCAGCCTGGACACCAGCCACTGCTTCGCAGCGCTGCTGGCGCGCATCACCCGTGGCCCGGTGCTGTCGGTGGACTATCGCCTGGCGCCCGAGCACCGCTTCCCGGCCGGCTTCGAGGACGTGCTGGGCGCCTATCGCTGGGCCCGCAACAGCGCCGAGCACTATGGCGCGACCGGCGTCGCCGTCGGCGGGGACTCCATGGGCGGCAATTTCGCGGCGATCCTCTGCCAGGAGCTGAAGCGCCAGGGCGAGCCGCAGCCGCGCCTGCAGCTTCTCGTCTACCCCTGCACGGACGTGGCGTCGGAGAGCGAGTCCATGACCGTCTTCGGCGACGCCTTCCCGTTGAACCGGGCGATGATGGACTGGTTCATGGGCCACTACCTGGGCCCGGACGACGATCCGGCCAGCCCGCGCCTGTCGCCCCTGCGCGAGAAGGACCTCGCCGGCCTCGCCCCGGCGGTGATCGCCACGGCCGGCTTCGACCCGCTGGTGGACCAGGGCGAGGCCTATGCGAAGGCGCTGAAGGCGGCTGGCGTGACGGTGCGGTACCGTTGCTACGACAGCCTCACGCACGCGTTCGCGGCCTTCACCGGCGCGGTCCCGGCGGCCGACGCCGCCTGCCGCGAGATCTCCGGCCTGGTGCGCGACACCTACGAGGAGACGCGCCCCGCATGAGAGCCCTGGTCGTCGAGGAACTCCTGCCGGACTACGCCGGCGTCCATGTGCGGGAGATCCCGACCCCGGAGCCGGGCCCCGGCGAGGTCCGGGTGAAGATCCTGGCCGCGGCGGTGAACTTCCCCGATCTGATGCAGACCCGCGGCGAGCACCAGCACAAGCCGCCGCTGCCGTTCATCGGCGGGATGGAGATGGCCGGGGTGGTCGACGCGGTCGGAGAGGGCGTCACCGCCTTCAAGCCCGGCGACGAGGTCTGTTCCGGCGGGCGCGGCGTGTTCGCGGAATATGCGGTGTTTCCCGCCGCCCTGCTGCAGAGGAAGCCGAAAGGCCTGACCTTCGCCCAGGCGGCCGGCTATCCGGTGGCCTACCTCACCGCCTATGTCGCGCTGAAGCGCTGCGCGGACGCGAAGGCCGGCGAGTGGGTGCTGGTGCACGGCGCGGCCGGCGGCGTGGGCCTGGCGGCCGTCGACTACGCCAAGGTGCTGGGCTGCAAGGTGATCGCCGCCTCGGCCTCCGACGAGAAGTTGGCGATCATCGCGAACGAGTACGACGTCGACGCCACCGTGAACGTCACCGGCGGCTTCCGCGAGCGGGTGAAGGAGATCACCGGCGGCCGGGGCGCGGACGTGATCTACGACCCCGTCGGCGGCGACATCTTCGACGAGTCGACCCGCTGCATCGCCTTCGGCGGCCGCATCCTGTCGATCGGCTTCACCTCGGGCCGGCTGCCCACGCTTCCGGTCAACATCGCGCTGATCAAGGGCTTTTCCGTCCACGGCGTCCGCGCCGGGGAGTACGGCCGCCAGTTCCCCGAGAAGGGCCGCGAGAACTCCGCCGCCATCTGGAAGCTGGCCGAGGACGGCCTCGTGAAGCCCCGCGTCGACCACGAGTACGCCCTCGCCGACTGGCGCGAGGCCTACGAGACGCTGGCCCAGCGCAAGGTGGTCGGCAAGACCATCATCCGGCCGGATCTGTAGCGGCCCGGCTCCTCCAATGGCCATTGGACGCAAAGCGCTGGCGTCCAGCCACCGGCTGCTGCGATCATAGCAGCCGATCAACGGCTAACCGGGCGCTCATGACCATCGGCAACGAAGACGAGTTGGAAAAGCTGAAGGCCGCGGGCCGCCTCGTGGCGCGGACGCTGAGGGCCATGGGCGAGGCGCTGGAGCCGGGCATCACCACCCGGGAACTGGACGAGATCGGTCGGAAGATGCTGGAGGACGCCGGCGCGCGCTCGGCCCCGCAGCTCAGCTACGACTTCCCCGGCGCCACCTGCATCTCGGTGGGGCCCGACGTGGCGCACGGCATCCCGGGCGACCGGGTCGTCCAGGCCGGCGACCTCATCAACATCGACGTCTCGGCGGAACTTGACGGCTTCTTCGGCGACACGGGCGCGAGCTTCGCGGTGCCGCCGGTGAGCAAGCGCGTGGAGCGCCTGTGCCGCGACGGCCGCCGGGCGCTCTGGACCGGCATCCGCGCCGTGCGCCCTGGCGCCTCGCTGGGCGAGCCCGGCCGGCAGATCGAGGCGTTCGCCCGGAAGAACGGCTACAGCCTGGTCCGCAATCTCGCCAGCCACGGCGTCGGCGCCTCGCTGCACGAGGACCCCACCGAGATCCCCACCTGGCACGAACGGCGCGAGCGGCGGCGGATCACCGAGGGCCTGGTCTTCACCCTGGAGCCGTTCCTGTCGCTGGGCGCCGACTGGGTCGAGGACGCCAACGACGACGGCTGGACCCTGCGGCCGCCGGGCGGCGAGCCGACCGTGCAGTACGAGCACACGCTGGTGGCCACGCGGAACGGGCCGGTGGTGGTGACTCTGGCGGACTGAACCGCCGCAGGTGGTTGACAGTCCACCCCCCATCCACTATCCACCGCGCCTCGATTTTCGACCCCGGAGCTTTCGTCGTGAAGCGCACTTTCCAACCGTCTCGCCTCGTGCGCGCGCGCCGCCATGGCTTCCGTCTGCGCATGTCCACGAAGAACGGCCAAAAGATCCTGGCGCGGCGCCGCGCCAAGGGCCGTAAGCGCCTGAGCGCCTAGGACCACGCACTGTAAGGTGTCCGCATGGCGGACGCCGGAACCACCCTTGAGCGATTGAAGAAGCGCAGCGAGTTTCTCGCCTGCGCCCAGGCCCCCTCGTGCGCGAAGGGGGCCGTCGTCGTGCAGGCGAGGCCGCGCGGCGACGACGACCCGAAGGTCCGGGTCGGATTCACCGCCACCAAGCGCATCGGCGGCGCCGTGCAGCGCAACCGCGCCAAGCGGCGCATGCGCGAGGCCGCCCGGCTCATCCTGCCCGAGCTGGGCCAGCCCGGCGTCGACTACGTCCTGATCGCGCGGGGCGGCATGATTACCCGCCCCTGGGCCCGTTTGCTTGACGACGTGAAAAGCGCGCTGATAAGGCTCGCCGCCGACGGCGCGCGCCCCCAAGTGTAGACGGCCCCGCCTTTCCCCCTCCGACGGACCGCGTCCCCCGATATGCAAGACCAGAACAATCGCAACACGATCATCTTCGTCGTGTGCGCGTTCCTGATCCTCATCGCCTACCAGTTCCTGGTGATCGAGCCGGCGAACAAGAAAAAGGCCGAGGCCGCGCGCGAGCAGGCCGCCGCGACGGCGACGACCCTGGCCAAGCCGGGCGCTGCGCCGCTGGCCGCGCCGGTCGTCTCACGCGATGCGGCGGTGGCCGCCGGGCCGCGGGTGCAGATCGCCACGCCGGCGCTCAAGGGCTCGCTCTCGCTGCGCGGCGCGCGGCTCGACGACCTGTTCCTGACCCAGTACCGCGAGAAGCTGGACAGCCCCGCTCCGGTGGAGCTGCTGCGTCCCGAGGGCACGCAGTTCGCGCTGTTCACCGAGATCGGCTGGACCGGCGCCAACGTGCCCGGCCTGCCCAACGCCCAGACCGTCTGGACGCTGGCGAACGGCTCGGTGCTGGCGCCCGGCAAGCCCGTCACCCTGACCTACACGAACGGCCAGGGCCTGACCTTCACCCGCGTCGTCGCCGTCGACGACAAGTTCATGTTCACCATCACCGACACAGTGGCGAACAATGGCGCCATCCCGATCACTCTCGCGCCCTACGGCTCGGTCCAGCGCCAGGGTGCGCCGCCGCACGTGGGCCGCAGCGGCGTCGTCCACGAGGGCGGCATCGGCTGGCTCGATAAGACCCGCTCGATCAAGTACGCCAAGTGGCAGAAGGACGGCTCCAGCGCCGAGTACGCCGCGCGCGGCGGCTGGATCGGCATGACCGACCACTACTGGCTGACCGCCCTGATCCCGAGCGCGAACGAGCAGATCAAGGGCCAGTTCCGCCTGACGAAGGTGGGCAGCGTGAACCTGCTCGACGCCTACTTCATCGGCGCCCCCCGCGCGATCCAGCCCGGCACGCAGGTGACCTCGACCACCCGCCTCTTCGCCGGCGCCAAGGCTGCCCCCCTGCTCAAGGACTACCAGGACAAGCAGGGCGTCGCCCACTTCGACGAGGGCATCGACTGGGGGATGCTCTGGTTCCTCACCCGGCCGATCCACACCTTCCTGAGCTTCATCCATAGCCACGTCGGCAACATGGGCGTGGCGATCCTGCTGCTCACCGTCGTGGTGCGCGCCCTCTTCTTCCCGCTCGCGAACAAGCAGTACGAGTCGATGACGAAGATGAAGAAGGTGCAGCCGGCGATGGAGGAGCTGCGCAAGAAGTTCAAGGACGACCCGGCCAAGCAGCAGCAGGAGCTGCTCGCGCTCTACCAGCGCGAAAAGGTGAACCCGCTGGCGGGCTGCCTGCCCATCTTCCTGCAGATCCCGGTCTTCTTCGCCCTCTTCAAGGTGCTGACCATCAGCCTCGAGATGCGGCATGCGCCGTTCATCGGCTACATCCGCGACCTGTCGGCGCCCGACCCGACGACCATCTTCAACCTGTTCGGCCTGATCCCGTGGGATCCGGCGGTCATCCCGCTGATCGGCGGCCTGTTCGCCTACGGCTCGCCCCCAGGCTTCCTGCACATCGGCGCCCTGCCGATCCTGTACGGCATCACCACCTGGCTGACGACGACGATGAACCCGCCCGCGCCCGACCCGGTGCAGCAGCGGATCTTCCAGCTGATGCCGCTGATCTTCACCTTCATCATGGCCCAGTTCGCCATCGGCCTGCTGGTCTACTACACGTGGTCGAACCTGCTCACGGCGCTGCAGCAGTACGTGATCATGCGGCGGTTCAAGGTGGACAATCCGATCGACCAGCTGATCGGCAAGATCACCGGCAAGTCCAAGGCGGTCGGGTGACGGACGCCGTCCCCGACGCCGCGCCCAAGGCCGAGGGCCCCTTCGACGCCGAGGCGCTGGAGCGCGCGCGGGTGTTCTTCGCCCACCCGGTGCGCTTCCTGATGGGGGCGGTGCAGATGACCGGCCTGCCCCCGGACGACCTGCCGGAGGTCGCCTTCGCCGGACGCTCGAACGTCGGCAAGTCCTCGCTGATCAACGCCGTCACCGGGCGGACGCACCTGGCGCGCGCCTCCACCGCGCCCGGCCGGACCCGCGAGATCAACTTCTTCGTCTGCGACGAACAGCTCCGGCTGGTCGACCTGCCCGGCTACGGCTTCGCCAAGGTCAGCCGCGGCGAGAAGAACAAGTTCCAGAACCTGGGGCGAGCCTACCTGCGCGGGCGGCCCAACCTGAAGCGCGCCTATCTGCTGATCGACAGCCGCCACGGCCTCAAGGACGTCGACCTCGAGGCGATGGAGGCGTTCGATCTGGCTGCCGTCAGCTATCAGATCGTCCTGACCAAGACCGACAAGCTCAACGCCCGCGACGTGGCCCAGGTCACCGCCGAGACGGTCCGCAAGATCCAGAAGCGGCCCGCCGCCTTCCCGCGCGTGGTGGCGACCTCGTCGGAAAAGGGGACCGGCATCCCCGAGCTCCGCGCCGAGATCCTTGAGGCCTGCGCGGTCTAGAGCCTTTCCCGTTCAAAGCGGAATCGTTTGGACGGGATGGAAAGGCCTTAAATCAAAGGTTTGAGCGCGTTCCGATCGCAAAACCGGCTTCCACTGTTGCGGAACGTGCTCCAGATTCGTCCACGAACCACGCGAACCACACGAACCTGGTTTCAGGCGACCAGACGCTCGATGCGCGCCGGCGCGCATCCGAAGTTCACGAGCAGTCCGACGCGCAAGCGCGTCGCCTTCAGATAGTTCAGAACCTGCGCCCTATGCTCGCCGACCAGCCCGGCGAGCGCCTTGAGTTCGACGACCACAGTGCCGAAGCAGATGAAGTCGGGCGAGTAGGTCTGCTTGAGCCGTCTGCCCTTGTAGTCGATCGCCAGAACCGGCTTCGCCGCGAACGGGATGCCCCGAGCCTCGAACTCGTACGCCAGACACTCCTGATAGACCGCCTCCAAGAAGCCGGCCCCCAGCACACGGTTGACCTCGAAGATCGCACCCTGGATTCGGAACACCTCGTCCGCCTGCAAGATGCGTTCGTGTGGTTCGCGTGGTTCGTGGACCATTCCAAAGCGCTACCATGGCGCGCAATTTGGAACAAGACGGGAACATATAGGTCAGCCGCCGCGCCACCATCTAGGCGGACGCTGCGTCAGGGCGCTAACTGGCGGCGGCTCAATTCCAGGGAACCGCCATGCTCCAGACCGACAACCGCGCCGTCTACGACGAGGACATGAACCTCTTCCGCGATCAGGTGCGGAAGTTCTTCGACAAGGCGCTGACGCCCCACCTCGACCGCTGGGAAGAAGAGGGCCTGGTGGACCGCGCGTTCTGGCTCGCCTGCGGCGAGGCCGGCCTGCTCTGCCCGACCGTGCCGACCGAGTACGGCGGCCTCGGCCTCGACTTCCGCTACAACGCGGTGATCGACGAGGAACTGGCCTACGCCGGCTCGTCGGCCGGCATCACGCTGCAGTCCGACATCGTGGCCGAATACATCGTCGAGTACGGCTCCGAAGAGCAGAAGCAGCACTGGCTGCCCAAGATGGTCTCGGGCGAGGCGATCACCGCCATCGCCATGACCGAGCCGGGCACGGGCTCCGACCTGCAGGGCGTCCGCACCACCGCCAAGCGCGACGGCAACGAGTATGTGATCAACGGCTCGAAGATCTACATCACCAACGGCCAGAATGCCGACCTGGTGATCGTGGTCGCCAAGACCAACCCGGACGCCGGCTCCAAGGGCATCTCCCTGATCCTGGTGGAAGCCACCCGCGACGGGTTCAAGCGCGGCCGCAACCTGGACAAGATCGGCCAGAACAGCGCCGACACCTCGGAACTCTTCTTCGAGGACGTCCGCGTCCCGACTACCAACTGCCTGGGCGAAGAGGGCAAGGGCTTCGTCTACCTGATGAGCCAGCTGCCGCAGGAGCGCCTGGGCATCGCCGTGTCGGGCCAGGCCGGCGCCCAGCGCGCCTTCGACGAGGCGGTGAAGTTCACCAAGCAGCGCAAGGCCTTCGGCCAGACCGTGTTCGACTTCCAGAACACCCGCTTCACCCTCGCGGGGCTGAAGGCCAAGCTGCAGGCCGGCTGGGCGCACCTGGACTGGGCGATCGCGCGCCATCTGGAAGGCAAGCTGACCGCCGCCGAAGCCTCGGCCGCCAAGCTCTTCCACACCGAGCTGCAATGGGAGATCTGCGATGCAGCCCTGCAGCTGCACGGCGGCGCCGGCTACATGAACGAGTATCCGATCGCCCGTCTCTGGCGCGACGCCCGCGTCCAGCGGATCTACGGCGGCACCTCCGAGATCATGAAGGAAGTGGTCGCCCGCACGATCTAAGCGGAGCCGTTCGGCGGGCCATGCGTTGATCCCCGGCCAGGGGATCGACCATGTCCGACACACAGCTTGCGCCGCCCATCGCCGCCGCCAGCCCAGCCCGCCGGGCCAACCGCCTGCTTCGGGCGCTCGCGCCGCGGGACTATGCGGTGCTGAACCCGCACCTCCAGCCCGTGGCCCTGCCGCGCGGCAAGGTGCTGTTCGAGCCCGGCGACGACGTGGTCAGCACCTATTTCCCGGCGGCCGGGACGATGGTCTCGCTGCTGGTCGTCACGCGCGACGGCCGCGAGGTCGAGGCCGCTACCGTCGGCCGCGAGGGCGCGATCGGCGGCATCGTCAGCGAGGGCCACAAGCCCGCGTTCGGCCGCGCCGTCGTCCAGGTCGGCGGCGACGGCTTCGTCATCTCGACCAGTCACCTGGAGGCCGCGAAGACCGGCTCGCCGCGCTTCGGGGACCTGTTCGCGCGCTACGCCGACGCCCTGCTCGCCCAGATGATGCAGTCGATCGCCTGCAACGCCCTGCATTCGGTCGAGGAACGCTTCGCCCGCTGGCTGCTGGCCAGCCACGACCGGGCGGGCGAGGACGTGATCCACCTCACCCAGCAGACCCTGGCCGAGATGCTCGGCGTACAGCGGACCACCGTGACCTCCGTCGCCGGCGCGCTGCAGTCCCGCGGGCTGATCCGCGCGCACCGCGGCCGTGTCGAGGTGATCGACCGCCGGGGCCTCGAACGCGCGGCCTGCGAGTGCTACCGCGCCGTCGAGGACCACTTCGCCGGGCTGTTGCCCGAGGTGGCGGAGTAGCGCGCTACTTCCGCACCACCTCGCCGCCCTTCATCACGAACACCGGCGCCTCCAGCACGGTGACGTCGGCCAGTGGGTCGCCCTTCACGCCGACGAGGTCGCCGTAGAAGCCCTTCGCCACCTGGCCCACGTCGTTCGGCCAGCCCAGCGCCTCGGCGGCGTTGACGGTGGCCGACTGGATCGCCTGCAGCGGCGTCGCGCCGAAGCGCACCATCACCGCGAACTGCTTGGCGTTCAGGCCGTGCGGATAGACCCCGGCGTCGGTGGAATAGATCATCCGCGCGCCGGCCTTGAGGGCCTTGCGGTAGTTCTCCCGCTGGACGCCGCCGATCTCGCGGTCCTTGCGCAGGTTGTCCTCCAGTTCCCCGTTCTTCTTGCCCTCGGCCTGGGTGTAGTCGGTGTTGTAGATGTCGAAGCCGAGCCAGGTCCCCTTCTGGACCGCCAGCTTGATCCCCTCGTCGTCGATCAGGCTGACGTGCTCGATGGTGTCGATGCCGGCCCGGATGGCGTCCTTGATGCCCGGCGCGCCGTGCGCGTGGGCCGCCACCTTCATCCCGGCCATGTGCGCCTCGTCGGCGATGGCCTTCATCTCCTCGAGCGTCAGCTGCTGGGCGCCGGGCTCGTCGCCGCGCGAGAAGACGCCACCGGTCGCGCAGATCTTGATCGAGCGGGCGCCGTACTTGCGCTGGGTCCGCACCTGCTTGCGCCCCTCGTCGGGGCTGTCCACCAGGGCCGGACTCTTCTCGTCCATGGAGGGCGGGAAGAACGTCTCATCGCAGTGGCCGCCCGTGGCGCCCAGGGCGTAGCCCGAGGCCATGATCCGGGGCCCGACGATCCAGCCCTCGTCGATCGCCTCGCGCAGGCCCACGTCGGCGTAGAAGGCCGTTCCGACGTTGCGCACGGTCGTGAAGCCGGCGTCCAGCGTTGTCTTCGCGTTGGCCACGCCGACGGCGGTCCAGAAGCTGTCGGTGAACTCATAGGGCCGGTAGCCGCCGTATTTGCCGGCGCTGGTCAGGTGGACGTGCATGTCGATGAGCCCGGGCACCAGCGTCACGCCGGGCAGGTCGACCCGCTCGGCGCCCTCCGGGATCGCCGCGCCGGCCTGGCCCACCGAGACGATGCGGCCGTCCTCGATCAGGACCAGGGGCTTTTCCACATATTTTCCGGCCTTCACGTCCAGGAGCCGGTCGGCGGTGACCGCCACCGTCTTCGCGTCCGCCGTCCCCGCCAGCATCGCCAGCCCGAGCGCCAGCCCCCAAACCCGCCGCATGTGGATACTCCGTCCGATTGTCGCGCATCGGCTTAGCACGCGCCCCGCTTGATGACAGAGGGTCGAGGCTCCGCTATCGGGTCGCGCGCGAGTTTCGAGGACGGTGCATTGAGCGAAGACACGGAAGAGCAGGGCTGGGCGACGGCGAAGACGCTGGCCGAGGCGCTGCCCTACATCCAGATCTACGACCGCGAGACCGTGGTCATCAAATACGGCGGCCACGCCATGGGCCAGGAGTCGGTGGCGAAGCTGTTCGCGGCGGACGTGGTCCTGCTGAAGATGCTGGGCCTGCACCCCGTCGTGGTGCACGGCGGCGGCCCGCAGATCAGCCGGATGCTGGAACGCGCCGGGGTGAAATCCACCTTCATCGACGGCCTGCGCGTCACCGACGAAGCCACCATGGAGGTGGCGGAAATGGTCCTGTCCGGCGCGATCAACAAGGAGATCGCCAACTGGATCACCCTGGCCGGCGCCGAGGCCGAGGTGCGCGGCGTGGGGCTGTCCGGCAAGGACGGCCGCCTGATCACGGTCGAGAAGGCCGTGCGGACCAAGAAGGACCCGGACAGCGAGATCGAGAAGGTCGTCGACCTGGGCTTCGTGGGCGAACCCAAGGTGATCGACACCACCCTCATCGAGGCGCTGATCGGCGCCGAGGAAGACTACATCCCCGTGATCGCGCCGATCGGCGTGTCGGTGGAAGGCCAGACCTACAACATCAACGCCGACACCGTGGCCGGGGCCATGGCCGGGGCGCTGGAAGCCAAGCGCATGCTGCTGCTGACCGACGTGGCCGGCGTGCTCGACAAGGACGGCCAGCTCATCCGGCAGATGACCGTGGCCGAGGCCCGCGCCGCCATCGAGTCCGGCGTCGCCACCGGCGGCATGATCCCCAAGCTGGAGACCGCCATCGACGCGGTGGAGGCCGGGGTCGAGGCCGTGGTCATCCTGGACGGCCGCCGCCCGCACGCCATGCTGGTCGAGCTGTTCACCGAGCACGGCTCGGGCACGCTGATCTGCCGATGACCGCCGACCTGCGCCATGTCGACACCTGGCTGTTCGACCTGGACAACACGCTCTACCCGGCGGAGTCCGGGTTCATGGCGGCGATCGTCGACCGGATGACCGACTTCGTGGAGCGGGTCACCGGCCTGCCCCGCGACGAGGCCTTCCGGCTGCAGAAGACCTATCTGGCCGAGCACGGCCTGACGCTGAAGGGCATGATGCTGAACCACGGCGTCGACCCGGCCGAGTTCCACGCCATCTTCCACGACATGTCGCTGGAGGCGCTGGCGCACGACGCCGACCTGCTGGCGGCGCTGCAGCGCCTGCCGGGCCGCCGGCTGATCTTCACCAACGCGGACGACGTCCACGCCGAGCGGGTGCTGAAGCACCTGGGCCTCGACCACCTGTTCGACGACGTCTTCCACATCGGCTCGGCCGGCTACGAGCCCAAGCCCAGCCAGGAGGCCTTCGCCCGCATCGGCGCCGCCCACGGCATCGACCCGGCGGTCACCGCCTTCTTCGAGGACTCCGAGCGCAACCTGGCGCCGGCGGCAGACCTCGGGATGACCACCGTGCTGGTGGGGCCGCACGCCGCGGCCAGCACCGCGCCCTTCGTCCACCATCGCACCGACAAGCTCGCGCCGTTCCTGACCGGCGCCCACCTGAGAAAGGTCGCCTGACATGATCGACGCCCTGAAGCCCGTGATCGAGGAAGCCTGGGCGGCCCGCGACACGATCAGCACCTCCACCACGGGCCACTTCCGCGACGCGGTGTTCGAGACGCTGGACGCGCTGGACAGCGGCAAGCTGCGCGTGGCCGAGCGCGGCGCCGACGGGACCTGGACCGTCCACCAGTGGGCCAAGCAGGCGATCCTGCTGTCCTTCCGCCTGTCGCCGAACCGGCTGATGGAAGCCGACGTCCCCGGTCCCTTCTGGGACAAGGTGCCCGGCAAGTTCCAGGGCTGGGGCCCGGCCCACTTCGAAGCCGCCGGCTTCCGCGCCGTGCCGGGCTGCGTGGTCCGCAAGGGCGCCTTCGTGGGCAAGGGCGTCGTGCTGATGCCCTCGTTCGTGAACATCGGCGCCTACGTCGACGAGGGGACGATGGTCGACACGTGGGCGACCGTCGGCTCGTGCGCCCAGATCGGCAAGAACGTCCATATCTCCGGCGGCGCGGGCATCGGTGGCGTGCTGGAGCCGCTGCAGGCCAACCCGACCATCGTCGAGGACAACTGCTTCATCGGCGCCCGCGCCGAGGTGGCCGAGGGCGTGATCGTCCGCGAGGGCTCGGTGCTCTCGATGGGCACCTTCATCACCTCCACCACCCCGATCATCGACCGCCGCACGGGCGAGACGTTCCTGGGCGAGGTGCCGCCCTATTCCGTGGTCATCCCGGGCTCGCGCCCGAACGCGCACGACCCGTCGCTGCCGTCCACCTACTGCGCGGTGATCATGAAGCGCGTGGACGAGCGGACCCGCAGCAAGACCAGCATCAACGAGCTGCTGCGGGACTGAGTGGATTGGTCGGGCGGGGACGCCTCAAGCTTCAGCCCTCCGGATACGGCGTCCCGTCGCGGTGGTGATAGCCCTGCGGCCCCGTCACCATGTCGATATCGGGATAGTCGCAGTCGTCGGTGTCGGGTTTCCGCGAGCCGACCTCCAGGTAGACCGCGTCCCGGTCCGAGCGGTTCTGCAGGCAGTGGCCATTCGGCACGCCGGCCTTCCAGCCGGCGCAGTCGCCGGCGCGCAGCACCGTCTCGCCGCCCTCCTCCACCAGCACCACCTCGCCTTCCAGCACCCATACGAACTCGTCCTCGTGGGTGTGCCAGTGGCGCTGGCTGGACCAGCCGCCGGGCGACAGGCGGGTGAGGTTCACGCCGAAGTCGGTGAGGCCGGCCGCGTCCCCCAGCTTGCGCCAGGACTGCCTCAGGCAGGCCTCCCGGAACGGTTCCGGATAGCTGCTGCCGCTGCGCGCCTCGATGGCGTCGATCTCGATCTTGGGCATCGTCCCCCTCGCCTCTCTCGTCTTTGAGAGGTAATGCGGCCGGATGAGCGCCGCCACCACCGCCCCTCTCGACGCTGTCGAACTCACTCGCGACCTGATCCGCCGACCCTCGGTGACGCCCGCCGACGCCGGCGCCATGGACATCGTGGAGGGCCTGCTGAAGGACCTCGGCTTCCAGTGCCGACGGATGCGGTTCGGCGAGATCGAGAACCTCTACGCGCGCTACGGAACGGCGAGCCCGAATCTCTGCTTCGCCGGGCACACCGACGTGGTGCCGGTGGGCGACGCCGCCGCCTGGTCGAAAGACGCCTTCGCCGCCGAGGTGGTGGACGGCCTGCTGATCGGCCGGGGTTCGGTGGACATGAAGAGCGCCATCGCCGCCTTCGCCGCTGCGGCCGCCGAGGCGATCGCCGCCGGCAAGGTCACCGGCTCGCTCTCGTTCCTGATCACCGGCGACGAGGAGGGGGTCGCCACCGACGGCACCGTGAAGGTCGTCGAAGCGCTGGCCGCCGAAGGCGAGGTCATCGACCACTGCATCGTCGGCGAGCCCACCTCGGCCGAGACCTTCGGCGACATGGTCAAGGTGGGTCGCCGCGGCTCGATCAACGCCGAGATCGTGGTCGAGGGCGTCCAGGGCCACGTGGCCTATCCGCACCGCGCCGCCAATCCGGCCCGGCCGCTGATCAAGATGCTGACGGCGCTGCAGGAGCGGAAGCTGGACGACGGCTATCCCGAGTTCCAGCCCTCGAACCTGGAAGTCACCATGATCGAGATGCCGAACACCGCCACCAACGTCATTCCCGGCGTGGCGCGGGCGCGGCTGAACATCCGCTTCAACCCGAACCACACGGGCCGACAGCTCGCCGACTGGTTCGACCTGGAGGCCTGGCGCGCCTCGGTGGACTTCCCCGGCAAGATCACCGTGACGTCCAGCATCAGCGGCGAGGCGTTCCTGACCGAACGTGGCGCCTTCACCGACCTGGTCGCCGCCGCCGTGGCCGACGTCACCGGCCGCCCGCCCGAGCTCTCCACCAGCGGCGGCACCTCGGACGCCCGCTTCATCCGGGCCCTCTGCCCCGTGATCGAGGTCGGCCTGGTCGGCAAGACCATGCACCAGGTGGACGAGCGGGCGCCGGTGGCCGAGATCCGCACGCTGCAGCAGGTCTACGCGCGGATCATCGACCGGTACTTCGCGGCCTGAAGGCCGGCTAGTTGTTGCCGCCGATCAGGTCGCCGAGGCCGCCGAGGACCGAGCCCTCGCCGCGGTTGCCGCCCGTGCCGCCGGCCGCCGCCATCATCCGGCCGGCCAGCCGCGAGAACGGCAGCGACTGGATCCAGACCTTCCCCGGCCCACGCAGGCGGGCGAAGAACAGGCCCTCGCCACCGAAGAACATGCTCTTCACGCCGCGCACCATCTCGAGGTCGAAGTCGACGGTGGGCGTGTAGGCCGCGAGACACCCCGTATCGACGTGCAGCACCTCGCCCGGCGCCAGCTCGCGCTCGACGATCGTGCCGCCCATCTGGACGAACACCCAGCCGTCGCCGTCCAGCTTCTGCATGATGAAGCCCTCGCCCCCGAACAGGCCGGTCATGATCCGGCGCTGGAAGGCGATGCCGATCTGCACGCCGCGCGCGGCGGCCAGGAAGCTGTCCTTCTGGCAGATCAGCGTGCCGCCCACGCTGTCCAGTTTGATCGGCAGGATCGCGCCCGGCGTCGGCGAGGCGAACGCCACCTTCGCCTTGCCGCTGCCCTGGTGGGTGAAGACGGTGGTGAACAGGCTCTCGCCGGTGATCAGCCGCTTGCCCGCGCCCAGCAGCGCGCCCATGAACCCGCCGCCCTGGCCGCCCGAGCCGTCGCCGAACATGGTGGTCATCTCGACCGAGGCGTCCTTCCAGACGAAGGAGCCGGCCTCGGCGACGGCGCTCTCGCCCGGGTCCAGCTCGATCTCGACGAACTGCAGCTCCTGGCCCTTGATCTCGAAGTCGATGTCGTCCGAGACGGCGGTGTTGCGGGAATGGCGGCTCCAGGGGCCCTGGGACATGGGAAGAGGTCTCCGGTTCGAGTCGAGCCTCTTCATATCGCGCCATCCACCCGCCGGGGATGACATCTTCTTCACGGCTCAGTCGTCGTAGGCGACCCCGGTCAGGTACAGCCCCTCGGCCGGCGCGACCGGCCCGCAGGCCCGGCGGTCGCGGGCCTCCAGCGCCGCCTGCACGTCGGCCTTCGTCCAGCGCCCGACGCCCACCTCGGCCAGGGTGCCGGTCATCGAGCGGACCTGCCGGTGCAGGAACGAGCGCGAGGCGAATTCCAGGATCACCTCGGCGCCTTCGCGGCGCACGTTCGCCACGTCGAGGGTCTTCATCGGCGACTTGGCCTGGCAGGCGAGATCGCGGAAGGTCGTGAAGTCGTGGTGGCCGACCAGCACCTGGGCGGCCTCGTGCATGGCCGCCGCGTCCAGCGGCTTCTTCACGTGCCAGACGCGGCCCTGGTCCAGCGCGGGCGGGGCCATCCGGTTGAGGATGCGGTAGCGGTAGCGGCGGCCGGTGGCCGAGAAGCGCGAATGCCAGTCGCCGATCGCAACCTCGGCTTCCAGCACCGCCACCGGGTCCGGCATCAGGTGGAAGTTCAGGGCGTTGCGCACCGTCTCGGCCGGCCAGTCCTTGGCGAGGTCCAGGTGCACCACCTGGCCCGTGGCGTGGACGCCGGTGTCGGTGCGCCCGGCGGCGCCCACCCGGATCTCCTCGCCACAGAACTTCTTCACCGCCCGCTCGAGCGCGCCCTGCACCGACGGCAGGTCGGCCTGGGCCTGGAAGCCGTGGAACGGCCGGCCGTCGTACTCGATCAGGAGGCGGTAGCGGGGCATCAGGCCAGCTTCGTCCCGGCCGGGACCGGATTGCCGCGCAGGAAGACGTCGGCGTCCTGAGGCCCCTTGCCCTCGCGCTGCACGCGCAGCAGGCGCACCGCGCCCTCGCCGGTCCCGATCAGCAGGCGGTCGTCCAGCGCCACGCCGGGCGCGCCGTCCACGTCCTCGAAGGTCGAAAGCAGCGCCTTGACCCGCACGGGCCCCTTGTCGGTCGGCAGCTCGAACCAGGCGCCCGGAAAGGGCGAAAGCCCCCGGATCTTGCAGTCCAGAACGGGCCCGGGCTTGGACCAGTCGAGGCGCGAGAACTTCGGGCTGATCTTGCGGGCGTAGGTCACGCCCTCCTCGGCCTGGGGCGTGGCGACGGCGGTCCCCGCCGCGATGTCGGCCAGCGTCCGCACGATGAGATCGGCCCCGGCGGCGGCCAGGCGGTCGTGCAGCGTTCCGGCCGTCTCCTGGGCGTCGATGCGCAGGGTCGCTGTGGCCAGCACCGGCCCCTCGTCCAGGCCCTCGGTCATGCGCATGACCTGGACCCCGGTGACCTTGTCGCCGGCCATGATCGCCCGTTGGATCGGGGCCGCGCCGCGCCACCTCGGCAGCAGCGAGGCGTGGACATTGTACGAGCCCAGCCGCGGCGCCTCGAGCACCGCCGCCGGCAGGATCTGGCCGAACGCCACCACCACCGCCGCGTCGAGCCCCAGGGCCGCAAAGGCCGCGATCTCGGCCGGGTCGCGCATCGACACCGGCGTCCGCACCGGGATGCCGCGGGCCTCGGCGAAGGCGTGGACCGGCGAGGGCTTCAGCTCGTGCCCGCGGCCGCGCGGCGCCGGCGGCTGGGAATAGACGCAGGCCACGTCGTGCCCGGCCTCCACGATGGCGGCGAGGGCGGCGACGGCGAAGTCGGGGGTGCCGAGGAAGGCGAGACGCATGGCGGGGGTTTAGCGGCGCCGGGCGCGCAAGGGAACTTGGGTGGTCTGGGGAACTTGGGCGACTTGGGGAACTTGGCGACAAGCGGGACCGTTCCGCGAGCGACGCATGGAGGACCCGATCATGAAGACCTTCACCCTCGCCGCCGCCCTGGGCCTCGGCCTGGCCGTCGCCGCCTGCACCGAGGCCGAGCGGCGGGACGCCGGCAACGACGTGGAAGCCGCCGCCGACAAGGTCGGCTCGGAGATGAAGGACGCGGTGAACAGCCCCGAGGTCAAGGAGGTCGGCGCCGAGATCAAGGACGCCGCCGGCGACGCGGGCAAGGTCCTCAAGGAGACCGCCAAGGGCGCGGCCGAAGGCGCGAGGGAAGGCGCGGCCAAGGTCGAGGCCGAGAGCAAGGACGCGGCGAACGAGGCCAAGAACTAGGCTAGGCGGCCCGCGTCAGCTTCTTGACCTTCTTCACCGCCTGTTCGCGCTTCAGGCGCGAAAGGTGGTCGATGAAGAGGATCCCTTCCAGG
>JBKOYY010000157.1:0-8897 GCA_046725615.1 Pseudomonadota bacterium
GGATGACGACGCGCTCGACGCCGGCCTGCTCCTTCAGCCAGCGCACACCGACGCCGATGTCGAGCACCGCGTGCTCCAGCAGGAACTGGTCCTCCGCGCCGCGATAGCGCGTGTTCCAGCCCAGGAAGCCGTAGCCGCGCGAGGCGATGTAGGGGGCGATGTAGTGCTCGGAGAAGTCGACGTTGTAGTGCGTCGCGATGAAGGCGACCTTCGGCATCCGCCCCTTGGGCCGGGTGTAGATCCCCTGGCAGGGATGCCCGCCCGCCTGGATCCGCGGCGCGGTCGGCGAGACGAAGCCCAGGAAGTCCCGGTCCAGTCCGGCCAGAAGGTCGCTGTCGTCGATCAAACCCGTCTCTCCCCGTGGCATGATGCGGGGTCTTCACGCCCCGCTATTTACTTCGTTATCTAACCATTATCGGCTGACGCGGGCGCGCGCCACAACAACGAAGGGGAGAAACGCCATGCGGGCGCTGATGCAGGACTGGTCGCTGACGCTGGACCGGATCATCGACCACGCCGCGCGCTGGCACGGCGACCGCGAGATCGTGACGCGGTCGGTGGAGGGGCCGATCGTCCGGACCGACTACGCGCGCCTGCGCCGCCGCGCCAAACAGGTCTCGCACGGCCTGCTGGAAGCCGGCGTGAGGCCCGGCGACCGGGTCGCCACCCTGGGCTGGAACAGCGACCGGCACCTGGAGGCCTGGTACGGCGCTATCGGCATCGGCGCCGTCCTGCACACCCTCAATCCGCGCCTGTTCCCCGAACAGCTCGTCTACATCGCCAACCACGCGGCCGACGAAGTGCTGTTCGCCGATCCGGCCTGCGCCCCGCTGCTGGAGGAGATCCTGCCCCAGTGCCCGACGATCCGTCGGGTGATCTTCCTGAGCGAGTCCGCGCCGGCGACCTCATTCGCCGCCGAGGCCTTCGAGCCCTGGCTGGCCGGCCGCCCGGAGGACGCAGCCTGGGGCGGCTTCGAAGAATATTCCGCCGCGGGGCTCTGCTACACGTCGGGGACCACGGGAAACCCCAAGGGCGTCCTCTACGGCCACCGCTCGAACTACATCCACGCGATGATGACGCTGCAGCCCGACGCGCTGAACCTGTCGTCGCGCGACACGGTGCTGCTGATCGTCCCCATGTACCACGCCAACGCCTGGGGCGTGATGTATTCGGCCCCCATGGTCGGGGCCAAGCTGGTGCTGCCGGGCCAGCGCCTCGACGGGGCCTCGCTGCACGAGCTGATGGAGTCCGAGGGCGTCACCTATTCGGCCGGCGTGCCCACCATCTGGCAGATGCTGATCGCCCACCTGAAGGAGACCGGCGGCCGGCTGTCGACGCTGAAGCGGGTCACCGTGGGCGGCTCGGCCTGCCCGGAATCGATCATTCGCACGCTGCGCGACGACTACGGCGTCGACGTGATCCAGGGCTGGGGCATGACCGAGACCTCGCCGCTGGCCACCGTGTCGATCCCCACCGCCAAGGTCGCGGCGCTCAGCGACGACGAACAGATCGCCTACAAGCTCAAGCAGGGGCGGCTGGTCTGCAACCTCGACATGAAGCTCAGCGACGACGCGGGCCGCACCCTGCCGAACGACGGGCGCACCTTCGGGCGGCTGATGATCAAGGGCCCGACGGTCGCCAGCGGCTACTACGGCGGCGACGGCGGCGAGGTGCTGGACGCGGACGGCTTCTTCGACACCGGCGACGTGGCGACCATCGACCCCGACGGCTGGATGCAGATCACCGACCGGGCCAAGGACGTCATCAAGTCGGGCGGCGAATGGATCAGCTCCATCGACGTGGAGAACATCGTCACCGGCCACCCGAAGGTGGCGCTGGCGGCGGTGATCGGGGTCAGCCACCCGAAGTGGGACGAGCGGCCGATCCTCCTCGCCCAGCTCAAGCCCGGCGAGACCGCCGACAAGCAGGAGCTGCTGGGCTTCCTGGACGGGAGGATCGCCCGCTGGTGGATGCCCGACGACGTGGTCTTCCTGGACGAGATCCCGCTGGGCCCGACCGGCAAGATCGACAAGAAGCTGCTGCGCCAGCGGCTGACCGGCTACGCCCTGCCCTTCGACGCCGCGCCCAGCAGCTGAGCGGCCGGCTCAGGCCGTGACCGGCGGCTGCAGGCGCTCGGCCATCTCGACGACCCGCGCCGCCATGGCGCCCAGCAACTGCGCCGGCAGTGGGTCCTTGAGCTTCCCCGCTTCGTCGAAGGCCGCAGAGGCCGCCGGCAGCAGCACCTGCTCGGTCACCACCACCGTCTGGATCGTGCCGAGGATCTGGCGCAGGTGCGTGACGCTCCGCAGGCCGCCGAACGGGCTGTTCGACGCCGCCATCAGCCCGGCGACCTTGCCGCGGAAGCCGGCGATGATCGACGCCGGGTTCCCCTCCAGCGGGCGGGAGGCCCAGTCGATGGCGTTCTTCAGCACGCCGGTGACCGAGCCGTTGTATTCCGGCGAGGCGATCAGGAAGCCGTGGTGGGCGAAGAACAGCTCGCGCAGCTCCCGGGCCGCCACGGGAAACCCGGCGCGCTCCAGGTCGGCGTCGTAGAGCGGCAGGTCGAAGTCCTTCAGCCGGATCTCGGTCACCTCGGCGCCGCGGCCGCGCGCCTCCGCGACGGCAAGGTCGAGGAGGGCCTGGTTCAGCGAGCCCGCGCGCGTGCTTCCGGCGAAGGCGAGAAGTCTGACGGTCATCTGTGTCCTGGGGTTCAAACGGAGGAGTCGGAATTGGGGTCTTCGCCCACGTCGCAGGCGAGGTTCTGCGCCACCTGGCCCAGCGCCTTCCGCAGCACGGCCACTTCGCGCTCGGACAGGCCCTTCAGCGCGATGGCGTTGACCTCGGCGACGGCGGGCAGCAGCACCGCCTGCAGCGCCCGCGCCTCGGGCGTCAGGTGGACGTAGACCTTTCGGCGGTCGACCTCGCTCTTGCGGCGCACGACGAAGCCACTCCGCTCCAGGCTCTTCAGCGCGATCACCGTCGTCGGCTCGCGCATGCCGACCCGCCTGCTGAGTTCGCGCTGGGTCAGGCCGTCCTCGAGCCACAGCACCCTCAGGAAACGCCACTGGCCGGCCGACACGCCATGCTTCGACGTTCGCAGCTCGAGCGCGCGCGCAAACGACCTGAAGGCGATCCGGGTCAGGTAGCCGATGCTGTTGCCGGGATCGGCGTAGACTTCGATGTCGGTCATCCGGCGACCATTCCTTCAGCGTCGCGTCGACGGTCCGCCATCGATACATAGAATGCTAATGACTTGAAACTCCTCACGGGGCCCCGGCCTAGGCGGACGCGCGGGCGGCGAGCCATTCGGCCAGCAGGCGGTTCGTCGTGTCGGGCCGCTCCAGCGTCGGCAGATGCCCGCAGTCGGCGAGCACCTCGGCCCGGGCGCCCGGCACGGCCCCCGCGATCTCCGCGAAGTGCGCTTCGGTCGTGATGCCGTCCTGGGCGCCGCGCACCACCAGGGTCGGGACGCGGATGTCGGAAAGCGTCGGGCGGCTGTCGGGCCGGGCCATGATCGCCCGCTGCTGGCGCAGGAAGGTCTCCGCGCCGGTCTCGGCGGCCATGCGGCGCACCACCGTCAGCAGCGGCGCGTCCTCCCGGCGGGCGGGATGCACCAGCATCGGAATACGTTCCTCCACCACGTCCGCGAAACGCCCCGCCTCGACCAGCCGGATATAGCCCTGCCGGCGTTCGGTCTGCGCCGGGCCGTCGCTGGGCGCGAGCGTCGCGATCAGCGCCAGGCTGAGCACCCGGTCGGGCGCCTGCCGCATGACCTCGAAGGCCGTGAATCCGCCCATGGCGTGAGCGACCAGGTGGAAGCTGGGCGGCGCCTCGGCGAGCAGCCGTCCGGCCATGCCGGCGATGGTCTCGTCGCGCGTGTGGTCCGAAAGGCGCAGGTCGTAGTCCCGCGACAGCGCCGCCACCTGCGGCGCCCAGCATTCGGCGGTCAGCAACTGGCCGGACGCCAGGACGACGATGGGTCGGGACATCAGATCACCTGGTGGACGAGCGGCAGGTCGGCCGCCAGCCGGCGGCAGTTCTCGAAGGCGACGGCCAGGCTGCGCTCCAGCGTCTCCGGCGTCAGCCAGGCCATGTGCGGCGCCACCACCACGTTCGGCAGCGCCAGCAACGGGTTGTCCGGGGCCACGGGCTCCTCGCCGAACACGTCCAGGCCGGCGCCGCGCAGGCGCCCCGACCCGAGGGCCGCGACCAGGGCCGTCTCGTCGACGAGGCCGCCGCGCGCCGTGTTCACCAGCACCGCGCCCGGTCGCATGGCGGCGAGCTCCGCGGGTCCGATCAGGCCACGCGTCTCGTCGGTCAGCGGCACATGCAGCGAGACGATATCCGCCTCCGCCAGCAGGTCGCCAAGCGGCAGGAAGCGCCCCACGACCCCGGCTTTTGGTCCGCGCGCTGTGTAGATCACGCGGGCGCCCAGGGCCTCCATCACCGGCCCCAGGCGCGAGGCCGAGCCGCCGTAGCCGACGAAGCCCACGGTGCGGCCGGCGATCTCGCCAACCCCGTCGATCAGGTCGGGATCGGGCGACCAGCCCTCCCCGCGCCGGGTCAGCGGGTCGAGGTACGACAGCCGGCGCAGGACGGCCAGCATCAGGGCCAGGGTCATCTCGGCCACGGCCTGGCTGTTGGTTCCGGGCATGTTGCAGACCGCCGCCCCGGCCGCCTTCGCCGCGTCGAGGTCGATGGTGTTCACCCCGACGCCCAGTTTCTGGATCAGGCGCAGCCGCGGCGCCGCGGCGATCATCCCGGCGGTGACGGGCTTCAGGACATGCAGCAGGACCTCGGCGTCGGCGATCTCGCGGGCGAAGGCCGCATCGTCGTCCTCATCCACCACCACCGCGTCCACGCCGGCGACCTCGGCGGCGCGCGCCAGCATCGCCCGGAAGCCGTGACTCGCCCGGTAGTGCAGGACCGCCTTCATCGCAGGGCCGCCGCGACCGGGGCCGCGAAGGCGGAGCGGCCGGCGAACGCCGCGTCCGCGCCCATGGCCTCCTCGATCCGCAGCAGTTCGTTCCACTTGGCCATGCGCTCGGACCTCGCGAAGCTGCCGACCTTGATCTGGCCCGCGTCCCAGCCGGTGGCGAGATGGGCGATGCTCACGTCCTCCGTCTCCCCGGAACGGGCCGAGACGATGGCGGCCCAGCCCAACGACCGCGCCGCCTCCAGCGCCGCCTGGGCCCGGCTCACCGTGCCGGCCTGGTTCACCTTGACCAGAACCGCATTGCCGGCGCCCGCCGCCGCGGCGTGGCGGACGCGTTCGGCGCTGGTCACCAGGATGTCGTCGCCGATGAGCTGCACCCGCTCGCCGAACCGCCGGGTCGCCAGGGCGAAGCCGTCGAGGTCGTCCTGCGATACGGGGTCCTCGATCGAGAGGATCGGATAGCGCCCGACCCACTCGGCCACCTGTTCCACCATCTCCGCGGACGACAGGTCGCGATCCTCGAGCCCCAGGCGGTAGCGGCCGTCGGCGTGCAGTTCGTTCGCCGCCACGTCCAGCGAGATGAAGACGTCCTCGCCGGGCCGGTGGCCGGCGCGCTCGATGGCGCGGGTCAGGGTCTCCAGGGCGTCCTCGTTGGAGGCGAACAGCGGCCACCAGCCGCCCTCGTCCGCCGCCCCGGCCAGCCGGCCCGTCTCGGCCATCAGCCGGCCGGCGGCATGGAAGACGTCGGCGGTCACCTCCAGCGCCTCGCGCACGCTGCCGGCGCGTGGGACCATGACCATGAAGTCCTGCACGTCCGTCCGGCGGCCGGCGTGGGCGCCGCCGCCGAAAATCTGGATCTCCGGCAGCGGGATGCGGACCTTTCGTCCCTGGGCCAGATGCGCCCACAGCGGCAGACGCGCGGCCGCGGCGGCGGCGTGCAGGGTCGCCAGCGAGACGGCCACGGTCGCATTGCCGCCCAGCCGACCCAGGGTGGGGGTGCCGTCCAGCGCCTCCAGCCTGCCGTCCACCGCGGCCTGATCGGCCGCGTCGGCTCCTTGCAGGGCCGTGGCGATCTCTCCGTTCACCCCGGCGACGGCGCGGTCGACGCCGAGCCCGCCGAAACGCTCGCCCCCGTCCCGCAGCTCGTGCGCCTCGTGCGCGCCCCGCGAAGCCCCCGCCGGCGCGCAGGCGCGGCCCGTGGCCCCGCCCGCCAGCTCCACCTCGGCCTCCACCGTCGGCCGCCCGCGGGAGTCCCACACCTGCCGGGCGCGCACCGCCGTGATCGTCGTCTTCATCGCGCCTCCAGCGCCCCCCTCCAGATGGCGGTCAGGTCGGCCAGCCCGCCCAGGTCGGCCGCGACCAGCCGGCGCGCCGTCCGCCGCACGAAGTCGCGGTCCTGCGCCTCGCGCAGATATTCCGCCGGCGACTTGCCGTCCACGCGGGCCAGCAGGATCCCCGCCGCCAGGGCTGCGGCGCGCGCGGCGAGCGCCGCGGGCGGTTCCCAGGCGACGCCGTCGAGATAGGCGCGCTGCAGGGCGGCCAGGTCGGCGAGGTAGGCGGCGCGCCACTGCGGCTTCCAGACCGTCTTCAGCAGCAGGTGGGCCGAGCAGAAGGCGAGGTCGAACGCGGGGTCGCCGTACCAGGCGCACTCGGCGTCCAGCAGCACCGGTCCATTCGGGCCGTGCAGGATGTTCTTGGGGCTGGCGTCGCCGTGGACCAGGGCGATGCGGCGGGCCGCCGTTGCGTCCGCCAGGCCCGTGAGCCGATCCGCAAGGTCGGGGTGCGCGCGCGAGGCGTGCCGGAAGAAGGGGTCGAGCCGCAGGTCCTCGAACAGGGCCGTGGTGTCGAACCGCGCCGCCACCTGCGCGTCACCGGCGGTCCCCGCGTGCAGGGCGGCGAGCAGCGTCCCGACCTTGCCCGCGAAGTCCGCGTCGGTCCGCCCGTCCGCCAGGTCCGCCTTCCAGACGCCGTGCGCCTCGGGCGGGAACCAGGTCATGACGAACAGGTGCGCATCGGGCGACTCGTGCAGCACCTCGGGCGCCGACCCGGCGGCGAGGCCGTGGGCCGTCCGCAGCCATTCGACCTCGACGTGCGAGCGCTCCAGCGGCGCCCGCCAGTCCGCCGCGACCTTCAGCTTCGGCAGCGCGCGCTTGACGCAATAGGGGCCGCCCGGCGCGTCGAGCCGGTAGACCTCGCTCGAGACCCCGCCGGTCAACGGGTCGAGCCGCGCGTTCGCGCCGGGGGCCAGGAAGCCCTCGCGCACCAGCGTCTCGATGATCTCGGCGGACATGCAGTTTAGTTAGAGTTCTAAGCGACGGACGTCCAGCCGGGACGTTCAGACCGCGTCGTAGACCTCGACGATGGTCCGCTCGGCGATCAGCGGCGCCATGCGCGGCCGGTTCGCCACCATGTGCGGCGCCGCCCGATGGGCCTCCAGCGCCGCGTCGTCGTCATAGAGCTCCATCACCACGTAGGCGTCGGGGTCCTCGCGCGAGCGCACCAGCTGGTAGAGCTTGTTGGCCGGCTCGTTGGCCCGGACGGCCTTGGCCTGCTCGGCGAACGCCGCCTCGAACTCCGCCCCCTTGCCGGAGGCAATTTTCACCCGGGCGATAACTCCGATAGCCACATCTATCTCCTGAACGTACTGTATTTATCTAGAGGGCGGCTCGGTCCGCCCACAGCGGGTCGCGCCAGTCCTGCACCCCGCCCTGCTCGGGCGCCGGAATCTCCACCACCCGCTCCGGCACGTCGTCGTATTCCAGGCGCAGCGCCTTGGTGCTGGTGGCGTGCAGGGCGTACATGTTCACGAAGTAGGTCAGCATGAGGATGTGGTCCTCGGGCAGGCCGCGGCGGAGCGCGGCGAAGACCTGGTCGTGGACCCGGCCGCCCTCCAGGATCATCGCGTCCACATAGGCCAGCACCGCCCGCTCCAGCTCGTCGAAGACCGGCGAGATCGTCCAGAAGGGCACCGCCTGGATCTTCTCCTCAGGCACTCCCGCCCGCCGCGCCGACTTGCAGTGCTGCGAGAAGACGAACTGGCTCGCCCGCGCATAGCCGGTCCGCAGCACGGCCAGTTCCCGGAGCTGCGGATTGAGCGGGCACTCGGCGGCCGGATAGGCCCGGAAAGCCCTCAGGATGCCGGGCACCTGGCCCCAGGCCGTCCACCAGTTGCCGGGGGTGCCGCTGGCCGTCCCGGGTTCGCAAACCGGGTCACGCGCGCCGAACACCTCGGCATAGATCTGCTGGATCTCGTCCGGCGCCTTGGCGAGAGGAAGGGGGGTCACGCGGGGCATGCGCGGGCTCCAGGTCGCGGGGACGGGGTTGATGAGGTCATGGCGTGGCTCGACCGGCGTACAGCGCGGCCGACCGCTCCAGGCTGTCGCGCAGGCCCGGGCGGCCGATGGCGAGCAGCGCGACGACCACGGGCGTGATCACGGCGCTGGCGGTCGCCAGCGACCAGCCCACGGCGAGTTCGTCGCGGTAGAGGTAATCCGTCAGCATGGCGACGACCGTCGGGCCGGTCGCCACCCCGAGCAGGTTGGTGACGAAGCTGAACAGCGCCGTGAGCTGGCCGCGGAGCTGGTTCGGCGCCACCGCCTGCAGGGCCGTCATGATCAGCGACACCGGGAAGCTGCTGAAGAAGGTCGAGCCCACCAGCAGTCCCAGCGCGATGGTCGCGGTGGGGGCGAACATCGCCGAGATGAACAGCACCATGGTGAGGCTGGCCGACATCATCGGCACGACGAAGAAGGCGTCGCGCACGCCGCGCCCCTCGAGCCATTCGGCCAGCCGTCCCCCGGCCAGCACGCCTGCGCCGCCCATCACCGCCAGGATCCCGCCGTAGACGTAACCGATGTCCTGCGCCGCCCAGCCATGCACCCGGATGAAGAAGGTGGGCGTCCAGGCGACCACGCCGAAGCCCAGCATCGAGCTCTGGGCGAAGCCCAGGAAGTGGCTGAAC
>JBKOYY010000093.1:0-5401 GCA_046725615.1 Pseudomonadota bacterium
CGCGCCGTCCATCTGCGCCGCGCCCGTGATCATGTTCTTCACGTAGTCGGCGTGACCCGGGCAGTCCACGTGCGCGTAGTGACGGTTCTGCGTCTCGTACTCCACGTGCGCCGTGTTGATCGTGATCCCGCGCGCCTTCTCTTCCGGCGCCGCGTCGATGTCCTCGTACTTCTTCGCCGTCGCACCGCCCGTCTTCGCCAGAACCATGGTGATCGCCGCCGTCAGCGTCGTCTTCCCATGGTCAACGTGACCGATCGTGCCGATGTTGCAGTGCGGCTTGTTGCGTTCGAACTTCTCTTTGGCCATTTCAAGCTCCAGCCCTGTCCGGGCTTGTCCTCTAGCTAGGGTTGGAAAGTCTTAGGCGTACTTCTTGATCACTTCGTCGGCCACCGCCTGCGGGACCGGATCGTAGTGGTCGTACTGCATCGTGAACTGGGCGCGGCCTTGCGACATGCCCCGCAGGTTGTTCACGTAGCCGAACATGTTGGCCAGCGGCACGAAGGCGTTGATGACGATGGCGTTGCCGCGCACGTCCTGCCCCTGGATCTGACCGCGACGGCCGTTCAGGTCGCCGATGACCGAACCCAGGTACTCTTCCGGGGTCACCACCTCGACGGCCATGATCGGCTCGAGCAGCTTCGGAGCGCCCTTCTCGCGCAGCTCCTTGAAGGCCGCGCGCGAGGCGATTTCGAAGGCCAGGACCGACGAGTCGACGTCGTGGAACGCGCCGTCGACCAGGGTCGCCTTGAAGTCGATGAGCGGGAAGCCGGCCAGCAGGCCGTTGTCCTTCGCCGACTCCAGGCCCTTCTGGACGCCCGGGACGTATTCCTTCGGCACCGCGCCGCCGACGATCGCGCTCTCGAACACGAAGCCCGAACCCGGCTCGCCCGGCTCGAACACCAGCTTGACGCGGGCGAACTGGCCCGTACCGCCGGTCTGCTTCTTGTGCGTGTAGTCGATCTCGGCGCGCTTGCCGAGGCTCTCACGGTAGGCCACCTGCGGCGCGCCGATGTTGGCTTCCACCTTGTAGGTGCGCTTCAGGATGTCGATCTTGATGTCGAGGTGCAGCTCGCCCATGCCCTTCAGGATCGTCTGGCCCGACTCGTGGTCGGTGGAGACGGTGAAGGACGGATCCTCGGCAGCCAGCTTCGCCAGGGCGACGCCCAGCTTCTCCTGGTCGGCCTTGGACTTGGGCTCGACGGCGATCTCGATCACCGGGGCCGGGAACTCCATGCGCTCCAGGATGACCGGCGAACGGTTCGGATCGCAGAGGGTGTCACCCGTGCGGGTTTCCTTCAGGCCGGCCAGGGCGACGATGTCGCCGGCGTAGGCTTCCTTGATGTCCTCGCGGTTGTTCGAGTGCATCAGCAGCATGCGGCCGACGCGCTCCTTCTTGTCGCGCGTGGAGTTCATCAGGCCCATGCCGGTCTCGAGCTTGCCCGAGTAGATGCGGCAGAAGGTCAGCGAGCCCACGAAGGGGTCGTCCATGATCTTGAACGCCAGGACCGACAGCGGCTCGTCGTCGGACGCCTTACGCTCGACCTCTTCTTCCGTACGGAAGTCGATGCCCTTGGTCGGGGGGATGTCCACCGGCGACGGCAGGTAGTCGACGACGGCGTCGAGCAGGGTCTGCACGCCCTTGTTCTTGAACGCCGAGCCGCAGAGGATCGGATAGAACGCGCCGGTCAGCACCGCCTTACGGATGCACTTCTTGATCACCTCTTCCGAGGGCTCTTCGCCCGAGAGGTAGGCTTCCATGGCGTCGTCATCGAGTTCGACGGCGTTCTCGATCATGTAGCTGCGGGCAGCCTCGGCCTTTTCCTTCAGGTCGGCCGGGATCTCTTCGTCGCTGAACTTCGCGCCCAGGCCGTCGTTTTCCCAGACCACGGCGCGCATGCGCACCAGGTCCACGACGCCCTTCAGGGCCGACTCGGCGCCGATCGGCAGCTGGATCGGAACGGCCTTCGCGCCCAGGCGGTCGCGGATCGACTCGACGGACTTGTCGAAGTCGGCGCCCAGCTTGTCCATCTTGTTGACGAACACGATGCGCGGAACCTTGTACTTGTCGGCCTGGCGCCAGACCGTCTCGGTCTGCGGCTCGACGCCGGCGTTGCCGTCCAGCACCGTCACGGCGCCGTCGAGCACGCGCAGGCTGCGCTCCACCTCGATGGTGAAGTCGACGTGCCCGGGGGTGTCGATAATGTTCAGGCGCTTGCCTTGCCAGAAGGCGGTCGTCGCGGCCGACGTGATCGTGATGCCGCGCTCCTGCTCCTGCTCCATCCAGTCCATGGTGGCCGCGCCGTCATGGACTTCGCCGATCTTATGGCTCTTGCCCGTGTAGTAGAGGATCCGCTCCGTCGTCGTCGTCTTCCCGGCGTCGATGTGCGCCATGATTCCGAAGTTGCGGTAGTCTTCGATTTTATGCGTGCGGGGCATAGCGGATGCTCTGAAAAGGGCGTCGGTGCGGGTGGCTGAACGAACGGCGCGGGCGGTTTATCTCAAACCGCCCGCGCCGGGAAGCTAACTTGAAGTCGGGCTTACCAGCGGTAGTGCGAGAAGGCCCGGTTGGCTTCGGCCATCTTGTGCGTGTCTTCACGCTTCTTGACGGCGGAGCCACGGTTCGAGGAGGCGTCCAGCAGTTCGCCGGCCAGCTTCTCGGTCATGGTGTTCTCACCGCGGTTGCGCGCGGCGTTGACCAGCCAGCGGATGGCCAGGGCGCGGCGGCGCTCGGGGCGCACTTCCACGGGCACCTGATAGGTGGCGCCGCCGACCCGGCGGGAGCGCACCTCGATGGCCGGAGCCACGTTGTCCAGGGCGGCATGGAAGGTTTCCAGCGGACCCTGGTCCTTGCGGCGGGTCTCCAGGATGTCGAAGGCGCCGTAGACGATATTCTCGGCCACGGCCTTCTTACCTTCGTACATCACGTAGTTCATGAACTTGGTGACGACGAGGTCCCCGAACTTCGGATCCGGGAGGACTTCACGTTTGTCTGCGCGACGGCGACGGGACATCTCTGAAATTCCTTACTTCGGACGCTTGGCGCCGTAGAGCGAACGACGCTGCTTGCGGTCCTTGACCCCTTGGGTGTCGAGCACGCCGCGCAGGATGTGGTAGCGGACGCCGGGAAGGTCCTTCACGCGGCCGCCGCGGATCAGGACCACGGAGTGTTCCTGAAGGTTGTGGCCTTCGCCCGGGATGTAGCACACCGCTTCGATGCCGGTGGTCAGACGGACCTTGGCGACCTTACGCAGAGCCGAGTTCGGCTTCTTCGGCGTGGTCGTGTAGACCCGGGTGCAGACGCCGCGGCGCTGCGGGCAGCCCTTCAGGGCCGGGACCTTGTTCCGCACCGGCTTGTTCTGCCGGGGCTTGCGGATGAGCTGATTAACTGTCGGCATCTATTCTCGCTTCGTGGAGGCGTGTGCCGTTTGGCCGGGGCGCCTCAGTTGGGGTCGTTTTGGTCGTTGGTCCGAGGCCACCCCACGAAACGCAAAAACTCGCCGGGACACCATGGTGGCGTTCCGGCGGGAGCGGTTCATCGGAGCCGAGAAGAATCCCCGGCCTCGAAAGAGCGCGCTACATAGTCGTGAAGCGCCGTCCCGTCAATCGCCTGCCCCTGCGGCGAACCGTGGCCGGCGCGGCCATGAAATCGCCGCGCATGCCCCGTCATCTAAGGCCGAGCTTCGACACCACGGGAGATCGGATGCCGGCGGCGCGTCGGAGCCTGCGACAATACGGGATCGTGGCGGCCTCGGTGGCCGTCCACGCGATCGTGCTCGGCCTGATCGCGTTGCATATGCCGAAGCTGCGCGCGCCGCCAGCCGAGCCGTCCGGTCCGCCTGAGGCGATCATCCCCATCCTGATCATGCCGCGCGCCCTGCCCCCGGCGGCCGAGGCCGGCTCCGCGCCCGCGCCCCTGCGTTTGCACCGGCGCCGCACCCGCTACTCCGACGAGCCGCTCCCGGTGGCTCCGTTGGTGGCGCCGACAGAGACGGCGGCTCCGGCCAAGTCCGCGGACGCCGCCGCTCCGCGCCAGCTCCTCCTTCCCCGCTACGAGGACACCCTCGCCGACAACGCCCGCCGCGCCCTGCGGGGGCGCCTCAATTGCGATAGCCCCAGCCTGAGCCGCGCCGAGCGCGAGGCCTGCATGGACCGCTTCGCCGCCGGCGCCCGCGACGCCCCGTCGATGGGCCTGGGTATCGAGTCCGGCAAAGAGTCGGACCTGGCTCGCGTCGCCCGGCGCAAGGAGGAAGACTACGAATACAAGAGGGCGCCCGTTCCACCAGGCAATTGCGCCAGTCGCGTGACCGACTGCCTGGGGAACGACCGCCCTCAGTTGAAGGTCCCGTTCTAGGCCGCGACGCGCGCCTTCATCTCCAGAGGCGCCTCGAGGACCGCCCAGTCGATCATGCCGTCATGCTGCAGGTGCTCGAACTCCAGCACACCCAGCTCCTCGAACTTCGGCCGGATCGCGTCGGTGAGCAGGCCCACCCGCTTCAGGTTGGGGATCATCCGCTCGAACAGGAACTTGCGGAACGCCTCCCCGCCCTGGCTCTTGGCGTTGATGTCCAGCGCCTCCTCGCGGGTGAAGCCGAACTCCTCGGCGACGTTGGTGGAGATGAGGCGGTTCTTCATCACCACGCAGGCCTCGTAGGCGAACTGCGCGCGCTCCTCGATCTGGTCCTGCGGCAGGGCGCGAATCCAGTCCTCCAGATAGTTCACGCCGAACGCCACATGGCGGCCCTCGTCGCGCATCACCAGCCCCACGACCTGCTTCAGCAGCGGGTCGGGCGTGGTCTCGTGGATGGTCTGGAACGCCGCCAGCGCCAGGCCCTCAATGAGGATCTGCATGCCGATGAACTTCAGGTCCCAGCGCTCGTCGGTGAGCACCTTGTCGAGCAGGAACTTCAGGTTCGGGTTGATGGGGTAGATCATGTGGCAGCGTTCCATCAGGTACTTGTGGAACACCTCCACGTGCCGCGCCTCGTCGAAGGTCTGTGAGGCGGCGTAGAGCTTGGCGTCGTGGGTCGGCGCGCAGCTGACGAGCTGGGACGCCACCATCAGGGCCCCCTGCTCCCCGTGCAGGAACTGCGACAGAGTCTGGGCCGACGTGCGCCGCATGAAATCGGCTCTCTGGGCCGGCGTCAGGGCCTTCCATTTCGGATGGTCCTTGAAGCCCTCGGGGCCCGCGTCGTCGGACGGCGCGGCGGCCGCCGGCGGCTGAAGCGTCCAGTCAACGTCGAGCTCGGAGTTCCAGTTGAACCGCTTGCCCAGCTCGTACAGCCGCCGGATCCGGGAGTTGGCCGCCTCGTAGTCCCAGTTGTACGAGCCCATCAGCGGGGTCTGGAAAATCTCGCGGATGACCTCGACGTCATGGTCCGTGAGCCGGTGGGCCAGCTCGTCC
>JBKOYY010000044.1:0-9179 GCA_046725615.1 Pseudomonadota bacterium
GCTCGCCGGCGCGTAGCGCCAGCGCGCCTCTTCGTCGCGCACCGCAAGTCCGCTGCGCTCGAAGGCGGCCAGGTTGTCCTGCACGAGATTCGTGGAGGCCCGCAGTTCGGCGACCAGCGCTTCAGGCGGCCAGGCGCGATCCGGATCTCGACGCAGGACGAGTAGCAGCTCGACCGCCCACACCGAGCGCAGGTGCTCCCGGACGAAGCTGGCCAGCTCCGCGCTATCCGGCAATTCGAGGCTCCCCCGTCAGAACGACGCTGCACGACAAGGCTCAGCGCACGCTCGACCCACAACGCGCGCTCGCCGCACATGGTTCCGGATTCGACCCGGCCGGGGCGGGTGGGCTAGAACAGCGGCCGGTCCGGGGAATGGGAAGACATGCAGCGACGGAAGGTCGATCGCGCCCAGCGCATGCGCGCACGGCGGATCTGGTGGGAGCGGAACGGCGCCTTCGTCCGCGGCCTCTTGGTGGGCGCGGCGCTGACGGCGTTTGTCGCCTGGCTGCTGCAGTTGCCGGTGTTCCGATAACCCGCGCCACGCCGCCCGTCGGTCTAACTGACGACGCCTATGAGCGATGGGCGGCCGCCGAGGTCGACCGCCGGCGCGCCGCGGTGCTGAAGCCGCCTGGCCCGCTGGACCGGGCCGCGCGCGGCGTACAGGGGCGGATCAACCGGATCATTCCGGAGAAGGTCCACGCCACGGTCACAACGGTGATCGAAGGCATGACCCGCAGCATCCTGACCGGGGCCGACCTGACCTCCGCGTCGCCCGTGATCGGCGCGTCCCTAGCCGAGCGCGACCGTCGCGCCATCGCCGCCATCGAGGCCTATCGCGCGACGGCCGCGGTCGAGGGGGGTGTCACCGGAGCTGGCGGCTTCTGGATGGCGCTGGCGGACTTCCCCGCGCTGCTGGTGATCAAGATCAAGCTCCTCTTCGACCTCAGCGCCATCTATGGCCACGAGGCCGACCGCTTCGAGGAGCGGCTGTTCATCCTGGCGCTGTTCCAGCTCGCCTTCTCGGGCGCCGAGCATCGCGCCCGGGTGTTCCACGGCCTGGAGGGCTGGGACGCCCGCGAGCACCCGGCCGACTTCGAACACTTCGACTGGCGCGCGTTCCAGCAGGAGTACCGCGACTACATCGACCTCGCGAAGCTCGCCCAGATGATCCCGGTGGTCGGCGCACCGATCGGCGCCATCGTCAACTGGCGGCTGCTGGAGCGGCTGGGCGAGACGGCGATGAACGGCTATCGGATGCGCTGGCTCGAAGGCTGATCCCGATGCGCTGGCTTCCGCTCTCCCTTGCCCTAGCCGCAACGCCTGCGACCGCACAGGTGCGGGACGTCGATGCCCGCGCCTTCGCCGCGCGCCAGGAAGCGGCCTGGAACGCCGGTCGGCTCGGGGCCTATTTCGCCGCCTTCACGCCCGACGCCACCTTCACCGACCAGGCCTATGTCGGCGACAAGCCGCCTGTGCCCTACGGGACCAGCACCCTGGTCGAGGCGCGGGCCAACGCCCGCAAAGCCTTTGCCCGTAAACCCTGGCCGCGCGAGGCCGGCCGGGTGCTGCGGGTGGAGGCGACGTCCGACGGTGGCGCCCGGGTGGTCTCGGTGGTCGGCTCCACAGTGTGGGAAGCCGGGCGCCCGCGACGGCTTTGCGCAACCCGGGTCCAGGTGCTGGCGACCGTGCGCGGCGAACTGCGGGCCCGCAGCCAGACCGACACCTATGTGAAGTGCCGCGGAGGATGACGCCGCGCGGCGGGCGGGGCTAACCTGCCGCCATGCGCCTCGCCCATATTCCTGCACTCGCTGCCCTGGCCCTGGCCACCGCCGCCCAGGCCCAGTCGCCCGCCGCCCCGCCGAGCCCCGCGCCTCCGAGCGTGACCGCTCCCGCGCCACCGGCGAACCCGCGCGTGAAGGTGGAGACCTCCGCCGGCGCCTTCGTGGTCGAGCTATATCGCGACAAGGCCCCGATCACGGTGGCCAACTACCTGAAGTATGTCGACCGGGGCCTGTTCAGCGGCGCGGCCTGCTACCGGGCGAGCAAGCCCAAGGACTACAAGGGCGACGACTACGGCCTCGTCCAGTGCGGCCTCCAGAACGATCCGAAGAAGGTGCTGCCGCCGATCGCGCACGAGCCCACCACCAGGACCGGCCTGACCCACGGCAAGGATGGGGTGATCTCCATGGGCCGCCACGCGCCCGGCACCGCCCAGGCCGACTGGTCGATCATGCTGGGCGACATGAGCTACCTCGACGCCGACCCCAAGAATCCCAAGGCCAACCCTGGCTTCGCCGCCTTCGGCCAGGTGGTCGAGGGGCTTGAGGTCATCCGCAAGATCATCGTCATGCCGACCGACCCCAACAAGGGCGAGGGCGCGATGCATGGGGAGATGCTGGTGAAGCCCGTACGGATCCTGCGGGTCACCCGCGTCACGGCGTCGCCGCCCGCGCCGGTCCCGGCCGCCGCGCCCGCCTCGCCTCCCACAGCGGCTCCAGCGACCGAGCCTTCAAAATGAGATTTAGGTCTTGATTTGAGATTATAGTC
Organism: Pseudomonadota bacterium; assembly: GCA_046725615.1. GTDB lineage: Bacteria > Pseudomonadota > Alphaproteobacteria > Caulobacterales > Caulobacteraceae > Phenylobacterium. The sequence continues at coordinate 2,547 of JBKOYY010000044.1, forward strand.
TCACTTATAGGCGTCTACGCAACGACGGAGACGCGCCATGCCGCTCACCCGCGCCCAGATGGACGCCAGGATCGACGAACACTTCGGCTTCGAGCAGGCCGACGACGTGGAGGGGGTCCTCGCGACCCTCACCCCGGATGCCGAGCACGACATCGTGGGCTCACCCACCGGCCCGACCATCGGCCCCGAAGGCGCGCGCGGCTTCTACGAGGCCCTTTTCGCCGACCTAGCGGACGGGAGGATCAGGACGGTCCGCCGCCTGTACGGCGACGACTTCCTCGTTGATGAGAGCATCTGGAGCGGCCGCGCGCCGGGCCGTCCCTTCGGGGTCGAGGGGCGGGACAGGCCGCTTGAGTTCCGCCTGCTGCACGTCGTCGAGTACGCCCAGGACGGCCGGATGAAGCGGGAGAACGTCTGGGTCGACCTCGCGGCGATCCTGCAGCAGTTGCCGCAGTGAGCCCGGCCGCCAGCAACCGCGCGCTGCGCACCCGCCGCGACCTGCTGGACGCCGCCAGCCGCCTGATGCGGGAGGGCCGCGCCAACAGCTTCGAGGAGATCGCCGAGGCGGCCGGAGTCTCACGCGCCACCGCCTACCGCTATTTCCCTGGGCTCGACGCCCTGCTGTTCGAGACCGGCCTGCACGTGGCGGTGCCGAGCGCCGACGAGGTGTTCGCCGGCGCCTCCACCGACCCCGTGGAGCGGCTAGAACGGCTGGACGAGGCCCTGTTCGCCATGCTGCACGCCAACGAGCCGGCGATGCGCGCCCTGCTCGCCAATTCGCTGCAGGCGGCGGGCGATCCTGTCGCGCCGGTACGCCAGAACCGCCGATCCCCCCTGATCGACGCCGCGCTGGACCCGGTGCGGGACCAGTTCTCGCCGGAAGCCCTGGCGCGGCTGAAGATGGCGCTGGTCCCGCTCCTGGGCATAGAGGCGCTGGTGGCGTTCAAGGACGTTCTGGGCCTGGGCGCGGACGAGGCGCGCGACGTCCGCCGCTGGACCATCCGGGCGCTGGTGGACGCCGCCCGCCGGGGGTAGCCTTTCGGCATGAGCGACGAAATCCCGGAAGACGGCTGGAAGCACAGCGGCGTGCGGGTGATCCCGGGCGACCAGCTCGACCCCAACACCGCGCAGACGCCGGGCATGAACCGCGCCACGGCGATCGACCGTGCGCGCGTGGGCGCCCAGAAGCTTTGGGCAGGCACAGTCCACATCCACGCCGGAGCCAAGACCGGCGCCCACCACCATGGTCCGCTCGAGAGCGTCATCTACATTGTCTCGGGCCGCGCGCGGATGCGCTGGGGCGAGCGGCTGGAGTATGTGGCCGAGGCCGGGCCTGGCGACTTCATCTACGTGCCGCCCTTCGTGCCCCACCAGGAGATCAACGCCTCGTCCGATGAGCCGCTGAGCTGCGTGCTGGTGCGCTCGGACTCCGACGCGGTGGTTGTGAACCTGGAAATCGAGCCGGCCGAGCCGCCCGAGGGCGTGGCCTGGATCGACCCGATCCACCGGAGCTGAGCGGCCTCACGCCAGGGCGTGGTAGACCAGGGTCAGCCCCGAGATGCTGGCCCGCTCCTCGGTGGTGGCGACCGCGGCGTCCAGCTCGGTTCGCGCCGCATCCGTCAACAGGATCATCCCGCCCTGGGCGACGTCCTCGCCCAGCTTCGACGCCAGGTTCACCTCGTCGCCGAACAGGTCGTGGCCGCCCAGCACCAGCAGGTCGCCGAAGCCGATGCCGATGGAGGCGTAGAGCCGCCGGGTCGCCGGCAGCAGGACGTTGACGGTGGTGAGCTGGCGGATGATTTCGCGCGCCGCCGCGACCGCCTGCTCCACCCGCTCGAACAGGCAGTAGAGATTGTCGGCCTCGGCCTTCACCAGCGTGCCGCCGCAGGCCTCGATGGTCGGAACGGCCAGCAGGCGCATCTGGTGGATCATCAGCAGGAACGAGACGATCCCGTGCACCTGGGTCGTCCGTGAGAAGCCGCTCATGTCCAGCACCATCACCGCCCGGCGCTGGGTGAAGTCGCGCTCAATCTCCTCCGAGATCTGCACGCGGAGTTCCGGATGGTCGATAATCCGCGACAGCAACTCATCAAGGCGAGCGCGGGTGTCAGCGGCGGGGGCGGGCAGGAGATCCTGGCTCATGCGGCCATGATGGCGCTTACGGCAGAGCTCCGGCAACAGTCACGCTTGCTAGGTCGGCTTGCACTAGCCAGGCGAACGCGGGAAGGCTCGCGCCATGACCGCTGACGCCGAAGCCCTACCGCCCGAGATGTCGGGACGCCCGCCGAACAACCTCGTCGGCGTCGCACTCCTCGGCCTGTTCCTGGCTCTGGGCCTGGGTCTCGCGTTCGGTCCGGCGGCCAAGACGCCGCTGACGTTCGGCTTCGTCCTGGCAGGCTGGATCCTTGCGGTGATGGCGCATGAGTTCGCCCATGCGGGCGTCGCCTACCTCGCCGGCGATCATACCGTGGCGGCCAAGGGTTATCTGTCGTTCGACCCACGGCGGTACGGCGATATCGGGACCAGCCTGGTCATTCCGGTGATCGCCCTCGCGATGGGCGGCATCGGGTTTCCGGGTGGCGCGGTCTATCTGCGCAACGACCTGATGCGCAGCCGCGGCTGGCGCGCGGCCGCCTCGCTGGCGGGGCCCGGCGCGACCCTGGCCGTGCTGCTGGTCCTCGCCCTGGTGCTGAACCTTTGGAGCCACGTCGCGCTGCCTGGACCGCTGTTCGCGGGCCTCGCCATGCTGGCGTTCCTGCAGGCCACGGCGCTGGTGCTGAACCTTCTGCCGCTGCCCGGCCTCGACGGCTTCAACGCTCTCCGGCCGTTCCTGCCGAAGGCCTGGGCCCCCGCTGTGCGCAAGCTGGAGGGCCTGGCCCTGCTGATCCTGCTGGGCGCGGTCTTCTTCCTGCCGGGATTCAGCAGCGGACTGTTCGCCGTGTCCGTCACCCTGGCCGCCTTGCTGGGCGTCCCGCCCGAGGCGATGCAGGCCGGCTGGGACGCCTTCCACTTCTGGCGCTGATGCGAGACCCGATCCGCCCGCGCGAAAAGGGCCCCGACGCGGAGCGCCGGGACCCTTCCTCGGGGACGCGCCCGGGGTCAGGGCGCTGGGGAGCTCTTAAGCGATGACCGCTCGGCGGCGGCGGAGCAGCGTTCCGGCCGCCCCGAAGCCCAGGATCATCATGGCCCAGGTCGTCGGCTCGGGAACCACCCCGATCTCGCGCGCCCCGCCGAAGCGGACCTGACCGACGCCGGCGATGTCCGCATTGGTCTGGAACTGCACGCTGCTGATCCGCGAGCCGCCCGTGCCGTAGGCGTTGATGTAGCCGCCGTTGAAGTTGTTGAAGGTTTCCGTCGTGCCATTGTCCGTCAGGATGGTGACCGACCACGTCGGGTTGTTGCCCGTCGGATCCTTGAGGTCGACTTCGAAGGAGCTGAAGTCGTAGCCATCGAGCGTGAACTTCAGGAAGTTCAGGCCCGACCCGTCGGTCGCGACGATCCAGACCACGCCACCCTGGCTGCTGGTCTTGATGTCCTCGTTGCCCTCGACGTTAACGCCGATGGTCGTGTTGTTGATGAAGCCTTCGACCAACAGGTCGCCGCCCGGCTCCTGCGTCCAGTCGACGTTCTTGTTGGCCGGGCCATTGGCCCCGGTGTCGATCACGACGCCTGCCGACGCGGCGCCAGCGAAGGCCAGAGCCGCGGCGCCGGCCATGCCGGCGAGGAGTGCGTGTCTCATGATCAGCCCATACGTTAACGATTGCGAAGGCAAACGACTAACACGTTGGACGAACATCGTTCATCATCCGCAGGTATAGTCACGCGCACGTGAGTATCGCGAAGGCTGCAACCCATGGTTCAGCTTGTTCGCCCCAGATGGCGAGGCGTCCGCGCCCCCCTGGCCAAAACGAAAACGGCCCCGGCGTCACCGCCGGGGCCGTTCCGTTGATGCTGTCGCGGAAATCTAGGCGATCGCGACGCGACGCTGGCGACGCAGGACCGCGCCGGCCCCGCCGAAGCCCATGATCATCAGGGCCCAGGTGGTCGGTTCCGGGACCGGGGTATTGACCACGAAGGCGTCCTTGGCGCCCACCGCGAAGGTGGCGCCGTTCGTGCCCGCGTTCGGATCCCAAATGTCGGCGGTGAACCACCAGCCGCGGCTGGTCGAGGTGAAGCGGTTGCCGGTGCCGAGACCGACCAGACGGCCGTTCTGGTCGACCTGGGCGCCGACGCCAGCGAAGGTGATGCCGGATGCATTCACCACATCGAACACCATCGGACCAAGGACGCCGTTCGAGGCGCCGTTACCCGCGCAGCAGACGATCGCGCGGTTGAACTTGGTGCCGTCGTTGTCGTTGTTGGTGTTGCTGGTGAAGGCGGCGACCTTGTAGAGGCCTTCATTCAGCGCCTGCCAGTCAGGGCCGACCCCGCTCACTACGCTCACCGTGCTGTTCGGCGAATCCAGGAGCTTGAAGGTGAAAGGATACTTGCTGCCCGTCTCGACGAACAGCGTATCCGGATCGGTGAACTCGACGGTGACGCGGACCCGCGTACCGCCATCGAGCCCGTCCTCGAGCTTCACCGTGCCATAAGCCGGCACCGTCGCGACGCCGGCGGCCTCGCGGTACTCGAGCTTGGAGATGTAGGTGGCCGCCGAGGCCGACCCGGCGAGAGCCAGCGCCGCTGCGCCGACGACGCCCGAAACCAGATGCTTGAACATGCGACACCCCGAAATGGCACGAATTAGGCTTTCAGGTACGGCCAGTACAACTTTCGCGCCACTACCCAGAGGGTGCAATTTAACCTCCGATTCACCACGGAGGCGTTTTCCCGCCCTTTTTGGCCGCCTCCGGGGGACGTGCTTACCCAAAACGGGGAGGGCCGAAGATCCAGGCCGCGGTCAGCCGGCGGCCGTCTTCATTTACCGCACGTTGACCATTCCCAGCGCCCTGTCGTCCCTGCACTGTCGGAACAGACGATGAACGCGATTCGACCGATCCGCATCCTGGGGCTGGACCCCGGCCTGCGCCGCACCGGCTGGGGCGTGATCGCGTGCGAGGGCGCGCGGATCAGCCACGTGGCCCACGGGGTCATCGCGCCGAAGGACAGCCTGCCCTTCTCCGAACGCCTGCTCATCCTGTTCGACGAGATCTCGGCGGTCGTGGCCGCACACGCGCCGGACGAGGCGGCGGTCGAGGAGACCTTCGTCAACAACAACGCCCTGTCGGCCCTGAAGCTCGGGCATGCGCGCGCCATGGCGCTGGTGGCGCCCGCCCGCGCCGGCCTGCCGGTGGCGGAGTACGCCGCGACGGTGGTCAAGAAGGCCGTCGTCGGCACGGGCGGGGCCGACAAGTCCCAGGTCGGCTGGATGATCGCACGCCTGCTGCCCAGCGCCGGCAAGACCACAGCCGACGCCGCGGACGCCCTGGCGGTCGCCATCGCCCACGCCCACGCCCGGACAGCCCGTCGGGTGGCCTGAGGCTTCAGGGCGCGTCCGCGCTCACCGCCCCGTCCCGCCGCGACCAGTCCTCGTAGGACCCGTCATAGAGCAGCACCTTCAGGCCCAGCGAGCGCGCCGCGAACAGCGTCGCAGAGGCCTGCTGGCCCACGTGGCAATAGGTGACCACCGTGTCGCCCTTCTTCACCCCGGCCGCCTTGAAGCGGGCGGCGACCTCCTCGGCAGGCGCGAGCTTCAGGTCCGGCGTGGTGACGGTGACGAACGGCACGTTGCGGGCGCCCGCCACATGGCCAGCCCTGTGCGGCCGCGCGGGCGTCCCGCCCGCCTTGGCGCCGAAGTAGAACTCCGGGGCGCGGGCGTCGACGACCACGTAGCCCGGCCGCCCCACATGAGTGCGCACGAACTCGGCGTCCACCACGAGGGGCTTCATCTTCAGCGGCGACAGCTTTCCCGGCTTCACGACGGGAGCCTCTCGCGAGGTCGGCAGGCCCGCAGCGGTCCAGGCCGCCAGGCCGCCTTCCAGCAGGCGGGTGCGCCCGCCCAGCCCCGCCGCGTCCAGGGTGAAGACCACCCGCGTCGCCGACTGGATGCCCTCCTTCGTAGGGTAGACCACGATGTGCGACCGGTCGGAGACGCCGAGCGCCGCCAGCCGCGCCCGCAAAGTCTCCGCGTCGGGCAGCTCCAGGATCAGGCTGTCCGGCCCCCTGGCCGGCGCGGCGACATCTGCCAGCGTGACCAGACGCGCGCCCGGAATGTGGCCCGCTTCGTAACCCGCCTTGTCCCCCACCTGCAGGATCACGAGGTCCGGATCGCCGAGGCGCCCCGCCAACCATTGCGGCGTCGCCAGGAGCCGCTCCCGCGGCGTCGCGGCCGACACGGGGGTCGCGAGCGCGAGCGCTGCCGCCAGGATCGCCAGAAGTCTGCGCATCGTCGTCTCCCTGCCTGTCGCGACCATATCGCACGGCGCGGGGCCGCATAAGCGGCGCATCATTCCCCCTGAGTCCGCCCTGGGGTACCTCTGGCGAACACATGCCGAACCTGATTCGCCCCTGCCGCCGACGGGAGCGCACCGCATGATCGGGCGCCTGCGTGGGGTCGTGGCCGAAATCGGCGAGGAAGAGGCCCTCATCGACGTGATGGGCGTGGGCTATGTGGCCCGCTGCGGAGCCCGCACC
>JBKOYY010000029.1:0-56005 GCA_046725615.1 Pseudomonadota bacterium
AGATGTGTATAAGAGACAGTGCCGACCAGGCCGCCGCCGCCCGACTCATTGGCCGGCGGAGAGAGGTAGGTGGGCAGGTCCGAGCCGAAGATGGTCTTGGCCTCCTCGACCTTGCCGGTGTCGCGGTTGAAGTAGAACACCGGCGCCAGACGGCCGGCCTTGTCCGCCGGCACGAAGAACGAGGTGTCGTTCATCTTCAGCGGCTTGAAGATCCGCTGCTCCATGAACTGGCCCAGGGTCTGGCCGGACAGCTTCTCGACGATGTACCCCTGGATGTCGACCGACGAGGAATAGCGCCAGTCCGTACCCGGCTGGAACACCAGCGGGATCTGGGCCGTGCGGTCGATCATGTCCTTCAGGCCGTTGGCGCCGAGCACACGCTTCTCGCGGTACAGCTTGTCGACCGGATGCTCGTCCTGCAGGCCGTACCCGAAGCCGGCGGTGTGGGACATGATCTCGCGCATTGTGGGCGGCCGGCGCATGTCCTCCAGCACCATCGTGCCGTCTGGATTGACGGTCTTTACGACCTTCAGCGTCTTGAACTCGGGGATGTAGCGGGTGACCGGGTCGTCCAGCCGCCACTTGCCTTCCTCGAACAGGATCATCATGGCGACGCCGGTGATCGGCTTGCTCATGGAATAGATGCGGAAGATCGCGTCCTGTTTCATCGGCGCGCCCCCGAACGACGGGCTGCCGTAGGTCTTGAAGCTGACGATCTTGCCGTGGCGGGCAAGCAGGGTCGTCATGCCCGGGACGCGGCCCTGGGCGACAACGCCGGCCATGTAGGCGTCCAGCTTGGCGAGGCGGGCAGAGTCGAAGCCCACCGCCTCCGGGCTCGCGACGGTCTGCGTCAGCGCGGCCTTGCGGGCGGGCTCGGCGGAAACGGTGGTCGCCGGCGCCAGGGCCAGCGATATGGCGGCCAGCGCCGCAGCCAGATTTACGCCATGACGAAGCATGGACTTCCCTCCCCCAAGTGTGTCGTTGAACCGAGCTTAGGCGGCGGCCGCTCGGGCGCAAGCGCCGGTGCGTTTCAGCTCGGCAATGGGGCTGGGCCTCGGCTAGCCTTGGCCGCATGAAGCGGCTCCTGATCGTTTGGCATTCCCGGACCGGCGCGGCGCGCGCCATGGCCGACGCCGCCGCCGAAGGCGCGCGGGAGGAGCCGGGCGTCGAGGTCCGGGTCTTGGCCGCCCAGGACGCCGGCCCCGACGACCTTCTCGCCGCCGACGGCTATCTCTTCGCCGCGCCCGAGAACCTGGCCGCCCTGTCGGGCGAGATGAAGGCCTTCTTCGACCGCGCATACTACCCCGTGCTGGACCGCCTCAACGGCCGGCCCTACGCGGCGCTGATCGCGGCCGGCAGCGACGGCGCGGGCGCGGCGCGTCAGCTTTCCCGGATCGCCACCGGGTGGCGGCTGAAGCCAGTGGCCGAGCCGGTCATCGTCTGCACCGAGGCCCAGACGCCCGAGGCGATCCTGGCGCCGAAACGCCTGTCGCCGCAGCAACTGGCGCCCTCTCGCGAGCTGGGTGCGGCTCTCGCCGCCGGCCTGGCCATGGGCGTGTTCTGAGCCGGGGCCTCGACGCTTGCGCCGCCTTCCGGTTTCGTTAATCACCGCGAGGCTGGCCACAGGGAGGCGCGGGACATGCTTTCGATCGATGTTTCAAGCCTGAGCCTTGCCGAGCTGCGACAGCTCTCGGGGCTGGCCCGGGCGCGCGGCCAAGCGCAGCTTGCCGACGCCCTCACCGCGGAGCTGAGGGCCCGCACCCAGGGCGCCCCGCCCCTGTTCGCCCCGCCGCGCGTGCGGCCGAGGCGGCGGTCGCAGGCGAGACGCGCATGGGTGCTGGCGGCCAGCGCCGCCCTCGCCCTCGCGCTTGGCCTCGGCGTGCCCCTGCCGGTCTGAACGCGTCAGGCGCTGAGGGCTTCCCGCTCGCCCGCCCCGTCCAGCGCCCGCCCGACCGCCGCGAGCAGCTGGTCGCGATGGATCGGCTTGCCGACGTGATCGCTCATGCCCGCTTGCCGGCACAGGGCCACCTGTTCCGGCCGCACGTCGGCCGTCAGCGCGATGATGGGCACGGACGCCATCGGCCCCGCCAGCGCACGGATGGCGCGCGTCGCGGCCAATCCATCCATCCCGGGCATGTGGACGTCCATGAGCACGACGTCGAAGTCGAGCGACCGGACGGCCTCGACGGCCTGGGCGCCGTCCTCGGCGGTGGTCACCTCGCAGCCGGCCAACACCAGCAGGGCTTCCCCGAGCTCGCGGTTCATGGGGTGATCGTCCACCAGCAGCACGCGCGCCGCGCGCGTGTCCGCCGTCGCGACGGGCGCGGCCGAAGCCAAGGGAGGCTCGGCGGGCGCGGCCGTCAGAGCGATCCAGAAGCGGGACCCCTTCCCCGGAGCGCTGTCGACGCCGATGTCGCCACCCATCAGCCGCACGAGGGCCTTGCTGATCGCCAGACCCAGGCCCGTGCCGCCGTAGCGTCGGCTGATGGAGCTGTCGGCCTGGGTGAAACGCTGGAAGAGACGCGCCTGGACGTCGGGGGCGATGCCGATGCCGGTGTCCGCCACCTCGAACCGCAACGCGCCGGGCTCAGGGCCCAGCACCAGCCGCGCGGTCACGTGCCCCTCCGCCGTGAACTTCACGGCGTTGGAGATCAGGTTGAGCAGCACCTGGCGCAGGCGGGTCTCGTCCAGGGCGTAAAGGGCGGTCTCGTCGATCTTGCCCAGCACCTCCACCTCGACCCTCAGGTCCAGGCCCTTCTCGGCTGCGGCGGGAGCCACGATCCCGGCCGCGTCCCGGAGCAGCGTCGGGGGAGATACCGGAGTCAGGGACAGGTCGAGCCGGCCCGCCTCCACCTTGGCGAAGTCGAGGAGATCGCCGACCAGGTCCGCAAGCGAACGCCCCGCCCGGCCCACGAGCTCCAGCCGGCGGCGGTTCTCGGCGGTCAGGCCCGGGTCCTCGGCGACGAGGCCCGAGAAGCCGAGGATGGAATTCAGCGGAGTGCGGATCTCGTGGCTCATGGTGGCCAGGAAGTCCGATTTGGCCTGGCTGGCGGCCTGGGCCCGGGCCTGGGCGGCGCGCGCCGACGCCTGGCGGCGGACCAGCAGAGCCTGCAGGCGCGCCTGACGGCTGAACGCCAGGCCGGTCGTCATGCAGACGCCGTAGAGCACGAGGTGGAAAATCTGGGCTGCGCGGATGAGCTGTTCGGCGTCCGCCGGGTCGGACCCTGTTGAATAGAGCACCGCCGGAAGCGCCACGGCGACCGACGCCAGGCTGGTCCAGGCGGCGCCGCGCGGACCGCCGCGGAACGTGGCGATCATGGCCGGGATGAACAGCGGCGCCCGGGTCGGCGAGGGCGTGCCGTAGAGCCAGAGCGCCGTGGCGCCCATCAACAGGACATAGCCTGCCAGCTCGATCCGGCTCGCCCGGAAGTGCTGGTCGTGGCGGCGGTCGAGCAGCACCAGCAGGATCGGCAGCATGATGGCCACGCCGATGGTGTTGGGGACCGTCCAGCCGACCCAGCTGGTCCAGATCGGCTTGCCGCCGGCCAGATTCAGCACCGCGTTGACCGCGAAGCTCGCCGGCAGGGTGAAGGCCGTCGCCGCGGCCGTCAGGGCGAACAGGGTGCGCATGTCGCGCAGACGTCCGCGGAAGCCCAGCGCGCGCAGCAGGGCCGCGCAGGTGACCTCGTGCAGCGTGTCGAAGGTCGTGGTGATCAGCGGCCACTTCAGGTCGGTGGCGCTGGGGGCCTGGAGCGCAAAGTGCGCCAGCATCGTCAGCAACACGAACGGCAGGCGGTCGCGCCGTTCCAGCACCAGCAGGCCGCCGATGACCACGGCGTTGGCGGTCCAGATCGTCGGGATGCCCTGGCCCGCGCCGCCGATGAACAGGCTGTAGGCGATCGCGGCGACATAGATCGCCAGCGGCGGTGCGATCCGCCGCAAAGACCCTGCCGTCGCGCTGAACGTCAAACCCTCTGTCTCCAAAGGCGCCAATCCCGATGCATAGGCCTGCAACGATCGGGATTCGGTTAATCCGACCACGATGTCCCTGCGGCGAATGGCCCCGCTGCACCGCCGGAACTCCGGGACAGGCTTGGCCGTTCACAGCGTTCCCTGCCGCCGACGAGGGACCGGCCGGCGACGACAGGAGACCACCATGCGCAAGCTCGTCATCGCGGCGGCGATCGCCGCCACCAGCCTCACCGCCCTGCCCGCCGCGGCCGATCCGCCGCCGTGGGCGCCGGCGCACGGTCGCCGGGCGCACGACGCAGACCGCTACGACAGCCGCGGCCGATATCTCGAACCCCAGGTCATCAGCCGCCAGGACCGGATCTGGCGCGGCAGCGACGGTCGCTACTATTGCCGGCGCGACAACGGCACGACCGGCCTGGTCATCGGCGCGGCGGTCGGCGCGCTGGTGGGTCGCCAGATCGACGGCGGCCGGGACCGCACGCTCGGCACCGTGCTGGGCGCCGTGGGCGGCGGCCTCCTCGGCCGCGAGATCGACCGCGGCGGCCTGAAGTGCCGCTGAGGCCGCGAAGGGTGCTATAGCGCGCCCATGAGCGACGACGACCTTCACGATCCGGAAGACGGCGGCGGCTTCGACGTGGACGACTGGGGCCGCCTGCCCGCCTTTACCGGGCAGGTGGCGACCTTGGACGACGTGGAGGCGCGCCGCGCGGTCTTCGCCCTGGCCGACACCCGCGATCCCCGACCGATCGACATGCCGCTGCCGCAGCCGGTGATCTGGTGGGACGACGACGGCGAGCAGGCCGCGGTCGCCGTGCAGGCGGAGGCCCACCGCGGCCTGGACGACGAAGACGACGGCGACGGCGTGATGGAGGTCCTGGGCCTCGTCCTGGCCGACGGCTCCACGGCCGTCGCCCTGCTCGACGACGTGGACCTGGTGGATGACAGCGACCCGACCTGGCGCGCCCTGGTGGCCGCTGCGGTCGGCGACGAGGGCGCCGACGACTGACCCTTGGCGCGAGCGCTCTTTTCCTGACGCGGCCGACGCGGCAGAGAATGGGCGCAGTGGGGGGAGTCGGGAACGATGGGGGACCTTGCGCTTCGGCGCGATCCGGTGACGGACGCGGCGCCATTCTCGCCGGACGCCTTCGCCGCCTTGAGGCGACATCCGGATTTCCGAGCGACGGTAGAGGCGCTGGCGCGTGCGAACCTGGCCGCCTATGCGGCGGCGTCGCCGGCCGAGCGCTGGCTGACCAGCGACCTGGGTCGCTCGGCCCTGACCGGCGCGGCAATGATTCTGGACGTCCTGCTCGGCGGATTCTCGACGACGCAGATCATCCAGTCGGCCCGCGCCAACCGCACGTGCAGCGACGGGCGGGTGCGCCTCTACCTGCGGACGGCGGTCGCCCACGGGTTCCTCGACGTCGATCCAGAGGGAACCCATCGCGCCACGGCGCGGCTCTACGACAGCACCGCCAAGGGCGCGCAGGCGATGCTGACCGCCGTGGCGCGGCTGGATCCCTCGCTGGCCGAGGCCGAGGAACTCGCCGGCGACCTGCGTTTCCGGCGTCGCCTGGCCAGGCAGGTCGGGCTCAACACCATCGCGCGTCCGGACCTTTTCGCCGGCCCCGATATGCCGGTGCTGCTGTTCCTCGCCCGCGACGGCGGCACGCGGATGATGGAGCAGATCATCGTCGCCCAGAAGCCAGGCCGCCAGGCGCTGGCTGAGACGGCGCGAATCTCCCAGCGGGCGCTGGCCAGCGGCGCGTTCGTCTCGCGCACCCACGCCGCGCGCCTGCTGGCGGACGGCGAGGCCCAGGGGCTGCTCCGCGTGCGCGGCGCTCAGGTCACGGTGACGCCCGAACTGTCCGAAGATCTCGAGCGTCACTATGCGCTGGTGATCGAGATGGCCCGGGTCTCGACGCGCGCGGCGCTGAGCGGTCCGGGCTGAGCCGCCGGCTACTTCGGCTCGCGCAGGCAGACGTACTTGTCCACCGTCAGGTCCGAGGAGTCCCGATAGCCCTTCACATAGGCGTCCCACGCGGCGTCGCGCTTGTCCGGCGGCACGCCGGGCGAATCCAGGTGGATCGACGCGAACTCGGTTTCGGAGGCGGTGAAGCCCTTGGTGCGGTCCCCGGTGATCACCGGCCCGACCAGCAGCCGGTTCTGGGCGAAGCCGTGCGAGCGGTACCAGGCGAGGTGGTCGCGGGCGGCCTTCTCGTAGGCGGCCTTGGCCCCCGGCTTCACCGCATTCATCCGGACGACGGCGAGCTGGCCGCCCTTGCAGAGGTCGACCGGCGAGGCCGCCGTCTGCGCCTGGGCGCCCGAGGCCGCGAGGCCCGCCGCAGCCACGATGGCGAGGCTCGCGGCGCCCTTCAGAATTGACATGGTGTGATCCCCCAAAACTCGATGCAACCCGGTAAGGCTGACCTCGCGACTCAGAGGACGGAACTGCACATTTTTGTCGGCGCCGCGCACGGGTCGTGAACACCCTGCGCCAACGGATGCTACCAGTCGGGAAAGCGAGGGAGAGAGCGTCATGCGCGTCGGCCGACTGATCTGGGGCGTGAAGCAGAGCTTCCGCGGCTACGTCGAGATGAGCGGCGGGGCCACGACGCTGGGCGACGGCGTCGAGCGAAACGCGGACGGCGCCTTCGTCTTTGCCGCCCTGCCCGCTTCCGATCTGGCGCTGGACCCGTCGGGTCGACCGAGCGGCGTCGGGCGCTTCGCGGGCGACGTGGCCTTTGAGGCGCACGGCGGGATGCTGAAGGTGGCGCTGGTCGAGCCCGGCGTGGAGACGGACGCCGACGGCGTCCTGGTCCTGACCGTGGCCGACCGCGGCCGCCGCGTGGCGTTCGCGCGCCTCGACGTCGACGCCCTGACCCGCGAGGCCGACGGCGCGGTCACGATCCCCGCCAAGATCACCTTGGACGGCATGATGATCCTCGGCGACCACTATCCGCCGGGCACGGTGCTGGATCCATTGACCCTGGCGGCCGGATAGGCAGGCGCCCGGCGCTCCCGAGACTCCCCGGGATGCAGATGCGCACCGCGGCGGCGGAACCAAGAACGTCGTTCTGCGGTTCACCATAGCGCAGGTGGCCGCGATGTGCGGCGACGGGGCGGCCGTTGCGGCCGGTTCTGGAGGGATGTCATGACCATGCGTTGGGTGCGCGCGCTGCTGGGCGGCGCGGCGGCGGGACTGCTGGCTGCCGGCTCTGCGAACGCCGTGGTGATCGGCGGGGTGGAGTTTCCGCAGGGCGCGGTGTCGTTCGCCGACAGCGTGATCTCGTACCAGCCGGGGCTGGCGGGCGCCGATCCGACCCTGCCGTACCAGGGGGCGTTCAACGCGCTGGGTCTGCCGGATTATATCGGCGCCAACGGCTGCGCGACGCAGGCCGACTGCACGTTCGTCTCGCTCGGCGTGGGCGGAGCGCTGGTGGTGCGGTTCGACGACAACGTCCTGACCGGGTCGGACTCGACCGCCGACGACCTCTGGATCTTCGAGATCGGCCCCGATGTGGAGGACACTACGGTGGACGTGAGCGTCGACGGCCTGACCTGGCTGTCGGTGGGCGCCGTGGGCGGCTCGACGCGCGGGATCGACATCGACGCCTTCGGCTTCGGCTCGGCCTCGGCGTTCCGCTACGTGCGCCTGATCGACGTGGCCAACGAGGGCGGCACCAGCGGAGCGACCGTGGGCGCCGACATCGACGCGGTGGGCGCGATCACCACCCGCGCGGTGGCCGTGGTGCCCGAGCCCGGGACCTGGGCGCTGATGATCATGGGCTTCGGCCTGGCCGGGGCGGGCCTGCGCGCGCGGCGGCGGGCGCTGGCCTAGACGCCCGGAGAGGCGCGGCCGGTCGAGACGAACCGGCCGCGTTGTTTCCGGACAGGCAGAACCGTTCTGCGAAATCACGCAGTGAACCTCGGCCGGGAAAGCCCCAGGTACGGCGCCGAAAGGAGCCTTCCCATGGCGATGACCCTCGGACTTTCCCTGATGACCCTTGGCTTCGCCGTGGTGATGGCGATCCCGATCGTTGGGCCGATGCTGATGTAGGTCATCCGGCCTTGGGGATGCATTCCGCCATCGCCTTGTGCGCCGTGGTCGCCACCGTCGGGCTGTCGGCTTCTAGCTCTCGGATGGCCGCATTCACCTTGGTCAGGGGGTCGCGGTCGTCTGCCGACGACGCAAGTTTCAACTCCTTCAACTTCGTATTGTCTTGGTCGTCTGCGGCGGCGGCAGGCTTGGCGGTCTCGCCGATGGCCTTTGCCGCGGCGGCATAGTCCGGCGCGGCCCCGTCCAACCGCTTGTCGACAGCATCCTGGATCTGCCGGCGAACAGAAGTCGCGCGCTCACCCGCCCCTTCGTAGGCATCCCGCTCCTTTGCCAGCGCCTTGTCGAGGTCGGCCAGAACCTTCATCCGCTCTTCCAGGACCTTGCGCTTGGCATCGTCGTCACGTCCGTCGAGGCGAGCGATCACCGCATTCATTTGAGCCTGCAGGGACTTGCCCTTGGTGACCGACGCCTGAGCGCTGGCATACTGGCTGAGTTGCGCATCACCGGCCGCGAGGGCGGCAGCCGCCACTTGGCGCAGCTTCACCACCTGGGGCAGGTAGTCGGTGTCGTAGGTCATCAGCGGCGACGCCGTCTCGACCAGGCAGGCCATGGCGTGGTGGCCCTGGCGGTAGGCGGCGCCGCGGCCGCGGAACTTGAGCCCGGTGTTGAGGCCCGCCGCCGTACCCGACGCGAGGATCGCCGCCTTGAGGTTCTTCGGCGCCGGATTGAACGCCGTGACCGCCGCGCCGTAGAAGCCGGCGGCGATCAGCAGGCCGCCGGTCGCCTTGTCCCACTCCCGATTGTCGATCCACTTGTCGAGGTACTTGTTGCCGAGTTCCGCCGAGGCCTTGAGCTGGGGCTGGAGCCGCTTGCCGACGTCCGAGCTCCCCGGACTCTCGGGGGCCGAGATCCGGAGCAGTTCTCGCCAGGGTTTGGAGCGCTCGGCCTTGTCCGCCGCGCCTGCCGTTCCGCCCACGGCCACCGCCGCCGTCAGTCCCAGGACCGCCGCCCGGTGCGCCATCGTCATCCGCTTCATCATCGCCCCTGCTCCCATCTGTCCGCAGCTCGTTCGCCGCGGTCCCTGGCGCAGAGTGCGGCGAGGCGTCGCCGGCGGCGCGTGACGGCCGTCACGCCCGAGATCTCGGCAGGACGCGCACAAAAATGTGCAGTGGGCAGGGCCGGACCGCGGGCGGACAGTTCCCCGCGCCGCCACGACGGCGGCGACGAAGGGGGAACTCCCAGATGCTCAAGACAATCACGCGCACGGCCGCCGCCCTGGCCGCCACAGCCTTGCTGGCGGGCGCCGCCCAGGCGCAAACAGCGGGCCGTGTGTACGAGAACGGCTCGGTCTGGCGGATCAGCCAGATCGAGGTGAAGCCGGGGATGTTCGACGAATACCTGGCCTATCTGAACGGCCAGTGGCGGGCGTCGAACGAGGCCGGGATGAAGGCCGGCGACATCCTCAGCTACAAGATCCTCGCCGTCGACTCCGCCCGCGACAAGGAGCCCGACCTGATCCTGATGATCGAATACGAGAACATGGCCGTGTTCGACGCCAGCCAGAGCGACATCGACAAGCGCACGGCCGCCCTGTGGGGCACCACCCAGAAGGCCGCCCAGAGCGCCATCAGCCGCGAGAACATGCGCGTGCAGCGCGGATCGACGCTGGTCCGCGAGCTGAAGTTCCAGAAGTAGCCAGGCGGACGGAGGGGCGCGGTCCAGGGATCGCCCCCTCTCCCTAATCCGTCTCCCAGGACGGCAGGTCCATGGGCGGCGCGAGGCGGGCCGGTCTTCCGTCGGGCGGCTTCCCGTCGGGCGGTTTTCCTTCGGGCGGTTGTCCGTCGGGGGGCGGGTCCGGCGGCGCGGCGGGCGGCGACGGGCGGGGAACCGGCGCCCGGCGGGGAGCATCGTCGTCGTCATCGAGGTCCGCGCGCTCGAAGGCCTCCTCCCGGAGGGGACCGAACCCCCGCATCTGGCGCGGCGGCGGGCGCAGGGCGCGCGGCAGGTACTCGCGCTCGCGCACGCCGCCGAGGCCCAGGTCGGCGGCGAGGCGCGCCACCTGTTCCTCCAGGGCTTCCTCCAGGAAACCGTCGGCGAGGGCCTCGTCCTCGAGGCGCTCGACGAAGTCGGCGGTCCATATCTCGGCGTCGGACGGCTCCAGCTCGGTCCAGATCCGGCGCTCGACGGCGTGGCGGACCCGCGCCTTGCGGGCCTCGACCGCCTGACCGCAGCGGGCGCGCTCGGCTTCGGAGGCGACGCGCGCGTCGGCCGCCGCATCGCGCTGCAGCTTCGCCTCAAGGGCGATGGAGGTGCGCAGCGCCCGGCCGGCCTTGTGCAGCGAACCGACGAGAGCCGTCAGCGTCTCCGGCTCCTCCGCCGCGGCGATCGCCACGTCGAGCTTCTCGGCCGCCCGCATCGCGATCTCAGCGTAACGGGCAAGCTGGCGCGCATGGCGTTCGGCGGTGTCGGCCGGGACGGACATGCCGGGATTGGAACAGGCGGGTGCGTCAGAAGCGGACGTGGGTTGAGGGGCTGGGGCTCAATCGGACGTTCTGAACGTCGCTGAGGGGGTGAGGACTCCCAGATGCTCCCCCTCAAGGATAGCTCCCGTGAAGCGGGTGAGGGAGTTACATCCGCCGAGCCCGGTGGTCGGCAACCCCCTCCGTCGCCTTCGGCGCCACCTCCCCCTGAGGGGAGGATCTGAGGTCTGCAAGGGGTCGAAAGCAGCGATGCCGTCCCTCTCCGCCCTTTTCACCTTCCCCCTGCATGAGGCGGCTCGCCTCTCGGGGGAATGGCGTCGCGTGGGGCACGAGCTCGTGAGCAGCTAACGATGTTCGTGGATTCTGCGTGGGGCAGGTCCCGACTCTCTGGGGATTCAAGGGATGAAACAGCTTCTGATGACGGCGGCCGCGTTGGCCGTCGTGATGGCGGCGGCGCCGGCCAGCGCGGCGGTCACGCAGTACACCGACCGGACAGCCTTCGAGGCCGCCGCCGGCGCCGTGTCGACCGAGACGTTCGAGGGCTTCGCGAACATGGGCGTGTCGCCGTCGACAGACCTCGGCGCGTTCACGGTGGACACCAACGGGTCGGCCTCGCTGACGGACGGTGCGGGCGGCTTCAACGTCAACGGCAGCCGCTATCTCAACGTCAACATCACCAGCGATACCGGCGCCGGCGGCCCCGGCTCGGTCACCTTCACCTTCGACACGGCGATCACCGCGTTCGGCGCCGACTTCCGGTCGCTGAACAACAACGTCCTGCGGACCTACGCCGTCGTCGGCGGGATCACGTTCGACCCGCTGCCGATGGCGCCGAACTTCCTGGGCTTCGTGTCGGACACCGCCTTCACGACGGTGACGTTCTTCAACCCGCTGGGCGGCGGCAACAACGACCAGTTCGGCCTCGACAACCTGACCACCGCCACGGGCGGCGGCGCGATCCCCGAACCGGGCACCTGGGCGCTGATGATCGGCGGCTTCGGCCTGGCGGGCGCGGCCCTGCGCCGGCGGCAGGTCGCGGCGGCGTAGGCCCGCTTCCAGGCTCGGCACGCGGTCCGGGCGAGAGCCCGTGACCGTGACCGGGCGCAGTCAGGCGTCCGGACCTGCGTTGGGTCCCGGTCTTCGCCTGTGGCGAAGCCGGGATGACGCCGGGGGGCTTGGAGCCCCCGCCCCTACTTCGGCCGGAAGCGCTTGGTGGCGGGGAAGCCCTTGGGGGCCAGCTTGCCGGCGCCGGCGCGCTTGCCGAGCCATTCGCGCCATTCGGGCCAGGCCCGCGTGCGACCGCTGGGGTCGACGCTGGTCATGCCGTCGTCGGCCTTGAAGGCGGCGGCGTCGCGCAGGCCGCCTTCGCGGTAGCTCTGCAGCTTCACGCCCTTGCCGCGCGGCATCTCGGGCAGCTCCTCGATCGGGAAGACCAGGATCTTGCCGTTGTCGCCGATGACCGCGAGATGGTCGGCGCCGTTCACCGGCAGGCAGATGGCGGCGCCCTCGCCCTTCTTGGCCGGATCGCCGGCGTTCAGCACCTGCTTGCCCGCCCGGCGGAAGGCGATGGCCTCCTCCTCGGGCAGGATGAAGCCGTAGCCCTGCTTGCTGGCCAGGATGCGCTTGGTGCCCGGCCTGTGCGGGAAGACGTCGACGATGCCGACCTTGTCGTCGAGGTCGATCATCAGGCGCAGCGGCTCGCCGTGGCCGCGGGCGCCCGGGAGCTTGTCGCAGCCCAGGGTGAAGAAGCGGCCGTCGGAGGCGAAGATCAGCAGCTTGTCGGTGGTCTCGGCCGGGACCAGGAAGCCGAGCTTGTCGCCTTCCTTGAACTTCAGCTCGGACGGGTCCTCGACCCGGCCCTTGGCGGCGCGGATCCAGCCACGCTCGGAGAGGATGATGGTGATCGGCTCGCGCACGATCATGGCTTCCAGCGCCGCCTCGGTGTCGATCTGCGGCGCCTCGGCGAAGGACGAGCGGCGGACGTTGAGGTCTGCCAGCTCGGCCTTGGTGTGCTTCAGCCCCTCGCCTACCAGCTTCCACTGGGCCTTGTCGGACCCCAACATGGCGACGATGCCGTCGCGCTCCTCGGCGAGCTCGGCGTGCTCGCGGCGGATCTCCATCTCCTCGAGCCGGGCCAGCTGGCGCAGGCGGGTGTTGAGGATGGCGTCGGCCTGGATCTCGCTGAGCGAGAACGTCTCGATCAGCTTTTCCTTGGGCTTGTCCTCGTAGCGGACGATCCGGATCACCTCGTCGAGGTTGAGGTAGGCGATCATCAGGCCGTCGAGGATGTGCAGGCGGGCCTCGATCTTCGCCAGGCGGTGGCGGGCCCGGCGGACCAGCACCTCGCGGCGGTGGTCGAGGAAGGCCATCAGGGCCTGCTTCAGGTTCATCACCCCCGGGGTGCCGCGCGCGTCGAGGACGTTGAGATTCACCGAGAAGCGGGTCTCGAGGTCGGAGAGCTTGAACAGGCTCTCCATCAGCACCTCGGCCTCCACGTTCCGGCTCTTGGGTTCGAGCACGACGCGGACGTCTTCCGCCGACTCGTCGCGGACATCGCCCAGAAGGGGCGCCTTCTTGGCGTCAATCAGCTCGGCGAGCTGTTCGATCAGCTCGGCCTTCTTCACCTGGTACGGGATCTCGGTGATGACGATCTGGTACGTGCCCTTGCCCAGGTCCTCCTTCGACCAGCGGGCGCGGACGCGGACGCCGCCCCGGCCGGTCTCGTAGGTCGAGAGCAGGCTGGCGCGCGGCTCGACGATGACGCCGCCGGTGGGGAAGTCCGGGCCCTGGACGTGGGTCATCAGGGCCTCGACGCTGGCCTCCGGGTCGTCCAGCAGCATCAGGCAGGCGTCGATCAGCTCGCCGGCGTTGTGCGGCGGAATGGACGTGGCCATGCCGACGGCGATGCCGGTCGAGCCGTTGGCGAGCAGGTTGGGGAAGCCGGCGGGCAGCACCACGGGCTCGTCGTCGGAGCCGTCGTAGGTGGGCTTGAAGTCGACCGCGTCCTCCTCGATCCCGTCGAGCAGGAGCGTGGCGGCCACCGTCAGCTTGGCCTCGGTGTAGCGCATGGCCGCGGCGTTATCGCCGTCGATGTTGCCGAAGTTGCCCTGGCCGTCGACCTGCGGATAGCGCTGGGCGAAGTGCTGGGCCATCCGGACCAGGGTGTCGTAGATCGACTGGTCGCCGTGCGGGTGATAGCCGCCCATCACCTCGCCCACGACCTTGGCGCACTTGCGGGCCGCCGCGTCCGGGTTCAGCCGCATCTCGCGCATGGCGTAGAGCACGCGGCGCTGCACGGGCTTGAGGCCATCGCGCACGTCGGGCAGCGCGCGGTCGGTGATGACGCTGAGGGCGTAGGCCAGGTAGCGGCGGGAGAGCGCTTCGCTGAGCGGTTCGTCGACGATGCGGTCGGGCTCGCCGCCGGGGGGCGGAGTGTGGACGGTCATCCGGCCCTTCTAGCAAGGCGGGGGATTCGCCGCGACGTCCGGGGCGCCGCAGGCTGTGGGCGACGCGCCGCCGCTCAGAACGGCAGCGGCTGGAGGTCCGGCTCGACCCAGGCCCTGCGGGCCTCGACGCTGAAAAGGCGGTCCTTCGTCCAGTGGGACAGCAGCCAGTCCGAGCGGCCCAGGCGGGTGGCGAGCAGGCTGGCCAGCACCGTGGAGAGGCCGGCGGAGGGGTGCGCGTCAAGGTGCGCCCGCGCGGCGCGGAGCGAGGCCTGGGTGATGGTCTCGTGATAGCCGCCGGTGTCGGTGTTGGGCGTGTCGGTGGCCGCGTTGTAGGCGCGGATCAGGCCCGGCATCTCGGCGAAGGCGTCGCGGCCGGGGCGGGTCAGCAGCCAGAGCGCCGCGGCGAAATGGGCCGCGTGGGTCCACTCGGCCTTGGGCAGGGTGCGGTCCTCGATCCCGCGGCCGATGCGGGCAATGTCGGTGTCGGTCAGCATGGGAGCTCCTGGCGTGGGCTCTGGCGGGGCGCAGCAAAAACCCCGCCTGAGCGGGGTTTGCGTGGACGTCCTGAAGGTGGGGCCGGCGGTCAGGCCGTCATCCAGGCGCACGCAAACACCGCGGGGCGGCGCTGCGGACAATTGGCCTGGTTGAGTTTCGTGCCGGTCACGGCGGCGCTTGTAGCCGATGGCGGGGCCATCGCCAATCCGGCGCGGCGCTGAGCGCTCGCGGGACGATCCGCCGCACGTGGTGAAGGCAAGATAAGCCTGTCCCTTCATGGCGGCTTAAACGCGCCGGACAAGCTTGGCCGGATGTTGTGGAAGACGCGCCGACTGAACGTCCGGGCCTGGTTCACCCTTGCGGCGACCGGGCCGCTGGCCATGCTCGCCGTCGGGGCCTCGGCCACGAGCGAGGCCCTGGCGCGCGCCGCCGGCCTGTGGATCGCCGGGCTGCTGATCCCGAGCGCCGTACTGGCCATCGTCACCCTGCAGACCCGCTGGCAGGGCGTGCGCCCCCCGCCGCCGCCGTGGGACGCGGAGAAGACGCTGCAGGACGCCCTGGGGCTGACCACCGTGCAGGCGTGCCTGATGCTGGCGACCGTGCTGGCGGGGGCGCCCTTCCCGCCGATCGCGGTGGCCTGCGGCCTCGGGGTGGCGACGCTGCCGCTGGCGCTGGCGACCCTGGCCTACCTCATCTGGGCGCCGTTCGCGGCGGCCGGGTCAGAGGCGCCCGGCCTCGCGCAGGCGGTCGAGCAGCCAGACGCGGGCCGGTGGGAGTGGCCGGTTCAGCGGGCCGAAGATGAACGCGTCGAGGAAATGACCCGTCAGCGCCAGGCCCGCCCCGACATCGCCAGCTTCCAGCCGGGACTGGGCCGAGAGCAGGAAGGGCGGCAGGCCAAGGAGCCGGTCCTTGTACGGTTCGCCGGCGTCGCGGCTTACCGCGCGCCCGGTGCGGGGGCTGACGTACACCAGGTCGTCAACGGCGCCGGTGGCGGCGCACTTGGACAGGTCGAGGCCGAAACCCAGCTCCTGCAGCAGGCCGGCCTCGAAGCGCACGAAGACGGCGGGCCAGATCTCCGGGTCGGCGAAGGCGGCGGTGAGCGCCTCGAAGGCGAGGTAGGCCCCCGGGTGCGGCTCGCGCTCCGGCAATGCGCCGGCGGCGACGGCGGCGGCGGCGGCGATCCCGGCGAGCGCGAGGGCGTCGTCGAAGTGCTCCGCTGGCCCCTGCCCCATCGGCTCCAGGCTCGCCGAGCCGAGCTGCCCCTCGACGCGGGCGCGGAAGGTGACCACCGCCCGGGCGCCGGGCTGGAGGAAGGGCCTGAGGCGGCGGGAGCCCCCGCCGGCCACGTGGGCGGCGTACTTGCCGTGGGCCGAGGTGAGCAGCTCGACGATCGCGCCCGACTCGCCATGGGCGCGGGCGGCCAGCACGAAGGCGTCGTCGACGAATTCCATCCCGTCAAGCTGGGCGCGCCCGCGGCGGAAATCCAGCCCCAGGACCTCGCCTATCCCCCGGAGCTGGAGGCCGCCCTGGCCGAGCTCATGGGCCTGGTGGCGCAGTACCGGCGGGAACGGCCGAAGCGGCGGCGGCGCGCGGCGTGAGGGCTGGAGCGGCTGTGGCGTAGGGCGGATGGGGAGCGTGCCCCGACTTCGGGGGCGGGAACCCCCTCCGTCGCCTTCGGCGCCACCTCCCCCTGAGGGGAGGATCTAGGGTCCGGTACCGGAGCCACCTTCGGGTTGGGTCCCGGTCTTCGCCTGCGGCGAAACCGGGATGACACCGTGGAGAGGCGTTCCCCGCCCTATCCCTCGTGCGCCGCGGCCCGCTCGATGATCGGGCGCCAGGAGGGGTCGACGGGCAGGCCGAAGACGTCGCGGAGGGCGGCTTCGATACCGTCGGCGTCGAGGGTGGTGACCGTGGTCTCGCCGCCGCGCGGGCGGGTGGAGAGGCGGTTGAACAGCAGGCCGTGGCGGGCGTCGGGCGCGGTCTTGGCGACCATGACGACGTTGCGGAAGATCGAGGCGGGGTGGGTCGAGGTGAACCAGTTGGCCATCTCGTAGTCCATCGGCTCGCAAGGGGTCAGGGCGAGGTCGTAGACCGGGACCCAGCCGGCGTCGCGGCGCATCTGCAGCGCGAGGCCGCCGCCGCGCTCGGGCGCAATGGGAACCAGGCGATAGTCGTCATGGGGCGTGGACTGGACCATGTCGGGCTCCAGCCGCAGCGGCGCGGTCATCACCGCCCCGCCGAAGCCGACGTCCACCATCCAGGACGTCCCGTCCAGATCGACCCGGAGGACGTGGTGGGTGCGCGGCTGCAGCGGCGCATCGGCGGGCTGGTTCCAGCGCACGCGGGCGGCCAGGCCGGTCACCTCGAAGCCGAGCTGGACCAGGACCCGGCGGAACAGGCTGTTGTGCTCGAAGCAGTAGCCGCCCCGGCGGGCGTGGATCAGCTTGGCGTCGACGGCGTCGGGGGAGATGTCGACGCCACGCCCCAGCAGCACGTCGATGGCTTCGAACGGAATGGCGGCGGGGTGGCGCGCGTGCAGCGCATGCAGCGTGTCCAGCGACGGATCGGTCGGACCGTCGTGGCCGATGCGGGCGAAATAGGCGGAAAGGTCGGTCATGCTCGCCAGCTAGGACCTGACCGCGCGTGAGGCCAGCGCCACTTTTGTCGGAAGTGGCATGCCACTCAGGACCGGCCGCGCGCGTCCAGCATGTCGCGGATGCGGCCGGCGAGATCGGCGTAGGTGAAGGGCTTGGTGATGAGCTGCACCCCGGCGTCGAGGCGGCCGTGGTGGACGATGGCGTCCCGGGCATAGCCCGTGGTGAAGAGGATCTTCAGCCCTGGCTGGATCTCGCGCGCCCGCCGGGCGACGTCGGCGCCGGTCATGCCCGCGGGCAGCACCACGTCGGTGAACAGCAGGTCCACCGGGCCGTCCTGGCGCTCCAAGAGGCGCAGGGCCGAAGGGCCGTCGTGGGCCTCCAGCACGCGGTAGCCCAGCTCGCGCAGCGCCTCGACCGAGTAGGCGCGCACGTCGTCGTCGTCCTCGCAGACCAGGATCGTCTCGGAATTGGAGCCGGCGGGCGCGAGGACCACGGCCGGCTCCTCGTCGGTCGCCGCGCCACCCACCAGGCGGGGCAGGTAGAGGCGGACCGTCGTGCCGCGGCCCACCTCGGAATAGACCTTCACGTGACCGCCCGACTGCTTGGCGAAGCCGTAGACCATAGAAAGGCCGAGGCCGGTGCCCTTCCCCACTTCCTTGGTGGTGTAGAACGGCTCGAACGCCTTATCGACCACCTCTGGCGCCATGCCGACGCCCGTGTCCGAGACGCAGAACATCACATACTGGCCGCTGGCGACCTCGGCGTTCTGGCGGGCGTAGTCCTGGTCGATGTGGGTGTTGGCGGTCTCGATGGTCAGCTTCCCCCCCGCGGGCATGGCGTCGCGCGCATTGACCGCCAGATTGAGGATGGCGTTCTCCAGGGCGTTGGCGTCGGCCTCGATGCGCCAGACGCCCGGCGAGAGAACCGTCTCCACCTCGACCGTCTCGCCGAGGGTGCGGTGGAGCAGCTCGGACATCCCCAGCACCAGCCGGTTGGGTTCCAGCGGCCGGGGCGACAGCGGCTGGCGGCGGGCGAAGGCCAGCAGCCGCTGGGTCAGGGTGGCGGCGCGGCGCGCGCCCACCATGGCGTGGTCGGCGGCGCGGCGCAGGCGGACCTGGTCCTCGGGGAGATGCCGGTTGAGGGTCTCGAGATTGCCGGTCACCACCTGCAGCAGGTTGTTGAAATCGTGGGCGACGCCGCCGGTGAGCTGGCCCACGGTCTCCATCTTCTGCGCCTGGCGAAGCCGCTCCTGGGTCTCCTGCAGCTCCTCCTGGCGGCGGCGCTCCTCAGTGACGTCGCGGGCGACGGCGTAGAGGGCGTCGCCCGAGCGCGTCGCGCTCCAGGACAGGATCCGATAGTCGCCCGTCCGCGACCGGATGCGGTTCTCGAAGGCGATCGAGACGTGGCCGGCGACGATCGAGGCCACCTCGGCGCGCGTGCGTTCGCGGTCGTCGGGATGCTCCAGCCATTCCGAGGTGCGGCCCACCAGCTCCTCCGGCCGCCAGCCCAAGGTGCGCTCCCAGGCCGGATTCACACTGCGGAAGACGCCGTCGAGGCCGACCACCAGCAGGAGGTCGTGGCTGGCCTGCCAGATCTGGTCGCGCTCGGCGGTGCGGGCGGCGACCTCGCTCTCCAGCGACCGGTTCATCGTCTGGAGCGCCTGGAAGAGGCGGGCCGTCTCCATGCCCAGAGAGGCCTGGGCGGCCAGGCCGACCGCCAGCCGCTCGGCCCGCTCGTCGAAGACGCCGGGCTCGGGGTGGCCGAAGAGCAGGCCTCCGGCCACCTCGCCCGATCGGAGCGTAACCGGTACGGCGAGGTAGCTGCGCACCGGCAGGTGGCCAGGCGGCAGGCCGTGATTCGGCGCGCTGCGGCCGTAGCGCGGATCGTGGACGATATCGTCGGACCTCACAGGCCCCTCGCCCCCGAACGTGGGCGCGAAGATCGCCGTGTTCCGCGGCATGGGGAACCGGTCGAACGCCTCCCGCGCGGCGCCCGAGAGCGCGTAGAGCATGTAGCTCTCGCCATGCTCGTCGTGGACGTTGTGGAAGAAGGCGCCGAAGCTCGCGCCGGTGAGCCCCACGGCGGCGTCGACAACCGTCTGGACCAGACGCTCCAGGTCGACCTCCGCGGCCACCCGCGCGGCGACGCCGTTGAGGATCTCCAGGGCGTTGCGCTCCTCGCGCAGGGCGTCCTCGGCGACCTTAAGGTCGTGGATGTCGGTGCAGGTGCCATACCAGCGGAGGATGCGGCCGGCTGGGTCGCGCACCGGCTGCGCCCGTCCCAGCACCCAGCGGTAGGCGCCGTCGTGCCGGCGCAGGCGGTACTCGATGTGGTACGGCTCTCCGGTCTCCAGGCACCGCTGCCAGATGCTCCAGGCGCGGGCCTGATCATCGGGATGGAACATGCCGTTCCAGGCCTCTCCGTCGGTGGAGCCGACGGGGACGCCCGTGTAGTCGTACCAGCGGCGGTTGTAGTAGTCGTGGTGGCCGTCGGGACGGGTCGACCAGATCATCTGGTCGACGGAATCGGCCACCGCCTGCAGCCGGGCCTCGCTGGCGGCGACGCGACGCAGGGCCCGCACCCGCTCGGTCGTCTCGCTGACGATGCAGAGAACACCCTCCACCGTGTCGCCCGCCGCGTTGCGCACGGGCGAGTACGAGACGTCGAAGTAGACCTCCTCCCCCTCGCCGGCCGCCTCGCCCTGGCGCTCGATGTAGAAGGGCCGGTCCTTGGCGTGGAACGTCTCGCCCGTCTCGCGCACGCCGCGGAGCAGAGGTTCGAGGTCGTCCCAGAGCTCGGCCCAGTTCTCCACCGCCGGGCGACCGAAGGCGCGGGGGTGCTTCTCGCCGATCGTGGGGGCGTAGGCGTCGTTGTAGAGCGCGACGTACTCTGGCCCCCAGAACAGGACGATCTCGGCGCGGGCCGGCATGATCATGTCCATCGCCGCGCGCAGGTCGGGCGACCAGCGGCTGCGCGGGCCGATCGGCGAGCGGTCGTCCAGGGCGTCGACGAGCCCCTTCACCGAAGGCAGAACCTCCCGCCCACAATCCGCCAAGACCACCCCCGTCGTCGTGCGCCGGGCGCAGACCGGCGTTCTGCTTAAGGGCGGCGGCCGGGCATTGGTTCCGCTTGCGGTCGATCAGGCGTCGAAGTCGAGGCCCACGTCGCCGTAGAACTCGCGCTTGTCGGCCCACCGCTCATCGACGGTGACGTGCAGGAAGAGGTGCACGGGGCGGTCGAGCAGTTCGGTCAGCTCCTCGCGCGCCTTCTGGCCGATCCACTTCAGGGTCTGGCCGCCCTTGCCCAGCACGATGGGCCGCTGGCTCTCGCGCTCGACATAGATGGTCTGCTCGATGCGGACCGAGCCGTCCTTGCGCTCCTGGAAGGCGGTGGTCTCGACGGCGGCCGAATAGGGCAGCTCCTCGTGGACACGCAGGTAGAGCTTCTCGCGGGTGATCTCGGCGGCGAGCAGGCGCGCCGGCAGGTCGGCGGTCTGGTCCTCGGGATAGAACCAGGGGTTTTCGGGCATCAGCTCGGCGAGGCGCGCCCTGAGGTCCTCGACCCCGGAGCCGGTCGCCGCCGAGATCATGAAGACCTCGGAATAGACGCCTGTATCGAAAAGCTTTTGCGAGAGCGCCAGGAGCTGGTCGCGCTTCACCGCGTCGATCTTGTTGAGCGCCAGGATCGCCTTGCGGCCGGCCTTCTTCAGGCCCTCGACGATGGACTCCACGTCGGCGACGGCGCGGCGGTCGGCGGGCTTGGCGTCGGGACCCTGGACGGCGACCTCGGCGGCGGCGTCGACCAGGTGGACGACGGCGTCGGCGTCCTCGGCCCCGCCCCAGGCGGCGCGCACCATGGCGCGGTCCAGCTTGCGGCGCGGCTGGAAGATGCCGGGCGTGTCGACCAGCACGATCTGGGTCTCGCCGGCGATGGCGACCCCGCGGACCGGGAAGCGCGTGGTCTGCACCTTCTGGGTGACGATGGACACCTTGGCGCCGACAAGGCGATTGGTCAGCGTGGACTTGCCCGCATTGGGCGCGCCGATGATCGCGGCGAAGCCGGCCCGGCTGGTCATTTCAGGTCCTCGATCCTGGACAACATCTGCTCGGCGACGACCTTCTCGGCCTCGCGGATGGAACCGCCCTCGCCCGTCACCGGCTCGCGTCCCTGGACGAACAGCTCGATGCGGAAGGTCGGCTTGTGGCTGGGGCCCGACTGCGCCAGCACGGTATAGCGGGGCGCGGGCAGGCCGCGGCCGAACGCCCATTCTTGGAGCACGACCTTGGGATTGCGCTGCTTCGGCTCGCCCAGGCGGCGGAACGCCTCGTCCCAGGCGCGGACGATGAAGGCGCGCGCGCCCTCCAGCCCGGCGTCGAAATAGAGCGCGGCGACCAGGGCCTCGCAGGCGTCGCCCAGCACGCGGTCGCTGAAGCGGATGCCCGTCTTGCCGGTGCCGCCGCCCATCAGCAGGGTCGCCGGCAGGCCGACCTCGCGCGCCACCTCGGCGCAGGTCTCCAGGTTGACCAGCTTGTGGAAGGCGGCCGAGAGCTCGCCCTCGCGCGCCTCGGGCATGCGGGACAGCAATTCCTCAGCGATGACGAGGTTCAGCACCCGGTCGCCGAAGAATTCCAGCCGCTCGTTGTGCTGGATATGCGGCCGGCGGTCGCCCACGGAGGCGTGCGTCAGCGCCCGCTCCAGAAGCTGGCGGTCGGCGAAGGTATGGCCGATGCGGCGCTCGAGTTCCTCGACCGCCGCCGCTCTCGCGCTCATTTCAGGACTTTGAAGAACCGGCTGGGCCGCGCGTCGAGGACCCAGGTCCAGGGCTTGAAGATCGACGCCTCGGGCTTCCACGACAGGAGGATGATCTGGGCCTTGCCGACGAGGTGGTCGGCCGGAACCATGCCCACGCCCTGCAGCGCCGGCGGCACGCGGCTGTCCGACGAGTTGTCGCGGTTGTCGCCCATCATGAAGTAGTGACCTTCGGGCACCACGAAGACGTCGGTGTTGTCGAGGTCGCCGTCGGGGCCGAAGTCCTGGGTGGCGAAGTCCTTGCCGGTGTCGAGGGTCTCCTCGTAGCGGGCGACCTCGCGCTCGACGCCGTAGCCGACGTTGGTCTTCACCGGCGAGAGGGGCTCGCGCTTCACTTCCTTGTCGTTGATGTAGAGCAGGCCGTTCTTCATCTGCACGCGGTCGCCGGGCAGGCCGATGACGCGCTTGACGTAGTCGGTGTGGCCGTCGCTGGGCAGCTTGAAGACGACGATGTCGCCGCGCTTGGCGGGCTTGTCGAGGATCCGCCCCTGGAACAGCGGGGGGCTGAACGGGATCGAGTGCTTGGAGTAGCCGTACGACCACTTGGAGACGATGATGTAGTCGCCCTCGTAGAGGTTCGGCTCCATCGACGCGGACGGGATCGTGAACGGCTGGAAGAACAGCACGCGCAGGAACAGGGCGATCGCGAGGGCGTAGACGATCGTCTTGACGATCTCCACCATCTCCTTGACCGCGCCGGACTTCTCAGGGGCCTCGGCGGTCTGCACGTTCTCGCTCATCGATAATCCTTCAGGGCTCCGGCGGCGCCGGAAC
This sequence comes from Pseudomonadota bacterium, assembly GCA_046725615.1. Classification (GTDB taxonomy): domain Bacteria; phylum Pseudomonadota; class Alphaproteobacteria; order Caulobacterales; family Caulobacteraceae; genus Phenylobacterium. Next base: position 22,631 of record JBKOYY010000029.1, read on the forward strand.
GGAAGCCTGCGTATCCGCTCCCTAGCGCATGAGCAAGTTTCGCGCCCGTGAACTTTGGGACAGGCGCGGGAGGGGCGACGATCGGCCGCCCGCACGGCGCGCAGGTCGCGGAAAAGGGCCAGTCGGTCGCGACTGGACTGCTGACAGCCGCCGCCCGGGGCCTATGTAGGCAGGATGAGTCGCCCTGCCCTGCCGCCGCTGCACCTGCTGCTCGCCCTCGTGGTCGTGGCCGTGTGGGGGACCAACTTCGTGGTCATCAAGTGGGGGCTGGAGGACTTCCCGCCCCTGACCTTCGCGGCGCTGCGGTTCACCTTCGCGGTGCTGCCGGCGATCTTCTTCCTGAAGCGCCCCGCCGTGCCCTGGCGGAACCTGGCGCTCTATGGCGTGCTGATCGGCGTCGGCCAGTTCGGCATGCTCTACATCGCCATGACCCAGTGGATCTCGCCCGGGCTGGCGAGCCTGGTCGTGCAGACGCAGGTGTTCTTCACCATCGGCTTCGCCATGCTGCTGGCGGGCGAGCGGGTGCGGACCTACCAGATCGTCGCCCTGCTGCTGGCCGCCTGCGGGCTGGGCTGGCTGATGATCCACACCAACGCCGAGGTCACGCCCATCGGCCTGGGCCTCGTGCTGATCGCCGCGCTCTCCTGGGCCGGCGGCAATACCGCGGCGCGGGCCGCCGGGCCGGTGAACATGCTGGCCTATGTGGTCTGGGCGAGCGTCTTTTCGGCGCCGCCGCTGTTCCTGCTGGCGCTGACGGTCGAGGGCTGGCCGGCGGTGTCGCACGCCGTCGCCAACGCCGATGCGGCGGCCTGGGGCGCGGTGCTGTGGCAGTCGGTGGGCAACACGATCTTCGGCTACACCGCCTGGGCCTGGCTCCTGGCGCGGCACCCGGCGGCGACCATCGCCCCGCTGTCGCTGCTGGTGCCGGTGTTCGGCATGGGCGCCTCGGCCATGCTGCTGGGCGAGCCGCTGACGAGCTGGAAGCTGACCGCCGCGCTGCTGGTGATGGGCGGCCTGGCGCTGAACACGCTGTGGCCGCGGATCGTGGCCTGGAGGGCGGCGGCGAGCGCTGCTTAAGGGCAAGGGAGCGGTATAGAGGCGTCAGACCTTGGACCGTCTAGCTGGGCTTCGTTGGAACTCTCGCCCCGGCATTCCATATCCCGACCGCCCCTGCGACAATCAGGACAACGCCTAGGTGCGCAGTCGCAAAGCGGAGCGCATAGGCGTCAATTCTGTCGACGTAATACGGTGGTGAACGGCGTCCGCCAGGCACTTCGTACACCTTCCCGGACGCAGGGTCTGGGGCCGTGGGGCTGATGAACCCAAGCACCAGCCACAATGCGAAACCGGCAGCCACCACAAATAAGAAGTACAGAGTAAGCCAGTGAATCGGACCGGACCTCGGCCACTTTAGCTCGCGCTCCCAGATAGTGCGGCCCGTCATTCCCCACACTCTAGCTTGCGGGACAATCCAGCTACAACCGCTGCCCCGCCAAGCCTTCGCGTTCCGCGTCCTAGATGGGCGATACCAGTCCTACAACTCCCCCGCTAAGCGGCGGGATGCGGAGACGAGGCTGAGCTTTCCGCGATGGCCTTCAGCCGGGCGAGCGAGTCGCGCATCCACTGGGCGTAGGCGCCGTCGAGCAGGGCCTTCTTCAGGAGCCAGCCGCCGAGCCTGGGGCCGAGCAGGCCGGGGAAGCGGTCGGGGCGCAGCTCGAAGGCGTAGGTCCAGCGGACGTGAGTGCGTCCCTCCCCCGCCGGCGTGTAGGCGAAGGCCCCGAGGCCGTAGCGGAGCGGCTTCGCGGCCGGGGTCGAATAGTCCCAGACCTGATAGCGGAAGCCGTAGCCGTCGGGGCCGCGGTGCTTGTCGAGGACCTGTTCGACCACGGTCGTCCCGTCAGTGAGGAAGACCATGTGCCGCGAGCCGGGCGCGTCGAAGCGCTCGCCCCGCAGCATGCAGGTTCCGCGTACGCCCGGCAGGCTTCCCGAACCGTCGATCCAGTCCTCGAGTCGCGCGGCTTCTACGGCGGCTACCACCTCAGACAGCGGGCGCTCGATGACCGCCTCCTCGACGCGCGAGACCAGCCGGCGGGCCGGGCCGAGCGGCGGCGGGTCGCTGGGCGCATAGCCCGGCGGCGGTCGAAGATCGGTGGTCATGGTCGCTCCCCCCTGCGCGGAGCGGCCCGCACGAAAGCCGGTTGCCCGCCGCAACGTCCACCATCCTAGTTTGGGGGACGCATAGGACGGAAGGACCCGCCATGGACGCCGGAGTGGACCTGCAGGCGCTGGCCGGCTGGATGGACGCCCAGGGGCTGGGCGACGGGCCGCTGGAGGACGTCACCCTGCTGGGTGGCGGCACCCAGAACATCCTGCTGCGGTTCAACCGCGCGGGCCGGACCTATGTGCTCCGCCGGCCGCCGCCGCACCTGCGGGCCAACTCCAACGAGACCATGCGGCGCGAGGCGCGGATGCTGGCCGCGCTGAAAGGGACCGACGTGCCGCACCCGGGCCTGATCGCCGCCTGCCCGGACGAGGACGTGCTGGGCGCGGCGTTCTACCTGATGGAGCCGATCGAGGGCTTCAACCCGACCACGGGGCTGCCGCCGCTGCATGCGGAGTCGGAGGCCGCGCGCCACCGGATGGGCCTGGCCATGGTGGAGGGCATCGCCGCGCTGGGCGCGCTGGACTACCGGGCGCTGGGGCTCGCGGACTTCGGCAAGGTCGACAACTACCTGGAGCGCCAGGTGGCGCGCTGGAAGTCGCAGCTCGACAGCTATGGCCAGTACGCCGGATGGCCCGGCCCGGGCGGCATTCCGGGCGTGGACGAGGTGGCGGCGTGGCTGGAGCGGCACCGGCCCTCCACCTTCCAGCCGGGGATCATCCACGGCGACTTCCACCTGTCGAACGTGATGTTCCGCAGGGACGCGCCCGAACTGGCGGCCATCGTCGACTGGGAGCTGACCACCATCGGCGACCCGCTGCTGGATCTGGGCTGGCTGCTGGCTACCTGGCAGGAGAGCGAGGCGCCGCGCGACTTCGGGGTCAACATCCAGCCGTGGCGCGGCTTCGCCACCCCACAGGAATTGGTAGAGCACTACCGGCCGCGCACCGATCGCGACATGGCCGCCATCGACTGGTACGCGGTGCTGGCCTGCTACAAGCTGGGGCTGATCCTGGAAGGCACCTTCGCCCGCGCCTGCGCCGGCCAGGCCCCGAAGGAAACCGGCGACCGGCTCCACGCCCACACCGTCAGCCTGTTCGAACGCGCCCTGCGCTGGATCCGCTGAGCGCGTTCCGAGGCATCAGCTGACGCGGGTCCAGGTCTGGGCCTTGCAGAGCACATTGGCGAGCAGGCAGCCCTTGGCGCGCAGGGTCTTGCCGTCCAGCGGCTCGGCCGTGCCGGTGAAGGTGCGGTTGAGGTCCGGGATGAAGACCTTGCCCTTCCAGACGCCATTGGCGCGGGGGGTGAACTCACGGAAGAGCTGGAGGCCGACGAGGTTGGCCGTGCCGCCTTCGGCCGCGTCCTTCTTGGCCTTCTCGCTAGCCCAGACGACGTAGCCGCAGGCGCCCTGGGCGCAGGGGCGGATGTCGACGTGCACCGAGTTCTTGGGGTTGCGCCACACGCCGTACAGCGAGGCGTCGCCCTGGGCCGCGGCCGGGGCGGCGGCGGACAGGGCGAGCACGCCGGCGAGCGCGGCGATAGCGGACTTCACGATGTGCATTCCTTGGTCCTGGCGTCCGCGCGTGGCGGATCGATGTTCGTTCTCGGGCGGAGATATAGGAATTCGCACCTGATTGCGCGATGAACGGCGCCGTCAGCCCTCTGGCAGCGCTTCGATGATCACGAAGGCCTGGGCGTAGGGGTGGTCGTCGGTGAGGCTGAGGTGGATCACCGCCTTCATGCCGGGCGGTGTCATCTCCTGGAGCCGCGCAAGGGCGCCGCCGGTGAGGGCCATGGTCGGCTGGCCCGAGCGCATGTTGACCACGCCCATGTCGCGCCAGAAGACCCCCCGCCGCATGCCGGTGCCGAGGGCCTTGGCGCAGGCCTCCTTGGCGGCGAAGCGCTTGGCGTAGCTGGCGGCGGCGTCGGCCTTGCGCTCGGAGCGCGTCCGCTCGATCTCGGTGAAGACGCGCTCCCGGAAGCGGTCGCCGAACCGGTCGAGGCTGGCCTGGATGCGGCGGATGTCCGAGAGGTCGGAGCCGAGGCCGAGGATCATGCGGCCTTTTCCGCGCGCGCCTCGTCCATCAGCGCGCGCATCCGCTGGATGGCCGGGCCGAGGCCGATGAAGATGGCCTCGCCGATCAAGAAGTGGCCGATGTTGAGCTCCATCAGCTCGGGGATGGCCGCGACGGGCTTCACCGTCTCGTAGTCGATGCCGTGGCCGGCGTGGACCTCAAGGCCCAGGCGCGCCGCCTCGGTCGCCGCGGCCTGAAGCTTGCGCAAGAGCGCCTCGGCCTGGGGAAGCCGCTCGCGGACGGCCTGGCAGTAGGCGCCGGTATGCAGTTCGACAACCTGGGCGCCCACCGCCTTCGACGCGGCGACCTGAACCTCGTCGGCGTCGATGAAGAGCGAGACGCGGATGCCGGCCGCGACGAGCCGCTGGACGACGGGCCTGATCACCGCCTCGCCGCGGACCACGTCGAGCCCGCCCTCGGTGGTGACCTCCTCGCGCCGCTCGGGGACCAGACAGGCCGCGTGCGGCAGGTGGCGCAGGGCGATGGCCTCCATCTCGGGCGTGACCGCGCATTCGAAGTTCAGCGGCAGGCCGCGGCGGCGGGTGATGACCGCCAGCGCCTCGATGTCGGCGTCGGAGATGTGCCGGCGATCCTCGCGCAGGTGGGCGGTGATGCCGTCGGCGCCGGCGGCGAGCGCCATCTCGGCCGCCCGCACCGGATCGGGGTAGCCCTCGCCACGGGCGTTCCGCACGGTGGCGACGTGGTCGATATTGACGCCGAGTCTGAGGCGGCTCATGCGCCCTCCCCTTGCTGCCAGGCCTTCAGGCGCTTGCTGCCCGGCTCCTCCGCCGGGATGGCGGCGAGTTCGGGCGGGATCTCGTCCGGCGCATACGACGGCACGTCCACGGTGGCCAGGGCCACCAGGGGGAAGCCGACATCGGCCTTGCCGCCCGACCGGTCGACGATGCAGGCGCAGGACAGGACCACGCCGCCCGCCTCGGCCACCGGCTCGACCGCCTCGCGGAACGAGCCGCCCGTGGTGATTACGTCCTCGACGACCACGACCTTGGCGCCCGGCGCGATCTTGAAGGCCCGGCGCAGGCGGAACTTGCCGTCCTCGCGCTCGACATAGATCGACGGCACGCCCAGGGCGCGGGCCACCTCATAGCCGGGGATGATCGCGCCGACCGCCGGGGCGACGATCACGTCGGGCCTGCCGACCTGGGCCACGATCTTCTCGGCCAACGCCTTGCACAGGCGCTCGGTGCGGTCCGGGTACTGGAAGACCAGGTTCTTCTGCAGGAACATCGGGCTGTGCCGGCCCGAGGCGAGGATGAAGTGGCCTTCGCGCAGGGCGCCCGCGCCACGGAACTCTTCGAGGACGTCTTCGGTGTTCATGGCGCTCCCATACACCGCGTCGCGGCGGGTTGTCGCGGCGCCGGTCAACCTTGATCGCTGGCAACCTTACATTAGCCCCCGGCGACGTAGCCTGCGCAGTGATGGTGGGTATGCACGCGAGAAGCGCAGAAGCGCCGAGCGAGCGGAAGGTGTTTCCGGAGGACTTTCCGGAGGGCCTGAAGCCGCGTCTTCGGCTGTTCCTGAGCGCCGACCTGGTGGGCTCCACCCGGTACAAGCAGTCACGCAACGCGTGGCGCTCGGAAATCCTCGGCTTTTTCCGTAACTTCGACTTCGTTCTTCAATCCCAGTACCGCGCCTTCTCCGACGGGCGGCAGGAGACCCTGGGCGCGCCCGAGTTCTGGAAGAGCAACGGCGACGAGCTGCTCTACGTGTGCGAGCTGCAGAGCCTCTCCCACGCCCACGCCATGATGCACATCTGGCTGGCGGCGCTGGAGCGCTACCGGATCGAATACACCGAGGGCCAGCAGCACCTGGACGTGAAGTCGACGGCCTGGATCGGCCTCTTCCCGCTGCCGAATTCCGAGGTGTTCTTCCGTCGGGGCGGGGCGCAGATCGAGCCCGACGCGGCCCGGGACCCGGTGCTGATCCAGTCGGAACTGCGCGACGAGTGGTACGCCAACCCCAACACCGGCACGATCATCCGGGACTTCGCCGGGCCGTCGATCGACACCGGCTTCCGACTGACCTCGTGGGCGACGCCGCGCCGGCTGATCCTGTCCGTGGACCTCGCCTTCCTGCTGACCAGCTCCTACACCAAGGGCGTCGGCCCGCTGCGCCTGCACCTCTCCGGACGCGAGAAGCTGAAGGGCATCATCGGCGACCAGCCCTATCCCACCCTCTGGATCCCCGTGGGCGGCCAGGCCCCCGGCGGCGGCGACCTGGGCCCGGCGGCTACAGACCGGGCGACCATCCGCTCGTACTGCGAGGCGATCATCGAGCAGAACTACAGCTCGATCACGCCCTTCTTCCTGGGCGGGGCGCGCTACGACGACTTCGACTGGGCGCCGCCCTACATCCTCAACCGCATCCTCAGGCACTGGGACGAGGAAGTCCGCTACCGCACCGAGGTCACGGGCGTGGTGCTTCTGCCCTAGCGGCGATCTTCCACGGCGACCGACCGGCATCGCCTCGCGGCGGCGAAGCCGTCCTTCGAACCACGGAAAGCACAGAAGGACACGGAAGGTGGCAGACCCACCTTCTGTGTTTCTCTGTGTCTTCCGTGGTCTTGATTTGCTGACCTACGCTGGCGCGGAGGTCGTCGCGGTCTAGCCCTTCGTGCGCTCGACTTCCTCGACGCTCGGGTTGGCGCGGAGGGCGGCGGAGATGTGGGTGAGGTGGCGGGCGTCGGTGACGTCGACGTCGATGTCCACGTCGAAGAAGTCGGACTGCCGGTGGTGCATCCTGAGGTTCACGATGTTGCCGCCGGCGTCGCCGATGATCGTGCAGACCTGCCCCAGCACGCCGGGCGCGTTGCGGATGGTGGCGGTGAGGCGCGCGCGGGCGATGGCGTTGCGCTCGGCCTCGGGCGTCCACTGCAGGTCGCGCCAGAGCTCCTCGCGGTCCTCGTACTCGGCCAGCTTCTCGCAATCGATGGCATGGACGGTGAGGCCCCCGCCGTCGGTCTCCAGGATGCCGACGATCCGGTCGCCCGGCACCGGAGAGCAGCATTGGCCGAAGTGGATGGTGACGCCGGGCGTCAGGCCGCCGCCACGGACGTAGAGCCGGGCCTTGCCCTCGCCGATGTGCCGGCGGGCCGTGGCGGCCTCGCGCTCGGCGGCCTTCAGGCCAGGGAACACGGTTTCAAGCACCTGGGCCGGCGTCGCACGGCCGCGGCCGACGGCGTCGAACAGCTCCTCTTCGGTGCTCACGGCGAAGCGGTCGAGGGCGGGCCTCAGCGAGACGTCCTTGCGGGTCTTGCCCGCCGCCTCGAACATCTGGTCGACGGTGGCCCGGCCGAGACGGATGAACTCCTCGCGCTCGGTCTGGCGGATGTGACGACGGATCGCGCTGCGGGCCCGGCCGGTGACGGTGAGCGAGCGCCAGTCGGGCGGCACCACGGGCTTGCCGCCGCGGATGACCTCGACGACGTCGCCGTTGGAGAGGTTCGTGCGCAGCGGCTTCAGCTCGCCATTGATCTTCACGCCGATCGTGGTGTCGCCGATGTCGGTGTGCAGGGCGTAGGCGAAATCCAGCGGCATCGCGCCCCGCGGCAGGCTGACGAGCTGGCCCTTGGGCGTGAACACGAACACCTGGTCGAGGTACATCTCGAGCTTGGCGTGCTCGACCAGTTCCTCGGCGTCGCCGCCATGCTCCAGCACCTGGACGAGGTGGCGCAGGTTGATCAGCGGGTCGCGGCCACCGGCCTGCTTCTGATGCTCGGCGTCGAAGCCGTAGGACTCGTTCTTGTAGCGCCAGTGGGCCGCGACGCCCTCCTCGGCCACGCGGTCCATGGACTCGGTGCGGATCTGCATCTCCACGCGCATGCCGCGGTAGCCGACCACCGTGGTGTGCAGCGAGCGGTAGTTGTTCCGCTTCGGCGTCGAGATGTAGTCCTTGAACCGCTCGGGCACGCTGGGCCAGGCGCGGTGGATCACGCCCAGGGCGCGGTAGCAGTCGTCCTCGTTCTCGACGATCACCCGGAAGGCGTAGATGTCGGAGAGCTGGGAGAAGCCGATCGACTTGCGCTGGAGCTTCCGCCAGATCGAGAAGGCGTGCTTCTCGCGGCCGAAGACGCGGGCCGGGATGCCGGCGGTGTCGAGCCGCGCAGCGATCTCCTGGCTGACCAGCGACACCGCCCCGCCCTGCTCCTCGCGCAGCGCCTCCAGGCGCCGCAGGATGGCGTTGCGGCCCACGGGGTTGAGGTGGGCGAAGGCCAGCTCCTCCAGCTCCTCGCACATGCGGTGCACGCCGATGGACCGGGCCAGCGGGGCGTAGATGTCGAGGGTCTCGCGGGCGATCCGCTCGCGTTTGGCCGGATGCTTGATGAAGTGGAGCGTCCGCATGTTGTGCAGGCGGTCGGCCAGCTTCACCAGCAGGACGCGGACATCCTTGGAGATGGCGAGGATGAACTTGCGCAGGTTCTCCGCCTGGCGGAGGTGTTCCTGGGAGAGTTCCAGCTTGGACAGCTTGGTGACGCCCTCGACCAGCTCGGCGACCTCGGCGCCGAACAGCTCCTCGACCTTCTCGCGGGTGGCGTCTGTGTCCTCGATGACGTCGTGCAGCAGCGCCGTGACGATGGTCTCGGTGTCGAGGCGGTAGTCGGTGAGGATGCCCGCCACCTCGATGGGGTGGGCGAAGTAGGGATCGCCGGAGGCCCGCTTCTGGGAGCCGTGCTGGCGCATGGCATAGACGTAGGCGCGGTTCAGCAGCGCCTCGTCAGCCGTGGGGTCGTACGAGCGGACCTTCTCGATCAGCTCGAACTGGCGAAGCATGCGCGGTCGAGGCGGACCCGTCGCGACCGGCGGCTTCATGGGTGCGTCTTGGGGTAGAGGGGCGGCGGGTTGCGCCGCCTCCCGAGTGAGAGGTTCTGCGCCTTCGGGGCTCAGTACCGCTCCTCCTGGCCGCCGTCGCGGTCGCTTTGCAGCGCGCGAACCAGCTCCAGCTCGCTCATCTGCATGTGGGTCGGATCGGCGAGCAGGGCCAGGGTCTCGGCCTCTTCCTCGGCTTCCGAGCGTTCGTCGACGCGCTGCAGCGTGCCGATGAGGTTTTCCTTGAGCTCCTCGGCGTCGACCACGTCGTCGGCGATCTCACGCAGGGCCACGACCGGGTTCTTGTCGTTGTCGCGATCGACCAGGATCTGGGCGCCGGCCGAGATGGCGCGGGCGCGGTGGGCCGACAGCAGCACGAGGCTGAAGCGGTTCGGGACCTTCTCGATGCAGTCTTCGACGGTGACGCGGGCCATGGAGTCTCTCAGACGGAAAGATAGAACCGGTGAAAATAGAGGCTCGCCGCCTTTTGTGCAACGCCGCAAAGGCCGCAGCCTCGCGGTCGTCACCTTGCCGGGGTCGCGTCCGCGCCCACCGTCGCGCCGGCGGCCAGTTCGGCGGCGGTCCGGCCGAGGACCGGATGGACCCAGGCCGGCGCGATCTCGGCCAGCGGCCCCATGACGAAGCGCCGCTCGTGCGCCCGGGGATGCGGGAGGACGAGGTCGGCCTCGTCCCTCACCTCGCGGCCATGGGCGATCAGGTCGAGGTCGAGGGTGCGCGGGGCGTTGCGCCCTGCCCGCTCGCGCCCCATCGCCGCCTCGAGGCCCAGCAGGGCCGCCAGCACGGCCTCGGGCCCGGCGCTCGCCTCGACAAGGGCGACTCCGTTGCGATACTCAGGGGCATTCGGATCGGGCCAGGCGGCCGAACGCCACCAGCCCGACCTTTTGAGGATTTTCAGCCCGACCGCCGGGAACCGCGCCAGAGCCGCCTCCAGCAATGCCTCGCAAGAGCCGTAGCCGCCAGCGAGGTTGCTGCCCAGGGCGACGACGACGACCCGATCCAGGTCCAGGAATTCAGCGCTTATGACCTTCTACCCCACGGACCGGTTGGCCTTGTTCATCGACGGGGCGAACCTCTACTCCGCCGCCAAGAACCTCGGCTTCGACATCGACTACCGCAAGCTGCTGGAGGAGTTCAAAAAGCGCAGCGTGCTGGTGCGGGCCTACTACTACACCGCGCTGGTCGAGAACGAGGAGTACTCGCCGATCCGGCCGCTGGTCGACTGGCTGGACTACAACGGCTACCGCCTGGTGACGAAGGCGGCGCGCGAGTTCGTGGACAGCCAGGGCCGCAAGCGCTGGCGCGGCGACATGGACGTCGAGATCGCCGTCGACATGATGGAGATGGCCGACCACGCCGACCACCTGGTGCTGTTCTCGGGCGACGGCGACTTCCGCCGGCTGGTGGAGGCCGTGCAGCGCAAGGGAAGCCGGGTGACGGTGGTGTCGACGGTGAAGTCCCAACCGCCGATGGTGTCGGACGACCTGCGGCGGCAGGCCGACAACTTCGTGGACCTCGCCGACCTCGCCGACCTGATCGGCCGCCCGTCCCGCCTGCCGAAGTTCCTGCAGGAAGCCCGGGCCGTGAACCCCGACGACCGGGCCGCCGATGCCGGCGCCTGAGCCCGCGCCCGCCGGAACGCCCCCTGAGGCGCCGGCCGACTGCCCGCTCTGCCCGCGCCTGGTGGTCTATCGCGAGGCGAACCGACGCTCGATCCCCGAGGGTTTCAATGGCGCGGTGGCTTCGTTCGGCGACGAGGCGGCGCGACTCTGCGTCGTGGGCCTGGCGCCGGGGCGCATGGGCGCGAACCGGACCGGCCGACCGTTCACCGGCGATGGCGCGGGCTGGATGCTGTACGACACCCTGCTGAAGACCGGTTTTGCGCGGGGAACGTACGAGGCGCGTCCGGACGACGGGCTGACGCTGGTGGACTGCATGATCACCAATGCGGTGCGATGCGCCCCTCCCGGCAACAAGCCGGAGACGTCTGAGGAGGCCGCCTGCCGGCCGTTCCTCGCCGCGCGGCTGTCCGCCCTGCCCCGGCTGAAGGTGATCGTGACCCTGGGCGACGTCTCGCGGCGCAATGTGCTGCGGGCGCTGGGCCTGAAGGCGTCGGCGGGGATCGCCGGCCACGGAACGGAGTTTCCGGCCGGCCCCTACACGGTGCTGAACAGCTATCACTGCTCGCGGCTCAATACGAACACGGGCCGGCTGACGGCGGACATGTTCGAGGCGGTCTTCCGGCGGGCGCGCGAGCTGATCGAAATTTAGTCGCCGCTCGTCGCGGAGCGCCGCGGGGCTATGGCGGAGATCGGACTCGGGCTGTAGCGTCGCGCGCCTGTCCAGCTTCACGGATTTCCCACGTGCCCAAGACGCTTCTCGCCGCCCTGCTCGCCACCGCTCTCGCCGCGCCCGCGTTCGCCCAGCCCAAGGTCGATCCCGCCCTGCACGACAAGGCGCTGGAGATCCTGAAGACCGGCATCGGCTATCGCACCGTGGCCGGCGGCGACCAGTTCGTGCCGTACGCGGAGTATCTGAAGCGCCAACTGGTGGCCGGCGGCTACAGCCCCGCGGAGATCACGATCGAGCCGATGGCCGGCACGGCGTTCCTGATCGCCCGCTATCCCGGCAAGGACCCGAAGAAGAAGCCGATCGTCATCTCGGGCCATATGGACGTGGTGGAGGCCAAGCCGGCCGACTGGACCCGCGACCCGTTCACGGCGGTCGTCGAGAACGGCTATGTCTTCGGCCGCGGCGCGACGGACAACAAGTTCGACGTCTCGATGGTGGTCGCCACCCTCGCCAACCTCCGCAAGCAAGGCTGGAAGCCCGGCCGCGACGTGATCCTGGCGCTGTCGGGCGACGAGGAAACCAACATGCGGACCACGGCCGTCCTGGCCGAGCGGCTGAAGCACGCCGAACTGGTGCTGAACGCCGACGGCGGCGGCGGGAGCTTGACCGAGGACGGCAAGCCGGTGGCCTATGGCGTCCAGGGCGCCGAGAAGACCTATGCCGACTTCCACCTGACGGCGACCGACGCCGGCGGCCACTCCAGCCGGCCGACGCCGACGAATGCGATCTATCGCCTAGCCAAGGCGCTGGACCGGCTGGAAGCCTACAAGTGGCCGACGATGCACAACGAGATCACCCGCGCCACGGCGGCCGCGATGGGGCCGAACACGCCCGGCGAGGTGGGCAAGGCGATGAGCCGCTTCGCGGCCGACCCGACGGACCAGGCCGCCATCGACACGATCCGCGCCGACTACAACTACAGTCCTGCCCTGCACACCACCTGCGTGGCGACCATGCTGAGCGGCGGCCATGCGCCGAACGCGCTACCCCAGAAGGCCGAGGCGACGGTGAACTGCCGCATCTTCCCCGGCACCTCGTCCGAGAGTGTGAAGACGACGCTGACCGAACTGACCAAGGACCTGGGCGTCACGGTGAGCCGCCTGGACGACGGGTCGATCGACAGTCCCGCCTCGCCGCTGCGCCCTGACCTGATGAAGGCGGTCACCAAGGCCGTTCACGCCCGTTACCCCGGTCTGGCGATCGTGCCGGCCCAGGCCTCGGGCGCCACCGACAGCATGTATTTCCGCGCCGCCGGCGTGCCGAGCTATGGCGTCTCGGGCCTGTTCATGAAGGACAGCGACGAGTTCGCCCACGGCCTGAACGAGCGGGCGCCGGTCGCGGCCATCGACGGCGACCTGGCGCACTGGGACATCCTGCTGAAGGACCTCGCGAAGTAGGTCCCGCCAGCTGGCCCGCTCAGGGCTGGTGCGGCTCGGTCTCGATCCCGGCCTCGGCGGCGTCCTTGAAGCCGCCGAGATTGTGGACGCGCTCGTAGCCCATGTCCTTGAGGGTCTTGCAGGCCAGGGCCGAGCGACCGCCGGAGGCGCAGTAGACGACCAGCGCCCGGTCCTTGCGGATGTCGGGGTCGTGATACGGCGTGCCCGGGTCCGCGCGGAACTCGAGCATCCCGCGCGAGACGTTCTTCGCGCCCTTGAGCTTGCCGGACTGGGCCACCTCGTGCGGGTCGCGCACGTCGAGCAGGAGGGCGTCCTCCTGCGCCATGAGGGCCAGGACCTCCATGGGCGTGATCCGCGGCGCAGCCTCGTGGGCCGCCGCGAGCATATCCTTCACCGTCTTCGCCATCGCACGCCTCTCGCCTTCACCGGCCGCCGCGCCTGCGCGGCGACGGCGGCAGGTTAGCAGAAGGACGCGCTACTTCGAGCGGGCGATCCAGGCGTCGACGCGCTGCTCCAGCACGTCGAGCGGCAGGGCGCCGCCGGACAGCACCACCTCGTGGAAGCCGCGCACGTCGAACTTGGGCCCCAGCGCCTTCTCGGCCTTGGCGCGCAGTTCGGAAATCCGGAGCTGGCCGATCTTGTAGCTGGTGGCCTGGCCGGGGTTGGTGAAGTAGCGGTCCACCTCGCGGGCGACGTCGAGGTCGGAGCTCAGGGTGTTGGCCTTCATGTAGGCGATGGCCTGATCGCGGCTCCAGTGCTTGGCGTGGATGCCGGTGTCGAGCACAAGGCGGACGGCGCGCCAGATCTCGAGACTCAGGCGACCGAAGTCGTCGTAGGGGTCCTGGTAGAAGCCGGCTTCCTTGCCGAGCTTCTCGGCGTAGAGCCCCCAGCCCTCGGTGTAGGCGCCGAAGTAGGAGAAGCGCCGGAACATCGGCAGGTCGGCCTGCTCCTGGCTGCGGGCGATCTGGAAGTGATGGCCCGGCGCGCCCTCGTGGTAGGCGATGGCCGGAAGCTGGACCTTCTGGACCTGGGTCATGTCGGCGAGGTTCACGTAGAAGATCCCCGGCCGCGACCCGTCGGGGGAGCCCAGGTTGTAGAACGCCGTCGAGGCGGTCTTCTCGCGGAACGGCTCGACCGCCCGGACCTCCAGCGCTTGCTTCGGCAGGGTGGAGAACTGCTTGTCGGCCACGGCCATGTAGTCGGCGATGATCTTCTTGGCGTCGGCCAGGTACTGCTGCTTGCCGGCGTCGGTGTTCGGATAGTGGGTCTTCGGATCGGTGCGGACGAACTCGAAGAACTCGTTCAGCGTCCCCTTGAAGCCCACCTTCTGCTTGATGACCTCCATCTCGCCGCGGATTCGGGCGACTTCGGAGAGGCCGGTCTGGTGGATCTGCTCGGGGGTCAGCGGGGTGGTCGTGTAGAACGCCACCATGTCGGCGTAGAAGGCGTCGCCCTGCGGCAAGGCCCACACGCCGTTCACCGTGCCAGCCTTGGCCTTCATGCCTTCCAGGGCGGCGACATAGCGCTTGTAGCCCCGGCTCCACTCGCCCTTCATCGCCGCCTCGCCGGCGGCCAGCAGACGCGCCTTGGCGGCGTCGTCGGCCTTCAGCGCCGCCACCTTGGCCTTGAAGTCGGCCCAGACCGGGTGGTCGGCGCCGCCATCGAACGGCGCGCCCTTGAGCTGGTTCTGGGCGTCGGGGATCACCCGGCCGAATACGAAGGCAGGCGGCAGGAAGCCCTTGGCGGTGCGCTGGTCGATGTCGTCGCTGACCTCGCCCGCCACGCGCTCGACCGCCTTCAGGCGCGAGACGTAGGCCTCGGCGTCGGCGACGCTGTCCACCCGGTGGTTGTTGATGAGCATCACCGGGAGGTTGTCGAGGGCGCTGCCGTTCGAGGAGACGGCGTAGGTCTGCCAATACCACTTGCCGAACACGCGCTGGGAAGCGATCGACCGCTCGAAGAGGTCGTAGGAGAGCTGAGAGCTCTCGCTGAGCTTGCTCCGGTCGAACTCGCGCTTCATGCGGGCGAGCTGCGCCTCGCCGAGCGCCAGGGCCTTGTCCTGGCCGGCCTTGGTGTAGTCGCCGAGTTCGCCGTAGCGCTCCTTCATGCCGAGGGCGGTCAGGGTCTCGGGGCTCAGGCGCGCGGCCTCGAGGAAGGCGGCCTGGAAGAACGCCGCGAGCCGCGCGTCCTCGGACTGGGCCGCGGCGGCGGCAGGCGCCGGCGCGGCCGGCTGGGCCAGGGCGAGCGTCGGCGCGGCGAACAGGGCGGCGCTGAGCGCCAGGACGGAACAGGCGGTGCGGAACATATTGCCCCCAGGATCTGGATCTGTGGGCTGGCTTACGGGCCGCGGGGCCGGGGGCGAAATGAATTCGCGGTAAACCTCGCCCGCGCGTCGACGAAGACCGTCAGCCGAAGAGCGCCGCCAGCCGCGCCCGCTCGGCCGCCGACTCGGCCAGGAAGGCGGGATCGCTCCAGAGCCTGTGTTCGCCGCGGGCGTAGGCCCCGGCGTTCTTCCAGTACATCCAGGCGTTCAGGGCGTTGGCGACCGCATTGTTGCGCTCACGCGTCACCTGCCCTGGCGAGCCCATGACGATGGAGTTGGGCGGGATCACCGTCCCTTCCTTCAGGAACGCCCCGCCGGCGATGATCGAATTCTCGCCGATGACGCACCCGTCCATGATGGTGGCGCCGATGCCCACCAGCACCCGGTCGCCGATGGTGCAGCCGTGCAGCGTGCAATGGTGGGTGATCGAACAGTCCTCACCCACAACGGTCGGCTCGCCGTAGCCGATGTGGATCATCACGAAGTCCTGGATGTTGGAGCGCCGGCCGATCCGCACCGCATTGGTCTCGGCGCGCACCACGACGTTGGGCCAGATCGAGGCCTCGGCCGCGACCTGGACGCGCCCGTAGAGCTGGGCCGACGGGTGAACCCAGGCCGCGGGATCGATGGACACTTCCGGGCCGAAGCGGGCCGTCTCGCCGGTCATGGGCACTCCTCTCGCGCTCAGCGCCAGTAGCGGTAGGTCCAGGCTGGCGAAAAGCCCGCCCGTCCGTAGATGCGGCGGGCGGGGTTTCCCGCCTCCACCTGCAGGAAGACCCGGTCGACGCCACGGGCCTGCATCGCCCGGCCGAGCGCCGCCAGGATCGCGCCGGCGTGGCCGCGCCCCCGCGCGCCGGGCGCCGTGCGCATCCCATGGATCCCGGCCCAGCCGTGGCCGAACGAGGCGACCCCGACCGCCTGGGTCCGGCCGCCCTCTCCGGCCGCGCCGTAGACGGCGCCGGGCGAGCGGCTCAGCGCCGCGACGCGATGGGCGCCGTCGGTCGGATCGAAGCCCTCGCCCAGGAACACCGCCGCCCAGGCCTCGTCGGGGCGGTCGAGCAGCCGCGCGGGACCGTCGCTGAACCCCGCCAGGGCCGAGACGTCGCCGACCTTCATCACTGTCGGCTGCTGGCCCGAGAGGCCGTGCCGCGCCAGGGCGGCGCGCACCTCGTCGAACGGAGGGATGTCGGCGACCCGGAAGGCCGGGGGCAGTCCCCGGGAACAGTAGGCGTCCACGATCTCGTCCACCGCAGAGGCGTCGAGGTCGTGGCGCAGGGGCGCGGCGCTCTTCGCCCGGCCGATCGTGCCGTGGTCGAAGGGGACGAGCCAGCCGCCGATCTCCAGCACCTCCGGCGGCGCGACGGCCTCGACCGTGGACCGCTCCAGGCTCTCGATCTCGGCCGGGTCCAACCTCAGCCCTTCTCCCGCATCAGCCGCGCCTTGTCGCGCTGCCAGTCGCGTTCCGCCACGGTGTCGCGCTTGTCGCGGACGTTCTTCCCCTTGGCGAGAGCGATCTCCAGCTTCGCGAGCCCCTTGTCGGACCAGTAGAGCCTGGTCGGGATCAGGGTGCGCCCTTCCCGCTGGACGGCGCCGATCAGCTTCTCGATCTCGCGCCGCTTCAGCAGCAGCTTCCGCGGCCGGCGCGGCTCGTGGTTGAAGTGCGGCCCGGCCTGGGCGTAGGGCGGGATGTCGGCGTTGACGAGCACGATCTGGTCGCCCTCCACCGCCGCGTAGCTCTCGGCGATGTTGGCGCGGCCGTTCCGCAGCGATTTCACCTCGGAACCGGTCAGGGCGATGCCCGCCTCGAAAGTCTGTTCGAGGAAGTAGTCGAACCGCGCCCGCCGATTCTCGGCGATCAGATTTCCAGCCATGTCAGGTCATATAGGCATCAGTTGACGATGCCGGCCTCCCTGAGTGCGGCGAGCACCTCGGCGCGGGCGGCCTCGGACGCCGGCGTGATCGGCAGCCGGGCGTCCTCGCGGCAGAGCCCGAGGTGGGCCAGGGCGAACTTGGTCGGCGACGGCGAGGCGTCGGCGAACAGCGCCTTGTGCAGGCGAATCAGGCGGTCCTGGAGCTGAAGGGCCGCGGCGTAATCGCCCGCCATGCAGTCGTTGTAGAACTGCGCGCAGAGCTCGGGGGCGACGTTGCAGGTCACCGAGATCGCGCCGTGGCCGCCATGGGCCATGTAGCCGAGCCCGCCGTCGTCGTTGCCGGACAGCATCACCCAGTCCTCACCACATTCCAGGCGCTGGAGACTGGCGCGCGGCAGGTCGCCGGTGGCGTCCTTGATCCCGATGATGTTGGGCAGCTTGGCGAGGCGCGCCAGGGTCGCGTTGGAGATGTCCACGCTGGTCCGCGCCGGCACGTTGTAGACCAGGACCGGCAGCTGCACCGCGTCGTTGATCGCCTTGTAATGGGCGTAGAGCCCCTCCTGGCTGGGCCGGTTGTAGTAGGGCGTCACCACCAGGGCGGCGTCGGCGCCGATCTGCTTGGCGTGCTGCACCAATTCGATGGCCTCGGCCGTAGAATTGGAGCCGGCCCCCGCGACCACCGGCACGCGGCCCTTCGCCGTCTGGACGCACAGCTCGACGACGCGGCGGTGCTCCTCGTGGCTGAGGGTGGCGGTCTCGCCGGTCGTGCCGACGGGGACGAGCCCGTGGACGCCGCCGGCGATCTGGCGCTCGACCAGGGCCACGAAGGCGTCCTCGTCGACCGCGCCATCGCGGAAGGGAGTCACGAGCGCCGGCAGGACGCCGCGGAAGAGAGGATCGGACATGGGGTGTGCAAAAAGCCGTGAAGATGTCGCCCGGTGAGGCGACGTTCAGATTTCGGCGGACAATATGTTGGCGTAGGCGTGGGTCGCAATGTCGATTCCGCCCAGAATTCATGCATCCCGGTCGGGGGGGAGTGAGATTGAACCCGAAGTTGCGTAACACCCTCCTCGTCGCCGGCGCCGTGGTCGTCGCCACGACGATGGCCCGCGCGCAGTCGGCGGACCCGATCGGCGACCTGCTGTCGCCGCCGCCCGAATCCACCGCGCCGCTGCCGACGCCGGCGCGCCAGACCGTGGCCCAGCCGCTCAACTCCGCGGACCAGACGGCGCTGAAGGACGGGCTGGCCGCCGCCCGCCGGGCCGATGTGGCCGGCGCCCGCGCCGCGATCGCGCGGCTGTCGCATCCCGTCGCCAGGAAGCTGGTGACCTGGGCCCTGGTCGACGCCAACGCCGAGGCGCTGAGCTTCTACGAGGTGGACGCCGCGCGCCGCGACCTGGTCGGCTTCCCCCGCCCCGGCCGCCGCCAGATCGCCGCCGAGAAGCTGCTGGAGACCTCCGGCAAGAGCCCGGGCGAGATCGTCGCCTGGTTCGGTGGCCAGCCGCCGCAGAGCGCCCAGGGGGCCATCGCCCTTGCGACCGCCTACCTGTCGCTGGGTCGCCAGCCCGAAGCCGCCGACCTGATCGGGACCTGGTGGCGCACCAAGAGCTTCGAGGCCGACGTGCAGAGCCGGATGCTCGCGCGGTTCTCCGGCCTGCTGACGGTCGAGGACCATGCCCGGCGCGCCGACGTGCTGCTGTACGGCAGCCAGGGACCGGCCGCCCGCGCCGTCGTCGCCCTCCTGCCGACAGAGCAGCAGGCGTCCGCCCTGGCGCGGATCGCCCTGCGCGGCGATTCCGAAGCGAACTACAACGCCCTGTCCGCCGCCGAGCAGGCGAGCCCCGGGGTCGCCTTCGAGCGCGCGGCCTTCCTGCGCCGCAAGGGCCGCGAGAGCGAGGCGGTCGCCCAGCTCGCCAATTTCCCGAAGCAGATGGTCACCCCAGATGGCGCCGAGCGCATGTGGGGCGAGCGCAAGCGGCTGGTGGCCACCGCGATCCGCGCCAACGACTGGCGCGGCGCCTACTTGGCGGCGGCCAACTCGGGCCTCAGCGAAGGCGTCGACGCCACCGAGGCCGAGTTCTACGCCGGCTGGATGGCCCTGAACCGGCTGAACGACCCCGAGGCCGCCGGCCGGCACTTCGCCGCCATCGCCCGGATCGGCACCTCGCCCATCACCCGGGCGCGAGGATTCTACTGGCAGGGCCGCGCCGCCGAGGCGCGGGGCGACAAGGCCGCCGCCGAGGGCTTCTACACTCAGGGCGCCGAGCACCTGACCACCTTCTACGGCCAGCTCTCGGCTGAGAAGCTGGGCCGGCCGCTGCGGCTGGTGAGCGATCCGGATCCCAGCCCCGCCGACCGCGCGCGCTTCGAATCGCAGGACGTGGTCCAGGCCATGCGGATGCTCGCCGACCAGGGCCAGCGCGACCTGTTCCGCGCCTTCGCCCTGCATATCGACGACCAGGTTCCGACCGTCGTCGAAGCGGCGCTGCTGATCGATGCGATCCGCGGCTATGGCGACCAGGACACCTCGATGAAGGCGGCTCGCGCCGCAGCCACGCGCGGCCTGATCCTGACCGACCGCGCCTATCCCTATCGCACGCCGCCCGAGGTCGCCGGCGCGCCCGAGCCGGCGCTGGTGCTGGGAATCACCCGCCAGGAGAGCGGCTTCGACCCCTCGGTTCGCTCGCACGCCGACGCGCGGGGGATGATGCAGCTGCTGCCGTCGACGGCGCAGGTCGTCGCTCGTCGGATGGGGGTCGGCTACTCGGCGGCCCAGCTCTACGAGCCCGACTACAACATGCGCCTGGGTTCGTCCTTCCTGGGCCAGCTCGTGGACCGGTTCTCCGGCTCCTACGTGATGGCGGCGGCCGGCTACAACGCCGGTCCGGGCCGGCCGGCCCAGTGGGTGAGCTGGTGCGGCGACCCCCGCGCCGGCGGCCAGGACCCGCTGGACTTCATCGAGTGCATTCCGTTCTCCGAGACGCGGAACTACGTGATGCGGGTGCTCGAGAACATGCAGGTGTACCGGGCCAAGCTGAATGGCGGCTCGATCCCGATCACCCTGTCGCAGGACCTCAAGCGCGGCGGCTACAGCTACGCCGCGGCGACGGGCGAGACGGCGAACGCCAGCGCGCCCTGAAGCCCAGACCCATGACGTTCAGGTCCCGCGGGGCTTGGCGCGGGTGGTGGGCGCGGCGGTCGCGGGATCCTCTGGCCAGACGTGCTTGGGATAGCGACCGCGCATGTCGGTGCGGACGTCCTTCCATGACCCCTTCCAGAAGCCCGGTAGGTCCTTGGTGGTCTGGATCGGGCGGTACGCCGGCGAGAGCAGCGCCAACGTGATCGGCACGCCGCCCACCGTGGGGTGCGCGGCGAGGCCATAGACCTCCTGCACCCGAACCTCGACCTTCGGGCCGCCCTCGGCCGCGTAGTCGATGGCGAAGCTGTTGCCGGTGGGCGCGGTCCAGCGAGCGGGCGCCTCGGCGTCGAGCCGGCGCTGCTGGTCCCACGGCACGAGGGTGCGCAGCGCACCGTCGAGCACGTCGGGTTTGAGACCGTTCAGCCCGCGCAGGCCGATGAGGACGGGCGTCAGCCACTCGTCCAGTCGGTCCAGCAGCACCGCGTCGCCCAGGTCAGGCCAGGCGGGATCGCGGGCATGCAGGAAGGCGGCGCGCTCGCGAAGCGATCGGGCGGCCTCGCCCCAGGACAGGACGGAAAGCCCCTCGCGCCGGACGCGGTCGGCCAGGGCCTCGGCGATCAGGGCCGGGTCGGGATTCTCGTCGATCTCCTCGCGGATGGTGAGGCGGCCGAGGCGGGTGAGCCGCTTCACGCGCAGGCGGCCGCCGCCGCTCTCGTCCAGGCGCTCCTCGGTCTCGAACTGGTCCCTGAACGCGGCGAGTTCCTCGGCCTCCAGCGGCGCGGCGAGCAGGATGCGGTCTCGGCGCTCGCCGCCGCCCATCTCGGCGATCGCCAGCCAGGGCGCGCGGGCCAGGGCGTCGGTAGGCTCGAGGAAGGCGCCCCGGCCGGTGACGAGCTGGAACTCGCCCTGCCCGCCCCGCGCCTTGGCGATGCGCTCGGGATAGGCGAAGGCGAGCAGCAGGCCGTCGGAGAGCGGGTCGCCCTTCCCCGCCTTGCCCGTCATCCCCGCCCAGCGGTCCGCCAGCGCCCTCGCGTCGCGCGCCCGGGGGCTGCGGTCGCGCTCCAGACCCTCGAGACGGTGGCGCAGGTCGGCGTCGCGGCCGCCAAGGCCGCGCTCGGTGACCAGGGCGGCGATGCGGGCGGCGCGGGCCGCCTGCCCGGTCGCGGCGGCCTTCAGCACCATGTGGGCGAGGCGCGGCGGCAGGGGCATGTCGGCCAGGGCGCGACCGTGCGCGGTGAGCACACCATCTTCGTCCAGCGCCTCCAGCCGGCGAAGCAGCGCGCGCGCCTCGGCGAAGGCGGCCGCCGGCGGCGGATCGAGGAAGGCAAGGTCCGAAGCGTCCTTCGCGCCCCACCGCGCGAGGTCGAGGGCCAGGCCCGAAAGGTCGGCGTCGAGGATCTCCGGGTCGGCGAAGGCCGGAAGGGCGCGGCTCTCGGCCTCGTCCCACAGGCGGTAGCAGGCGCCCGGCTCGGTGCGGCCGGCGCGGCCCCGGCGCTGGTCCGCGGCGGCCCGGCTGACGCGGACCGTCGCCAGCCGCATCAGGCCGCTGGCCGGATCGTAGCGCGGCACGCGGGCCAGGCCGCAGTCGATGACCACGCGGACCCCCTGGATGGTCAGGCTGGTCTCGGCGATCGAGGTGGCGAGCACGATCTTGCGGCGGCCCGGCGGCGCGGGCTCGATGGCGCGGTCCTGGTCGCGGGGGTCGAGGGCGCCGTAGAGCGGGGCGACGTCCACCTCTGGCCGGCGGATGCGCTCGGCGAGTCGCTCGGCCGTCCGCAGGATCTCGCCCTGCCCCGGCAGGAAGACCAGCAGACTGCCTGTTTCCTCGGCAAGCGCACGCTCCACGGCGCGCACGACCTGGTCCTCCAGCCGCAGGCGGTCGTCGCGCCCGACGTAGCGGGTCTCGACCGGGAACATCCGTCCCTGGCTCTCCACCACCGGGCAACCGTCCAGCAGGCGGGCCACGGCCGCGCCGTCGAGGGTGGCCGACATCACCAGCAGGCGCAGGTCCTCGCGCAGCAGCCTTTGTGAGTCGCGCGCCAGGGCGAGGCCGAGGTCGGCGTCCAGGCTGCGCTCGTGGAACTCGTCGAAGATCACGCAGGCGACGCCGGCCAGCTCCGGGTCGGCGAGGACCATGCGCGTAAAGACGCCCTCGGTGACGACCTCGATCCGGGTGCGGGCCGAGACGCGGGTCTGCATCCGCACGCGGTAGCCGACGGTCTCGCCGACCTTTTCGCCCAGGGTCGCGGCCATGCGGTCGGCGGCGGCGCGGGCGGCGAGCCGGCGAGGCTCCAGAACGATCACCTTGCCATCGCCGATCCAGGGCGCCTTCAGCAGCTCCAGCGGGACGACCGTGGTCTTGCCCGCGCCCGGCGGCGCGACCAGCACCGCGGCGACGGATGCGGCAAGCGCCGCCTGCAGTTCGGGCAGGGCCTCGTGGACGGGAAGCATTCGCCCGCCTGTAGCCTGCAGATGGGGCATGTGGGAACCGGTTCGGGCGTTGCCGCTTGACCGCGGCCACGGGCGCAGCCACGGTCGCGCCAAATTTTGCCTGGCGGCTCGGGGGCCGCCATTCGGAGGAATATCCATAAATGTGGCGAGTTAAGCCGCTGGACGCGATCCTCGCGACCGCTGAAAAGAAATCGCTTCACCGGTCGCTTGGCGCCTTCCAGCTCACCATGCTGGGCATCGGCGCCGTCATCGGGACCGGCATCTTCGTCCTGACCGCCGAGGCCGCCCAGAAGGCGGGCCCCGGCATGATGCTCTCGTTCGTCATCGCGGGCATCGTCTGCGCGGTCGCCGCGCTGTGTTACGCCGAGATGGCCTCGATGGTGCCCGTCTCGGGCTCGGCCTACACCTACAGCTACGCCGTGATGGGCGAACTGGTCGCCTGGATGGTCGGCTGGGCGCTGATCCTGGAATACGCGGTCGCCGCCGGCGCCGTGTCGGTGGGCTGGTCCGGCTATGTGGTCGGCCTGATCGAGGCGGCA
The DNA here is from genome assembly GCA_046725615.1 of Pseudomonadota bacterium. Classification (GTDB taxonomy): domain Bacteria; phylum Pseudomonadota; class Alphaproteobacteria; order Caulobacterales; family Caulobacteraceae; genus Phenylobacterium. The sequence goes on from JBKOYY010000029.1 coordinate 45,783, forward strand.
TTTGGGCTCGAGATCCCCGATGCGCTGACCCTCGGGCCGTTCGACGGAGGGCTCATCAACCTGCCGGCCATGGCCATCGCCGGCCTGGTGACCTGGCTGCTGGTGATCGGCACCAAGGAAAGCGCCACGGTCAATGCGATCCTGGTGGCCATCAAGGTGGCGGCGCTGACGCTCTTCATCGTCCTGGCGGTGCCGGTGATGAACATGCAGCAGTTCACGCCCTTCATGCCCCTGGGCTTCGCGGGGGTGGCCACGGCGGCGGCGTCGATCTTCTTCGCCTACGTCGGCTTCGACGCCGTCTCCACGGCCGCAGAAGAGACCAAGAACCCGCAACGCAACATGCCCATCGGCCTGATCGGCTCGCTGGGCATCTGCACCATCTTCTACCTGCTGGTGGCCGCCGGCGTGATCGGCACCGTCGGCGCCCAGCCCGTGATGGGCCCCGCCGGCCAGGTCCTCGACCCGGGCAGCCGCGAGCTGGCCGCCCAGTGCGCCTCGATGGGTGACGCCGCGGTGGTGTGCTCGAAGGAGGCCCTGGCCTGGACCCTGCGCGAGATCGGCTGGCCGCAGATCGGCAACCTGATCGGCCTCGCCGCCGGCCTGGCCCTGCCCTCGGTCATCCTGATGATGATGTTCGGCCAGACCCGCATCTTCTTCGTGATGAGCCGCGACGGCCTGCTGCCGGCCGCGTTCTCGAAGATCCACCCGAAGTTCAACACGCCGCACGTGATCACGATCCTCACGGGCGTGTTCGTGGCGCTGTTCGCCGCGTTCTTCCCGGTGGGGCAGCTGGCCAACATCTCGAACTCGGGCACGCTGTTCGCCTTCGCCGCGGTGTCCATCGCGGTGCTGGTGATCCGCCGGACCGACCCGAACCGCCGTCGGCCGTTCAAGACGCCGCTGATCTACATCACGGCGCCGCTCTCGATCCTGGGCTGCGTGTTCCTGTTCTTCAGCCTCGACCAGAAGAGCATCATCCTCTTCGTCGTCTGGGCCGTGATCGGGCTGGCCGTCTATTTCGGCTACAGCCGCTCGCGCAGCCACGTGGGCCGCGGCCTGACCGAGGTGCACGAGCTGGACAGCGACGCGCCGCCGACGTCGGTGCCGCCGGTCTGACGACCGGGCGGAGTCAAACGGAGAGGCCCGGGAGCGATCCCGGGCCTTTTCTTATGGCGCGCGAGCCCCGATCATAGGGACGACATGAACGCGCCCACGCCCCTGCCCATCCGCGCCCTCGTGGCGCCGGTCACGCCCCTCGAGCAGAACTGCACCATCGTCTGGTGCGTGAAGACAAAGAAGGCGGCGGTCATCGACCCCGGCGGCGAGGTCGACCGGCTGATGGGCGCCCTGGCCGAACAGGGCCTGACCCTCGAGAAGATCTGGATCACCCACGGCCACCTCGACCACGCCGGCGCTGCCCAGGCGCTGCACGAGCGGACCGGCGCGCCGATCGAGGGCCCGCACCCCGACGACCAGTTCTGGATCGACGACATCGGCGCCTCGGGCGCCAAGTGGGGCATGCCGGACGCGCGCAGCTTCACCCCCGACCGCTGGCTGCACGACGGCGACAAGGTGAGCCTGGGCGAGACCGAGTTCGAAGTCATCCACTGCCCCGGCCACACCCCCGGCCACGTGGTGTTCTTCCATCGCGAGGCGCGCTTCGCCCAGGTGGGCGACGTGCTGTTCCAGGGCTCCATCGGCCGCACGGACTTCCCGCGCGGCAACTTCCAGGACCTGATCCACGCCATCACCGGCAAACTCTGGCCGCTGGGCGACGACGTGCGGTTCGTCCCGGGCCACGGGCCGATGTCCACCTTCGGCCAGGAGCGCAAGACCAACCCATTCGTCGCCGACGACGTGCTGGCGGACGACTGAGACCGCCCCGTGAGCGCCGAGACACCTGGGTTTCAGGTGAGACATACCGAAGTTACGACCGCCCTCGAGATTGGGCGGCATGGAGCTAGCCACTGACATGCCGGGCGCCGGCGCGAAAATCCTGATGGTGGACGACGACCCGGGCATCCGGGACGTGGTCTCGGACTTCCTCGGCCGCCACGGCTACAAGGTCGAGACCGCCGCCGACGCGGGCGAGATGGAGCGGGCGCTGGAGCGCGGTCCGGTCGACCTGATCGTGCTGGACGTGATGCTGCCCGGCGAGGACGGCCTGGCGGTGTGCCGGCGCCTGACCAGCGCCGAGACGTCGCCGCCGATCATCATGCTGTCGGCCATGGGCGAGGACACCGACCGGATCGTCGGCCTGGAGCTCGGCGCCGACGACTACCTGGCCAAGCCGTGCAACCCGCGCGAACTGCTGGCGCGCGTGCGGGCCGTCCTTCGGCGAGCCGAGCAACGCGGCGTGGCGGGCGCCCTCGGGGCCGGCTGCGAGTTCGCCGGCTGGCGGCTCGATCTGGTGCGGCGGGAGCTTCGCTCCCCGGCCGGCGTGGTGGTGAACCTGTCGTCGGGCGAGTTCTCGCTGCTGCGGGCCTTCGTCGAGCGGCCGCAGCGGGTGCTGACCCGCGACCAGCTGCTGGAGTTCGCCCGCGGCCCCGACAGCGACGCCTTCGACCGCGCCATCGACGTCCAGATCAGCCGCCTGCGCCGCAAGCTGGACGACGGCGGCGACGGGCACGACCTGATCCGCACGATCCGCAACGAGGGCTACATGTTCACCGCCAAGGTGAAGCGCACGTGAGGTTCCTCGGCCGTCCGGGCGCGCCGCTGATCGTCCAGTTCCTGACGCTCACGAGCCTGACCCTGGTGGCCGCCTGGGCGATGAGCACGCTGCTGCTCTTCGCCCTGCCCCCGCCGGCGCCCGACTTCTATCGGGTCACCGAGATCGAGCGCACCTATCGCGGCGACCTGCAGACGTTCACTGAGCGCAAGGCGCTGGTGGTCGAGAGCACCCGCACCGCGCCCCGGCCGGAGCTGGAGGGCCAGTCGATCCCGGCCATTCGCAGGCGAATCGCGGCCGACCTGGGCGTGCCCATGGACCACGTGGTGATCGCCGGCGAGCGCGGGCCGCTGTCCGACCGGCGGGTCGGCAGGATCATCCGCGACCGGGCCGCCCGGCAGGGCATGGGCGCCGAAGAGCACTTCCTGATCACGCCGTTCAAGGTGGGCGTGCGTCAGGCCGACGGAACCTGGCGGGTGGTGAAGACGCCGCCCACCGTGGGCCTCAGCGACTGGCAGCAGCGCCTCGCCCTGTGGTTCGCGCTCTCCGCCCTGGCCATGTCGCCTGTGGCGTGGCTGTTCGCGCGTCGCCTGACCAAGCCGATCAAGACCTTCGCCGAGGCTGCCGAACGACTGGGCCGCGACCCTAACGCCCCGCCGCTGGAACTGAAGGGCCCGGCCGAGATCGGCATGGCCGCGCGCGCCTTCAACGACATGCAGGAGCGCCTGCGCCGCTATGTCGAGGACCGCACGGCCATGGTCGGGGCCATCGCCCACGACCTGCGCACGCCCCTCACCCGCCTGCGCTTCCGGATCGAGGGCCTGCCCGAGGACCAGCGCGCCAAGTACGCCGCCGACCTCGACCAGATGGAGGAGATGATCACCGCGACGCTGGCCTTCGTCCGCGACGCGACCAAGACGGGCGAGCGGACGCCGCTGGAACTGTCGTCCCTGGTCGAGAGCCTGTGCGACGAGATGGCGGAGACCGGGTCGGACACCCAAGTCGCCGCCGGGGAGAAGGTGGTGCTGGTGGGCGATCCCATGGCGCTGCGCCGCCTGCTGGCGAACCTGCTGGAGAACGCCGTTAAGTTCGGCGGGCGGGCGCGGGCGCGGGTGTTCCAGGCCGACGGCCACGCGGTGGTGGAGATCGACGACGACGGCCCGGGCATCCCGGACCAGGACGTCGAGCGGGTGTTCGAGCCCTTCTTCCGACGCGAGCCGTCCCGCAGCCGCCAGACCGGAGGCATCGGCCTGGGCCTGGCGGTCGTCCGCACCATCGCCCGCGGCCACGGCGGCGACGTCAGCCTGAGCAACCGGCAGGGCGGCGGCCTGACAGCGCGGGTGCAGCTGCCGCTTTGAGCCGGCGCGCGTGCGGCGAAGTCGGGGCGCAGGCGACATGGAACTGAAATCGTCAGGCAAAGCGCTTCGGGCTTAAGGTGGGCCGGGTTCGTCCGAACCCGCCGGATACCTGGGACGACATGAGCCAGACCAAGACCTCGCGCCGGAAGTCCTTCGGCATCCCCGCCGGCGCCTGGATCGCGCTGGCGCTCGTAGCCCTCGCCGTGGCCGCGGTGGTCGCGCTCCAGATGCGGCCCAAGCCGGTGAAGGACCCCTACCGCTTCGGCGTGGCCGAGCGCGGCGACATCACCCGCTCGGTCTCCGCCTCAGGGTCGCTGCAGGCGCTCAATACGGTGGATGTCGGCTCCCAGATCTCGGGCCAGGTCACGACGGTCCTGGCCGACTTCAACGACGAGGTGCGCGCCGGCCAGACGCTGGCGATCATCGACCCCCAGACCTACCAGTCACGCGTCGCCCAGAGCCAGGCCGACATCGCCGCCGGCGAGGCGCAGGTGCGCCAGGCGGAGGCGACGCTGGCCAACGCCCAGGCGGACTTCAGCCGCAAGAAGACGCTGGTCGACCAGGGCTACTATTCGCCGAGCGTGCTGGACCAGGCCACGGCCGCGTTCCGCTCGGCCCAGGCCGGGGTAGCCGCCGCACGCGCCCGGGTAAATCAGAGCCGCGCGACCCTGCGCAGCCAGCAGGTGGACCTGGGCCGGACCACCATCCGCTCGCCCATCGACGGCATCGTCGTGGACCGCAAGGTCGAGCCCGGCCAGACCGTCGCCGCCAGCCTGCAGGCCCCGGTGCTGTTCACCATCGCCCAGGACCTGTCGAAGGTGGAGGTGAAGATCGCCGTGGACGAGGCGGACGTGGGCCAGCTCCGCGAGGGCCAGACCGTGCGGTTCACCGTCGACGCCTTCCCGGAAGACAGCTTCACGGGCGTGGTGAGCCAGGTGCGCAAGCAGCCGACCACCGAACAGAACGTCGTGAGCTATACGGTCATCGCCGAGGCGGACAATCCGCAGCGCAAGCTCCTGCCCGGCATGACGGCCAATGCGGACATCGTCATCGACACCCGGCGCAACGTGCTGAAGGTCCCCGCGGCGGCCCTGCGCTGGACACCGCCCTCCGAGACCGGCCAGCGCGCGTCGGGCCCGACCGGCGGCGGGATGATGGGCGGTCCGGGATTCGGCCCGCCCTCGAGCGGCGGCGCGAATCGGCAGGCGGGCGGCGCGGGCGCGCGGATCGTCGAACAGCTCGACCTCGACGCCAGGCAGAAGGCGGCCTGGGAGCCGATCCAGGCCGAGCTGCGGCAGAAGACGGCCGCCGCCTTCGCCTCCGCCGGCGGGGACCGCGCGGCGCTGCGCGAGGCGATGCGGAAGAACCTGGACGAGGCGTTCGGCAAGCTGACGCCCCTGTTGCGCGACGACCAGAGGCGGAAGCTGGCGACACTGAGGACGGCCATGGCCGAAGGCGCGGCGCGCGCCGGCGGGATGCGCGGCGGCACGGTCTATGTGCTCAAGGACGGAAAGCCGACGCCCGTCGCCGTCCGGGTCGGCGCCAGCGATGGCGCAGCGACCGAGATCGTCGGCCCGCTGAAGGCCGGGGACCAGGTGATCGTCGGCGGCGGGCCGCGCCCCAAGGCGAGGGTGACCTCTCCCATCGGCGGCGGCAGCGGCGGCGCGCGGGTGAAGATGTGATCGAGGTCCGCGACCTTCGGAAGATCTACGTCATGGGCGACGAGACGCTGGCCGCCCTGGCCGGCGTCACCCTGACCATCGCGCGCGGCGAGTACGTGGCGATCATCGGCCCGTCGGGATCGGGCAAGTCGACGCTGATGAACATCCTGGGCGGCCTCGATCGGCCCACGAGCGGCGAGTACCACTTCGAGGGCGAGGACGTGGCGCACTTCAGCGACGACCAGCTCGCCGAGTTCCGCAACCGCCGCATCGGCTTCGTCTTCCAGTCGTTCCAGCTCCTGCCGCGGCTGACGGCCCTGCAGAACGTCGAGCTGCCGATGATCTATGCCGGCGTCGGCGTGGCCGAGCGGCGCGCTCGCGCGGCCGAACTGCTGGACCGCGTCGGCCTGGGCGCCCGGATGGGCCACCGCCCGACCCAGCTTTCCGGCGGCCAGCAGCAGCGGGTGGCCGTGGCGCGCTCCCTGGCCAACCGGCCCGCTCTGCTGCTCGCCGACGAGCCGACCGGCGCGCTCGACACCCGCACCAGCGAGGACGTGCTGGCGCTGTTCGGAGAGCTGAACGCCGAGGGCCTGACCCTGGCCATCGTCACCCACGATCCGGAGGTCGCCCAGGCGGCGCGACGGCGGATCACGTTCCGGGACGGCCTGGTGGTGTCGGACGAGCGGTCGGAGGTCGCCGCGTGAACCCGCTGGAGCTGGGTCGCTTCGCCCTGGGCGCCATCGTCGCCCACCCGATGCGCAGCGTGCTCACCTCGCTGGGGGTCGTGATCGGCGTGGCGGCCGTGGTGATGATGACCTCGATCGGCCTCGGCGCACAGCAGCGGGTGACCCAGGCGATCTCCGGCCTCGGTTCGAACCTGATCATCGTAATGCCCAACTTCCAGCGCGGACCGGTCTCCCAGGCGGCCGGCGGCGGGTTCTCGCTGCGCGACACCGACGCCGAGGCGATCCGCAAGCAGGTGGCCGACGTTGCGGCCGTCGCGCCCGTGGTGCGTGGCCAGGCCCAGCTCGCCGCCGACGGGGCCAACTGGAACACCCGCATCGAGGGCGTGACGCCCGAATACCTCGAGGCGCGGGACCTCTCCGTGGCCACCGGCCGGATGTTCGACGAGCGCGAGGCGCGTCAGGGCCGCAAGGTGCTGGTGGTCGGGCCCACCGTGGCCCGGGAGCTGTGGGGCGACGACGACCCGATCGGCCGGCGCGTCCGCGTCCGCACCGTGCCGTTCGAGGTGATCGGGGTGCTGGACTCCAAGGGCCAGTCCGGCTTCGGCCAGGATCAGGACGACGTGGTGCTGGCGCCGCTCAGCGCCGTACGCTCGCGCATCGTCGGTCGCCGCAGCCGGGGCGACTCCGTCCAGACGATCTATGTGAAGGCGAGCGACGAAGAGAGCCTGGACCGCGTGCAGGAGGACGTCACCAACCTGCTGCGCGACCAGCACAAGATCCGGCAGGGCGAGGAGGACGACTTCCAGACCCAGAACATGGCCTCGATCCTGGAGGCCAGCCAGCAGGCGGTCGGCACGTTCACCGTGCTGCTCGCCGCGGTCGCCGGGGTGTCGCTGGTCGTCGGCGGGGTCGGGATCATGAACATCATGCTGGTCGCCGTCACCGAGCGGACCCGCGAGATCGGGCTTCGGATGGCCGTCGGCGCCAAGCGCTCGCACGTGCTGATCCAGTTCGCGCTGGAGTCGGTGGCCCTGTCGCTGGTCGGGGGGCTGATCGGCCTCGCCATCGGCGTCGGCGGGGCCTTCCTGGTGGCCAGGCTGGGCAATTGGCCGGCCGCCGTTCCCGCCTGGGCGGGGCCGCTCGCGCTGGGATTCTCGGTCGCCGTGGGGCTGGTCTTCGGGGCCTATCCGTCGTGGCGCGCGGCCCGCCTGGACCCCATCGAGGCGCTCCGCCGCGAATAAACCTACGGTTACCGACGCAACCTTGACCGGCCTTCAGGGGTTAGCCTCACCGCAAGCCCCATCGCGGGATGCGCTGTCCACGTCGGAGAGACGCCCCACAGGACGACACGCCACCCTCGCGGCGCGACGCGGCGCCGCCTCCCCAGCCGCCGCCGGCGAACGGTCGGCCGGGGTGTCCCGCGACCCTCCCCAGCCCTCGCCGACCGATGAGGAGAGCCCCTCCAATGGCCACCGCCGAAACCGGAAAGCCCTGCGCCCGACGCGGCTTCGCCGCCATGAATCCCGAGCGCCGCCGCGAAATCGCCCGCAAGGGCGGCGCCAGTGTTCCGGGCGAAAAGCGCAGTTTCGCCAAGGACCGGGACCTCGCCGCGTCCGCCGGGCGCAAGGGCGGCGAAGCGTCCCGCGGTGGCGGTCGCACGCGCGGCCGGGAAACCTGAACCCTTCGGCGCGGTGGTTGGGGGGCCACCGACGCCGCTTCCCGCCTACCCCCTCAGCAACACCACGGCGAACGCAGGTTCGCCGCTTCGCCATGCCTGCTCGAGGCGCCAGCCGGCCTCGGACGCAAGAGCCGCGAAGCCGTCGACCGTGAACTTGCAGGAGTTCTCGGTGTGGATCGTTTCACCTGCCTCGAAGCCATAGGCCTGTCCGGCCACCCGCACCGTCTGGGCTTTGCGACTGACCAGGTGCATCTCGATCCGGCTCTGTTCCGCGTTCCAGATCGCCTTGTGATCGAAGCTCGACAGGTCGAAGTCCCCGCCCAGCTCGCGGTTGATGCGCGTCAGCAGGTTCCTGTTGAACGCCGCCGTCACGCCCTGGGCGTCGTCATAGGCCGCCACCAGGGTCGCGGGATCCTTGACGAGGTCGATGCCGACCAGGAAGGCGGCGCCCGCCCCGAGCAGACGGCGCGCGCCAACCAGGAACGCCCGTGCCTCGTCCGGCGTGAAGTTGCCGATCGTGGACCCCGGGAAGAAGCCGACCACCGGCCGGCCCGGGGTCTCGGACGGCAGCCGCAGGGCGTTGGTGAAGTCGTCCCGCAGCGGAGCCACGGCTAGGTGCGGGTAGTCGGCCCGGATGGCCCGCGCCGCCGCCTGCAGGGCCGAGGCGCTGATGTCGATAGGCGCGTAGACGGCGATCTGAGGCGCGGCGTCGAGCAGGATACGGGTCTTGGTGCTGGCGCCGCTGCCGAATTCGACCAGCGCCGCGCCATCGGGGATGAGCTGGGCTATCTCCGACGCCGACCGCTGGAGCAGCGCGACCTCGGTCCGGGTCGGATAGTACTCCGGCAGCTCGGTGATCGCCTCGAACAGGCGCGAGCCCTCGGCGTCGTAGAAGTGCTTGGGCGGGATCGCCTTGCGCGGGCGGGCCAGGCCAGCCGTCACGTCGGCCTCCAGGTCCGAGGGATGGGCGCCTTCCCCGGCGCCGTCGAGCGCGAGGCGGACGCCTGAGAACATCCACCGCTGTTGCGGGAAGAAGAAGTTGCGATACGTGCGTCGGACGTGACCGGCGGGCGTGGCGCAGCAGCCCCCGCGCAGAACGAACTGACCCGACATGAACTTGCCGTTGTATTCGCCGACCGCGCCCGCTGCGGGGCGGAACCCCGGGTAGGGCAGATAGGCGCTGCGGGTCCATTCCCAGAGGTCGCCGAACATCTGGCGGAGCCCCTCGCCCGGCGCGGCCGGCTGGGCTGAGAACCGGCCCGAACTCGCGAAATTGCCGTCGAGCGGCGCTGCTTGCGCGGCGTGCTCCCACTCCGCCTCCGTCGGCAGGCGTGCGCCGGCCCACGCGGCATAGGCGTCGGCCTCGTAGTAGCTGACGTGGCTGACCGGTTGGGCGGGGTCCAGCGGCCGAAGCCCGGTCAGGGCCATCACCCGCCAGCCCTCGTCCGCCTCGCGCCAGTAGAACGGGGCGCGCCAGCCCTCGGCGCGGACCATCGCCCAGCCGTCCGCCAGCCAGAATTCCGGCCGCTCGTAGCCGCCGTCGGCCATGAAGGCGAGCCATTCGCCGTTGGTCACCAGCCGGTCGGCCAGGCGGAACGGCTCCAGCCAAACGCGATGTCGCGGCCCTTCGTTGTCGAAGGCGAAACCGGGACCCGAATGGCCGATGTCCACCAGACCACCTGCGAAATCGACATAGCCGAGCGCGGTCGCCTCGACGGGGGGGCCGGCCGGCTTCGGCGGGGCGAACGCCGGGGCCAACGGCGACTGGGCGAAGAGGTGAAGGATGTCCATCAGGATCAGCTCCTGATGCTGTTCCTCATGAGCCAGGCCCAGGTCGAGCAGGTCAGCCGCCTCCCCGGCGCCGGTGGCGAGCAGGCGCTCCATCGCCGCGTCGACGTGGGCGCGGTAGGCCAGGACGTCGGCGAGCGACGGGCGGGTGATGAGACCCCGCGCGGGCCGTGGCTGACGAGGGCCGACCGCTTCGTAATACGAGTTGAAGAGATAGCCGAAGCGCGGGTCGAACACCCGATAGCCCGGTTGTCTCGGCACGAGGATGAACGTCTCGAAGAACCAGGTCGTATGGGCCAGGTGCCATTTGGTCGGGCTGGCGTCGGGCATGGACTGGGCGCCCATGTCCTCGGGCGTCAAAGAGCGGATGAGCGCCTCGCT